>NZ_JBFAJD010000021.1:0-160802 GCF_040655035.1 Streptomyces sp. NPDC050549
GGCGACCGACCGCTACGGATCCACGGACACCGGCAACGACCGTCCCACTGAGCCCAGTTGAGCCGAACCGAAGCGACCTCGGCCCGGCTGTCGAATGCCCGTCCTCGCGGTGATCGGCAAGCATCCGGCGGGTCGACGGTGTCGACGGAGGGCTTGACACCGACTGCAGGATCGATGGTTTTGGGGCGAACGGTCCGACGGCAGTCAGATGCGTAATTGCAAAATTTCGCAATTGCCTAGATGCTGTAGTGACTGTGTCCGCATGTAGCCGCAGACGCAGCGTTCACTTGCCTCCCGGGTGGGGCGCTGTCGGGGAGGTCGAGGAGCCGTGTCCGTTCCGCTGTACCAGGCCAAGGCCGAGTTCTTCCGGATGCTGGGGCATCCCGTACGGATCCGGGTGCTGGAGTTGTTGCAGGACGGGCCGCTGCCAGTACGGGACCTGCTGGCCGCGATCGAGGTGGAGCCCTCCGGCCTCTCCCAGCAGCTGGCCGTCCTGCGCCGCTCCGGGATCGTCACCTCGACGCGGGAGGGGGCCACGGTCGTCTACGAGCTGGCCGGCGGAGACGTCGCCGACCTGATGGGGGCCGCACGCCGGATCCTGACCGAGATGCTCTCCGGCCGGAACGAGCTCCTGGCCGAACTGCGGGAAGACAGGGTCACCGTACGATGACGTCCGCTCTCACCCGGATCCGGGGCCGGATCGTCGAGCTGCTGCCCAGGCGCACCGATTGGACGGAGGCGCGCCGCGACCCGCGCCGCGATCTCCTGGCAGGTCTCACGGTGGCGGTCGTCGCGTTGCCGCTCGCGCTCGGTTTCGGTGTTTCCTCCGGGCTGGGCGCGGAGGCGGGTCTGGCGACCGCGGTCGTCGCCGGTGCGCTGGCGGCGGTGTTCGGCGGCTCGAATCTGCAGGTGTCCGGGCCGACGGGCGCGATGACGGTGGTGCTGGTGCCGATCGTCGCCGCGCACGGACCGTCCGGAGTACTCGCGGTGGGGCTGATGGCGGGCGTGATGCTCGTCGCGCTCGCCCTGTTGCGGGCCGGGAAGTACATGCAGTACGTGCCCGCTCCGGTCGTGGAGGGCTTCACCCTCGGCATCGCCTGCGTGATCGGCCTGCAGCAGATCCCGAATGCCCTGGGGGTGCCCAAGCCGGAGGGCGAGCGGGTACTCGTCGTGACCTGGCGCGCGCTGGAGGAGTTCGCGAAGGATCCCAACTGGACCGCCATCGCCTTCGCAGCGGCGGTCGCCGGCGTGATGCTGGTCGGTGCCCGCCTGCGACCCACCGTCCCGTTCTCCATCCTCGCGGTGATCGCGGCCACCGTCGTGGCGCAGCTCGCGGGTCTGGACGCCGCCACCCCGATCGGTGATCTGCCCTCCGGGCTCCCGGCTCCCTCACTGTCCTTCCTCGACCTGGGCTCGCTGGGTTCCCTGCTCGCTCCGGCGGTGGCGGTCGCGGCGCTGGCGGCTTTGGAGTCGCTGCTGTCGGCGTCGGTCGCCGACGGCATGACGGTAGGTCAGAAACACGATCCGGACCGGGAGTTGTTCGGTCAGGGGCTGGCCAACATCGCCGCCCCGCTGTTCGGCGGGGTACCGGCGACCGGCGCGATCGCGCGCACGGCGGTCAACGTCCGCACCGGCGCCGGGTCCCGGCTGGCGGCCCTCACCCACGCCGCGATCCTCGCCGTGATCGTGTTCGCGGCCGCGCCCCTGGTCTCGAAGATCCCGCTCGCCGCGCTGGCCGGTGTGCTGCTCGCCACCGCGATCCGCATGGTCGAGGTCGGCTCGCTGCGCGCGATGGCGAAGGCCACCCGCGCCGACGCGCTGATCCTGGTGCTGACCGCCGTCGCGACCCTCGCCCTCGACCTCGTGTACGCCGTGATCATCGGCCTGGCGGTGGCGGGCGCCCTGGCCCTGCGCGCGGTGGCCAAGCAGGCCCGGCTCGAAGAGGTCCCCCTGGACCGCGGTGACCACAGCGCCGAGGAGCACGCGCTGCTGGCCGAGCACATCGTGGCGTACCGCATCGACGGTCCGCTGTTCTTCGCCGCCGCCCATCGCTTCCTCCTCGAACTGGCCGAGGTCGCCGACGTGCGCGTGGTCATCCTGCGCATGTCCCGCGTGACCACGATCGACGCCACCGGCGCCCTCGTCCTCAAGGACGCGGTGGACAAGCTCCAGCGGCGGGGCATCGCCGTCATGACCTCCGGGATACGTCCCGGCCAGCGCCAGGTCCTGGACTCGGTCGGGGCGCTGGAACTGCTGCGTCTGGAGGGGCGCGAGTACGCCACCACACCCGAGGCGATCCGGGGCGCCCGCACCTACCTGGAGTGCGCCGGTGTCATGCCGCCGCTCGCTGCCCGGCCGTCCGGGCCCCTAACCGAGGAAGCAGAGGAAACCGTCCGATGAGCACTGTGCCCGCAGCTCCGCGCATGGTCGAGGTGTCCGGTGCAGAGGCCCTGTGGTTGTTGGAGGGCAGCACCCTGGGGCGGTTGGTGTACCCGCGGCGGGAGGCGACCGTCGTCCGGCCCGGCCGGCACACCTGGGAGCACGGCCGCCTGGTGGTGCGCGCCCCGGTGCAGGCGGCAGCCGTCCCCCTGACAGCGACGTACCAGGTGGACGAGGTACGTGCCGCGACCGGCACCGGCTGGACGGTGACGGTGGCCGGGCCCGCCGAGGTGATCACCGATCCGAACGAGGCCGCCCACTACCGCCGTACGCTCACCGGCTGGACGTACGGCCCCCATGACACGATCGTCCGTATCCATCCCCAGACTGTCTCCGGCTTCCGGCTGGTCCGCGGGACGGCGAGTTGATGGCCACGCGGCTCGAAGCCCTGCCCCACCGGCACGTGCTCACCCTGCCCACCG
This sequence comes from Streptomyces sp. NPDC050549, assembly GCF_040655035.1. Taxonomy (NCBI): domain Bacteria; kingdom Bacillati; phylum Actinomycetota; class Actinomycetes; order Kitasatosporales; family Streptomycetaceae; genus Streptomyces; species Streptomyces sp. NPDC050549. The sequence continues at coordinate 2,862 of NZ_JBFAJD010000021.1, forward strand.
AGCCGTCCGCCGTCCGGCTGTCCCGGCAGACCGCCGAACGGGCGCTGACCGAGTGGGGGATCAGCCTGCGCCACCCCACGGTCGACCCGGCCCTGCTGATACTCGGCGAGCTGGTCACCAACAGTGTCCGGCATGCTGCCGCGCTCTCCCCCCAGGTGACGGTGATCTACGCTGCGGGCGCGGACTGTCTGGCCTTCGCCGTACACGACCGCCACCCCTACCGGCCGGCGCTCTACGGTGCGGTCACCGGCACCGGGACGGGCGGCCTGGGCACCGTCATGGAACTCACCCTCGGCCTGGGCGGCACCGCGGTCGTCCGGGGCGATGCCGACGACAGGGGCAAGAGCATCTGGATCACCCTCCCCCTCTGAAGCAGACAGGCTCACCGCGCAAGGGAGTTGACGGTCATGACCATCGAGTGGCGCTACACCGCCGAGCAGGATCTCGGCATCCTTTCCGTCTCCGGATATCTCGGCCCGGAGGCCGTCCGTCGCTTCGCGGGTGCTGTCGGCTGGGTGGTCGGACGCGGCAGCGGTCCGGTCATCGTCGATCTGACCGGACTTCGCGGCTGGTCGGCCGAGGGACAGCTGGCGATCACCGAGGCCGCGCGCCGTCTCGCCGCAGCGGGCCGCAGCCTGGAACTGGCCGCGATCCCCGCCGACGGCTCCCTCGTCCCCCCTGGCGACTGCCCGCCCATCCCGGTGCACCCCGACCGGGTCGGCGCGCTCACCGCGCACAGCACACGGCACGGCGAGCCGGTGAAGGGCCGCCACGAGTGGCGTACGACGGGATGGCGGGCCGACGAGCCGGGGGCCTGACCTCGCCGGACTCGGCCCGGCGCGAAGGCGCCGTTTCCGTCCCGCACGGGCACGACGGTGGAGATGTCTTCCTCCGCAGCGATGGCCACGTCCTCGGCGAGGCCTGTCGAGGCCGGCTCCCGGCCGGATACGCTGGCGGCGACCGCGCCTGCGAGGCCGGCTGTGCCTTCGCGGGCCGCCCTTGCGGCGGCTGCTTCGGCGGACAGCGGTCCCGCGCCCTGAGCTCCGGAGTGCCGTAGCCGAAGGCCGTGGGCCGTGGCCGGCTGCCGGCCGCGGCAAGAGACCAGGGACTGTCGGCCGTGACCGCGCGGTGGGCCACAGTCGGCCGAGCGCCCGACCGCTGTGCGTGGATGACGGCTGCCTTCAGCGCTGCGGCCCGCTCGGCTGTGGTGCCTGGCCGTTGGGCAGCCGGAACGGGAGGACCCGGATCCCCTTTTGGACGGCGATACTCACCGTCGTAGTGAAGGACAGCAGGCCGCCTCCGTGCCGACGGCGGTGGGGCGGCATTTCAGGCGGCAGACGGGGCACTTGTACCCGGCGTCGCCTGCGCCGCGCAGCGGAATGATTCTCACGCGGGCCTGTGCGCGGATTCGGTGTCGCCGCTGCCGCGGGCGAGGATGGGTCGCAGGTGTGTGACGAGTGGGTGGATGCGATGCGCCGAGGACGGTCGGGTGCGGACGTGCTGCCGCACCGGGAGGCGACGGCACGATGAGTACGCCGCTGTACCAACTGAAGGCCGAGTTCTTCAAGACACTCGGCCACCCGGCCCGCATCCGGGTCCTTGAGCTGTTGAGCGAGCGCGAGCATGCGGTGGCGGAGATGCTGCCCGAGGTCGGCATCGAGGCGGCCCACCTGTCGCAGCAACTGGCGGTGCTGCGGCGGGCGAACCTGGTGGTGACCCGCAAAGAGGGCTCGACCGTCTACTACTCGCTGACCGGTCCGGACATCGCCGAACTGCTCCGGGTCGCCCGCACCATCCTGTCCGGCGTGCTCGCCGGGCGGGCCGAACTCCTCGCCGACCTCCGGGCCGCCCAGTCACAGGCGAAACCGCCGTCATGACAATGGCCCTCAATCGGCGCCCGCCTCCCGAGAGTTGACAGCACTCCGGGGAAAACCCGGGCCATGAACGGGGCGCCGAGTGGCCGCCCATATGTTCGACCTCGGCGTTACGAACCGGTCCTGAGGCCGTCCAGGGTGAGATCGAGGAGACGTTCGGCCTGCTCCCGTTGTCCGGGCTTCGCCGAGGTCGGGGCGATGCCTGCGAGGGCGGCACCCATGTCGGCCGGGCTGATGTCGGTGCGGATCGCCCCGGTGGCCGGGCACGCGTCCTTCAGGTCGGTGACGGCGGCCTGGATCATGTCCCGACCGTTCGCCAACGTGGCCTCCATCGCGGCCTGCGTCGTGAAATCCCCTCAGGGCGTCTACGCGGCCACGAAGACTGCGGTCAAGGTACTGACCGAGGGGCTGCGGCAGGAGTCGGGACCGCACTTGCGCGTCACCCTCGTCTCACCCGGGTTCACCGACACCGAAGGGGTGGGCAAGGGGGCAAGCCCCGAGACAGCGGCGGCGATGGTCCGACAGCGCGACGTCGTCGTCCGGCCCACCGTGCAAGCCTGACGGCGATGCGGTCGCGGCACTGGCAGGGCCGCTGATCTTCCGGAATGTGCACGGTGATGCCGGTGCGCTCTTCGGCCGGTGTCCTGCCCCGGCGCACGGCCCGGGGTTCGTCGGACCGCATCCAGGCGGGCCGACTCGGTGGCAGGCCAGCTGTACGGCGTCACGCGGACGCCGCGCGCCGCTGCGCCCGCACCTGCCGCCGTGACGGGCACACCGCCGACGACCTCACCGCCGATGTCTTCGCCCGCATGCTCCAGGCGGTGCGCGGCGGCTCCGGGCCCGAGCACTCGGTACGCGTCCATCTGCGCTTGCTCGACGCGGGCGGAGGACGATCGGTACCTGCTCCTACGACGTGGTGGAATTCCGTTTCGACGTCTGGTCATCGCCGTCACTCCTTGTGCGTCAGCACTGCCTCGTCCGGGTAGGGACGGCCGGACGAGGCCCCGGTTGCCGAGGCTCGGCACCTCGACCTGGAACCCTGTCCTCGCGTACCGCGCCGCTGGAGGGACACGCGTGGGAATCAGGTCCACCCTCCCGAAGCGCCGAGGTGCAGGTGCGGACCCGACCCCCCTCTCCGCCTCGTGTGAAGTTCCCGCGCCGACGCGTAATGTGAAGCAGCATGAAGATCCTCATCAGCGCCGACATGGAGGGTGCCACCGGCGTCACCTGGCCCGCCGACGTGCTGCCGGGGACACCGCAGTGGGAGCGGTGCCGTTCGCTGTTCACCTCGGACGTGAACGCCGCCGTCCTCGGCTTCTACGACGGCGGCGCCGACGAGGTGCTCGTCAACGAGGCGCACTGGACGATGCGCAACCTGCTGCTGGAGCGGCTGGACGAGCGGACGCAGATGCTCACCGGACGGCACAAGTCGCTGTCCATGGTGGAGGGCGTGCAGCACGGCGACGTCGACGGCATCGCGTTCGTCGGCTACCACGCGGGCGCCGGCATGGAGGGCGTTCTCGCCCACACCTATCTCGCGAACTCGATCACCGGGGTGTGGCTGAACGACGTCCGTGCGAGCGAGGGTCTGCTCAACGCGCATGTCGTCGCCGAGTACGGGGTACCGGTGATCCTGGTCACGGGTGACGACGTGGCCTGCGAGGACGCCCTCGGGTACGCGCCCGGGGCGCTGAAGGTCGCCGTCAAGGACCATGTGTCGCGGTACGCGGCCGTGTGCCGGACACCGGCGAGGACGGCCGCCGACATCCGCGCGGCGGCGAAGGAGGCGGCGAAGCTGGCGGTCCGTCAGGAACCGGTGCGGGGAGGGCCGTTCACCGTCGCCCTCGAATTCGACGCCGAGCATCTCGCCATGGCCGCCACCGTCGTGCCCGGTGTCGGGCGGGCCGGTGAGCGGAAGGTGGCCTACACCAGCGACACCATGTACGAGGGGATCCGAACCTTCAAGGCGGTCACCACGATCGTCTCGGCCGCGGTGGAGGAGCAGTATGGCTGACATCGACGCGCGGGCCCTGGACGAGGTGGTCACCTTCACCTCGGACCTCATCCGCATCGACACGACCAACCGGGGCGGCGGAGACTGCCGGGAGCGCCCCGCCGCCGAGTACGCCGCCGAGCGGCTGGCCGGTGCGGGCCTCGAACCCACCCTCCTCGAACGCACCCAGGGCCGCACCAACGTCGTCGCCCGCATCGAGGGCACCGACCCGTCGGCGGACGCGCTGCTCGTCCACGGCCACCTGGACGTCGTGCCCGCGCAGGCCGAGGACTGGAGCGTGCACCCCTTCTCCGGGGAGATCCGCGACGGCGTCGTGTGGGGGCGCGGCGCGGTCGACATGAAGAACATGGACGCGATGATCCTCGCCGTCGTACGGGCCTGGGCCCGGCTGGGCGTACGGCCGCGCCGCGATCTCGTCATCGCGTTCACCGCCGACGAGGAGGCCAGTGCCGAGGACGGCTCCGGATTCCTCGCCGACCGGCACCCCGGACTCTTCGAGGGCTGCACCGAAGGCATCAGCGAATCAGGGGCGTTCACCTTCCACGACGGCGGCGGCCGGAAGATCTACCCCATCGCCGCCGGCGAACGCGGCACCGCCTGGCTCAAGTTGACCGCGCACGGCCGGGCCGGCCATGGCTCCAAGGTCAACCACGAGAACGCGGTGACCCGCCTCGCCGCCGCGATCACCCGCATCGGCGAACACGAATGGCCGCTGCGGCTCACCCCGACCGTCCGCGCGGCCCTCACCGAACTCGCCGCCCTGTACGGCCTCGAACCCGACCTCGACGACATCGACCTGCTCCTCGCCAAGCTCGGCCCGGCGTCGAGACTCGTCGAACCCGTCGTCCGCAACAGCGCCAACCCGACCATGCTGAACGCCGGTTACAAGGTCAACGTGATCCCGGGCGAGGCCGTGGCCCACGTCGACGGACGCTATCTGCCGGGCGGCGAGGAGGAGTTCCGCACCACCCTGGACCGCCTCACCGGCCCCGACGTCGACTGGGAGTTCCTCCACCGCGAGGTGGCCCTCCAGGCACCGGTCGACTCACTGACGTACGCCCGAATGCGGGCCGCCGTCGCGGAGTTCGCACCCGAGGGACATGTGGTGCCTTACTGCATGTCCGGCGGCACCGACGCCAAACAGTTCTCGCGTCTCGGCATCACCGGCTACGGCTTCGCACCACTGAAGCTCCCCGAGGGCTTCGACTACCAGGCACTGTTCCACGGAGTGGACGAACGGGTCCCCGTCGACGCACTCCACTTCGGCGTGCGTGTCCTCGACCGCTTTCTGCGGACGGCCTGACAAGTGGGGGAGACCATGCGGACGTTGGCGTACGGCTCGTGGCCCTCGCCCATCGACGCGGCGCTCGCCGCCGCGCACGACGGACATCCCGAGTTCGTCGGATTCGTCGGCGACGAGACCTGGTGGACCGAACCACGGCCCACCGAGGCCGGCCGCCGCACTCTGGTGCGCCGGCGCGCGGACGGTTCCCAGGAGTCGGTGCTGCCCGCGCCATGGAACGTCCGCAGCAGAGTCATCGAGTACGGCGGACGGCCCTGGGCCGGAGCCGTTCACGACGGCCAACCCCTCGTTGTCTTCGTGGACTTCGCCGATCAGCGGCTGTACCGCCACGACCCCGGGAGCGAGCCGTGCCCCCTCACTCCCGTGTCGCGCGTCGGCGGTGGACTCCGTTGGGCGGAGCCGCAGTTGCGCCCGGAGTCGGGTGAAGTGTGGTGCGTACTGGAGGAGTTCACCGGCGACGGACCCGGTGACGTGCGACGCGTCCTGGCCGCCGTACCGCTGGACGGTTCCGCCGCCGAGGACCGGGGCGCCGTACGCGAACTCACCGACGACCGGCACCGGTTCGTGTCCGGGCCGCGTGTCTCGCCCGACGGGCGGAAGGCCGCCTGGCTCGCCTGGGACCATCCTCGGATGCCGTGGGACGGCACGGAGCTGCTGCTCGCCGAGGTGGCCGACGACGGCACGTTCGGCGAGCCGCGGGTCGTGGCCGGCGGGTCCGAGGAGTCGGTCGCGCAGGTCGACTGGGGGTTCGACGGCTCGCTGCTGTACGCCAGCGACCGCACCGGCTGGTGGAACCTCTACCGCGACCACCAGCCGCTGTGCCCGCGCGAGGAGGAGTTCGGCGGGCCGCTGTGGAAGCTCGGCCAGCGCTGGTTCGCACCGCTGGAGAGCGGCCTGATCGCCGTCGTGCACGGCCGGGGCGCCGCCCTGCTCGGCGTACTCGACCCGGAGACCGGCGAGGTCGTCGACGCGGCCGGCCCCTGGACGGAGTTCACCTCCACGCTCGCGGTGCACGGCGAGCGGATCGTCGGCGTCGGCGCCAGCCCGCGCAGCGCCCACGAGGTCGTCGAACTGGACACCCGCACCGGCCGGGCCCGGGTCATCGGCGCCGCCCACGACGACCCGGTGGACCCCGCCCACTACCCCGAGCCGCAGATCCGCACCTTCACCGGCCCCGCCGGACGCGACATCCACGCCCACATCTACCCACCGCACAGCCCGAGTTGGACCGCGCCGGGCGACGAACTGCCGCCGTATGTCATCTGGGCGCACGGCGGACCCACCAGCCGGGCACCCCTCGTCCTGGACCTGGAGATCGCCTACTTCACCTCCCGGGGCATCGGCGTCGCCGAGGTCAACTACGGCGGTTCCACCGGGCACGGCCGGGAGTACCGCAACCGGCTGCGTGAACAGTGGGGCGTCGTCGACGTCGAGGACTGCGCGGCCGTCGCCCTCGCCCTCGCCGACGAGGGCACCGCCGACCGTGCCCGGCTCGCCGTCCGGGGCGGCAGCGCGGGCGGCTGGACCAGCGCCGCCTCCCTGGTGACGACCGACGTCTACGCCTGCGGCACCATCATCTATCCGGTCCTCGACCTGGCCAACTGGGCCTCGGGGGAGACCCACGACTTCGAGTCGCGCTACCTGGAGAGCCTGGTCGGACCCCTCGCCGACGTGCCCGCCCGGTACACCGAACGCTCACCCGTCGAGCACGCCGACCGCATCACCGCCCCCTTCCTGCTGATGCAGGGCCTGGCCGACGTGATCTGCCCGCCCGTCCAGTGCGAACGGTTTCTGGAGCGGATGCGGGGACGCCAAGTGCCGCACGCCTACCTCGCGTTCGAGGGCGAGGGCCACGGATTCCGCCGCGCCGACACCATGATCCGCGCCCTGGAGGCCGAACTCTCCCTGTACGCACAGGTCTTCGGCATCGACCCGCCCGGCGTCCCCACCCTGGAGCTCAGCAGGTGACCGCACTCGTCAGGCCGTGCCGACTCGCCCCCGGAGCCCGTGTGGCCGTCGTCGCGCCCAGCGGGCCGGTGTCCGAGGAACGCCTTGAGGCGGGCCTGGACATCCTGCGCGGCTGGGACCTGGACCCGGTCGTGGCACCCCATGTCCGTGACCGGCACGGCGAGTTGGGCTATCTGGCCGGTACGGACGCGGACCGCGCGGCCGATCTGCAGAACGCCTGGTGCGACCCGTCCGTGGCCGCCGTGCTGTGCGCCCGCGGCGGCTACGGCGTGCAGCGCATCGTCGACCTGCTCGACTGGGAGGCGATGCGCGCCGCGGGACCCAAGGTGTTCGTCGGCTTCAGCGACCCCACGGTGCTGCACCAGGCGTTCGCCACCAGGCTGGGCCTGGTCACCCTGTACGGGCCCGCCGCGGCCGGCGCCGACTTCGTCAAGAACGCCCGTGCCCAGGAGCAGTTGAGGGCGACCCTGTTCGACCCGGAGTCCGTGCTGACCATCCGGGCCGTCCCGGGCGGCGGCGGTGCGCTGGTGCCCGGGACGGCCCGGGGTGTCACCCTCGGCGGCTGCCTGGCCCTGCTCGCCACCGACCTCGGCACCCCGCACGCACCGGCCGGCGCGCGCGGCGGACTGCTCGTCGTCGAGGACGTCGGCGAACAGGCGTACCGCATCGACCGGATGCTCACCCAACTCCTGCGCAGCGGCTGGCTGGACGGTGTCTCCGGCATCGCGCTCGGCTCCTGGTCCGGCTGCGGGCCCTACGAGAAACTGCGCCCCGTGCTCGTCGACCGGCTGGGCGGGCTCGGGGTGCCCGTCGTCGAGGAGTTCGGGTTCGGGCACTGCGAAGGGGCGCTCACGATACCGCTCGGGGTGGCGGCCGAACTGGACGCGGACGCGGGCACGTTGACGCTGGACGAGCCCGCGCTGCGGTAGCCGCCCGCTTGCCGTACCGCTGTCAGGAAACTCCCTTTGTCCTCCGTCTTGTTCTCCGTCGGGTTGTCCTCAGTGTGGAGGTCCCCTTTGTCCCGTCGTGTGTCCGGAATCCATGCCGCACTGGCTCTCGCGCTCACCGCACCGCTCACCCTCGCCGCACCCCTCGCGCTTACCGGCCGGGCCGCCGCGACGGACCAATACACCGTCACCGCAGTGAAGTTCACCGTCCGCGCGGGCGGCCGGGACTGCGCGGTCGACGCCGACCTGTACCGGCCCGCGGGCGTGGACCGCGCCCACCCCGCGCCCGCCGTGCTGGCGACCAACGGCTTCGGCGGCAGCAAGTCCGACGGATCCACGGACGCCATCGGCAGGACCTTCGCGCGGCGCGGCTATGTCGGACTCGTCTACTCCGGGCTGGGCTTCGGGAGGTCGGGGTGTCCCATCTCGCTCGACGACCCGGACATCGACGGTACGGCCGCGTCGGGACTGGTCGACTTCCTCGCGGGCACGCGCGCCGCGGACGACGGGACCAGGGCGGACTTCGTGACACTCGACACGAAGGGGGATCCCCGGGTCGGGATGATCGGCGGATCGTACGGCGGCGCCGTCCAGTTGGCGACGGCCGCCGTGGACCACCGGGTGGACGCGCTCGTCCCCATGGTCACCTGGCACGACCTGGCGTACTCCCTCGACCCCGACAACGGTGGGAGCGTGCCCGGAGTCTTCAAGTGGCAGTGGACCAACGGCTTCTACCTCATGGGCGAGACCCAGCCCCTGACCGTGCCCGGACTCGACCCGACCCGGATCAACTCCCTCGCCTGTGTGCACTTCGTCAGTGAGGCCTGCGCCCTGATCCGCGCGCTGAACTCCGGAAGCTATCCGGCGAAGGCGACGGCGGACGTGCTCGGGTACGCCCGCAGCGTCTCGCCGGTGTCGTATCTGAAGCGGGTCGAGGCGCCGACGCTCCTCGTCCAGGGGCAGGCCGACAGCCTGTTCAACCTCAACGAGGCGACGGCGACGTACAAGACCCTGAGGGCGCAGGGGACGACGGCGAAGATGATCTGGCAGTCGTGGGGGCACAGTGGCGGGTCGGTCGCCGGTGAACTCGACCTCGGTCGGGGCGACTTGGAGTCGAGCTATGTCGGGCGGCGGATCGCGGCCTGGTGCGAGCGCTATCTGCGCGGGCGGACGAGCGTGGACACCGGACCGGCCTTCGCCTACTACCGCGACTGGATCACGGACCCGGCCGGCACCTACGCCACGGCCGGCCGACTCCCCGCGCTGGAGAAGAAGTTGTATCTCTCCGGCGACGGCAGACTGGTGGACGACCGGGCGGAGGTGGCGCGCGGCAGCCGCGACTATGTCAACCGGCCTGTCCCCACGAGTCATTCGGAGAACTCGCCGAGCGGCATGACCGGCCTTCCGGACCCGGCACCGTACGACACCCGTGGCACCTTCCTCGGCTGGACCGGTGCACCCCTGATCCGCACGACGGACGTCGTGGGCGCACCGAGGGCGACCCTCAAGGTCGTCTCGCCGGCCGCGCGGCGCGTGCAGAACTCCGGCGACGCCGCCGACAGGCTCGTCCTCTTCGCCAAGCTGTACGACCTCGCCCCCGACGGCACCGGGACCCTGGTCCACCGGCTGGTCGCCCCGGTCCGGATCCCGGACGTCACCAAGACCTTCACGGTCACCCTGCCGGGGATCGTGCACCGGTTCACGAAGGGGCACCGGCTGCGGTTCGTGATCGCGGCGAGCGACGACGCGTACACCGGGAACCGGGGGATCAAGCCCGTCACCGTGATCAGCTCGCCGAGGGACACCGGCGTACTGGAGCTGCCCGTCGTCGGCGGCTGAGCCGCCCGGGGGCACCCCTTCACCGTGCGTGATGGCCGATTCGGGCCCACCCTGGAGACATGAGCCCGAAGACCACCGAGAGCGGTGGGCGGACCGGCCAGCGGGAACGCCTGCTGACGCCCGCCCGGATCACCGTTCTGCTGCTCGCCGTCCTGGCCCTCGTCTTCATCTTCGAGAACACCCGCGCCACCAGGATCCGCCTGCTGATCCCCGAGGTCACCATGCCGCTGTGGATGGCACTGCTGGCCACGGCGGTCATCGGCGCCCTGTGCGGGGCGTATTTCATGCGACGGCGCCGCCGACCCTGACTAGGGTGACGGGATGCCGCACTCCACTTCCCGCTATCTCGCCCAGGGCCCCCGTGTGGGGATACGTCACTTCGGCTACGAGGACGGTGCCGAGTTCACCGCACGTGCCCGGGAGAGCAAGGATCTGCACCAGCCGTGGCTGTTCCCGCCGGCGAGCGGCGACGCGTACACCGCCTATGCGCGGCGGCTGATCGAGGATCCCGCCAAGGCCGGGTTCCTCGTGTGCGAGCTGGACGGTGGGGGCATCGTCGGGTTCATCAACATCAACAACATCGTCGAGGGCGGTTTCCAGTGCGGTGCGCTCGGCTACGGCGCCTTCGCGCACGCGGCCGGGCGCGGGCTGATGAGCGAGGGGATGAACCTCGTGGTGGACCACGCCTTCGGGCCGATGCGGCTGCACCGGCTCGAAATCAACGTGCAGCCCACCAACGCCCCCTCGATCGCCCTCGCCCGCGGCTGCGGATTCCGGCTCGAAGGTTTCTCGCCGAACATGATCTACATCGACGGCGGGTGGCGCGACCACGAGCGCTGGGCGATCACCGCCGAGATGCGGACTTCCGGTTGACCTTCATCGTGTCCAGGTCGGTCACCGTCGACCTCAGACCGCGGAAGCCGTAACCGAGGCCCGTCAACGCGGTCTCGGCGCGGTCCTCCGCGAGCGCCGCCGCCATCTCCTCGCCGTCCGCCGCGTCCGACACCACCACATACCGCCACGAGAAGTGCTTGAGCGGCGACGGTTCGTAACTGAGCGAACCCTCCTCGCTGAACCGCATGCTCGGCATCCCGTGCTCCGGGGCCTCGCTCAGCAGCCGCTGCCGCGCCTCCTCCGTCAGCCCGTCCCAGGTGCCCCGGACGATCACCCGGTACGTGTGCTGCTCGCCCATCCGCCGTTCCACTCCTCGGTCCGTGCCGTCGATCGCCCGACTCTACGTCGACGTCACCGCACCGCACGCGGAATTTCCCGGCCCCCGCCTTTGCGGAATCCTGACCGGCAGCGCCCCTGGCCACCGCACCGGTTGCCGGGTTCCATGGTGATCGTGACGACGATCCGACGTGAGGTACTGACCCTGCCCACCGCGGAGTTGGGTCCGGACAACCCGCTGCCCCCACTGCGTCCGCTCGACGAGACACACCAGCTAGACGACCGGGACCGCGAGGACCTGCCACGCGACATGGCCCGCCAGGTCGGCTACGAACCCCTCCGCAGCCTGCTGCCCATCCGCGTCCGCGACGGCTACGACAGAGACCGCGCACCCCGCCGGATCGACGCCCTCGTGATCGAGAACGACCGGCTGCGCGCCACCGTGCTCCCCGCTCTCGGCGGCCGTATCGCCTCCCTCGTCCACAAGCCCACCAGCCGTGAACTCCTGTACTGCAACCCGGTGTTGCAGCCCGCCAACTTCGCCCTCAACGGCGCCTGGTTCTCCGGCGGCATCGAGTGGAACATCGGCGCCACCGGCCACACCACCCTCTCCTGCGCGCCCCTGCACGCCGCCCGCGTCCCCGCCCCCGACGGCGCGGAGATGCTCCGCCTGTGGGAGTGGGAACGACTGCGCGACCTCCCGTTCCAGGTCGACCTGTGGCTCCCGGACGGCTCCGACTTCCTCCACGTCGGCGTCCGCGTCCGCAACCCGCACGAGAAGCCCGTGCCCACCTACTGGTGGTCCAACATCGCGGTACCGGAGCGACGCCGGGTCCTCGCACCGGCGTCGGAGGCCTGGCACTTCGGATACGAGCGGCGACTGCGCCGGGTGCCCGTGCCCTCGGACGAGGGAGTGGACCGGACGTACCCCCTCAACAGCCCTTACGCCGCCGATTACTTCTACGAGATCCCGGACGCGCGGCGCCGCTGGATCGCCGCGCTCGACGCGGACGGGCACGGCCTGGTGCAGACCTCCACCGATGTGCTCCGGGGCCGCAAACTCTTCGTGTGGGGCACCGGCAGCGGTGGCCGCCGCTGGCAGGAGTGGCTCACCGAACCCGGCACGGGCGGCTACTGCGAGATCCAGGCGGGCCTGGCGCGCACCCAGTTGGAGCACGTACGGCTCGACCCTGAGAGCGAGGTGTCCTGGCTGGAGGCCTACGGTCCGCTCGAGGCCGAGGCCGATGGGGAGTGGCCCGCCGTGGTGGACGGTGCCGAGGCCCGGCTCGAAACCGCCCTGCCCCGCGCCGACCTGGACGCCGCCCACGCGGCCTGGAAGCCGTACGCCGACACCGAACCCGGCGAGATCCTCGCCACCGGCTCCGGCTGGGGCGCCCTCGAAGTCCTGCGCACCGACTGGAAGCTGCCCGGCACGCCCTTCGACGAGTCCACGCTCGGCGAGGCCCAGGCACCCTGGGCGGCGCTGCTGCGCAGTGGCGCCCTGCCCGAGCCGCGCCGGGTCCGCCCGCCCGGTGAGACCCTGGTCGCCCCGCACTGGCGGGACATGCTGGAGACGGCGCCCGCCACCCCGCTCACCGAGTACCACCTCGGTGTCGCCCAATGGCACGCCGGAGATCGGGCGCAGGCGGTGCGCAGTTGGGAGCGGGCCCTCGGACTCGCCCCGTCCCTCTGGCCGTTGCTGCGCTGTCTCGCCGTGGCCGATCGGGAGGCGGGGAACCACGAACGGGCCGCCGACCGGTACCACGAGGCCTTCGCCGACCTGTGCCACGAGCGGCGCGACGCCGGCGAGAGCTGGACCGCCGCCACGGCCGCGCTCGGCCGCGAGGCCGTCGAGGCGCTGCTGCGGGTGCGCCGGGTGGCGGATGCCCGCGCCGTATGGGAGATGCTGCACCCCGCCACCCGTGAACGCGGCCGATTCCTGCTGCTCCAGGCCGAGTTGCTGCTCGCGGAAGGGCGGCGCGACGACGCCTGGGCGGTCTTCGCCGACGGCTTCGAGGTCGCCGACCTGCGCGAGGGCGCCGAGTCGATCGGCCGGCTCTGGGCCCGCCTCACCGACGAACCGCTGCCCACGCGCTACGACTTCCGGATGCGGCCGGAAACGCCCTGAGCCGAGGCGGTGCGATGCGTGGACCGGCGGCCGGCCGTCAGCCCCGCCGGTCCACGTACTCGTAGACCGTCCCGTCCGGATGCACCGCGATCAGATTGCGGCCCACCGGTGTCGCCAGCGGGCCCGCGACGACCCGGGCCCCGAGGTCGGTGAGGAGCGTGTGCGCCTCGTCGACATCCTTGACGGCGATGGTCGCCGAGACCTTGCGCAACACCTCCAACTCGGCCTCGGGCCCGCTCATCAGCAGGAAGAACCCGACCGCGGCCACCGACACCCCGCCGCGCTCGAAACGGAGCGCCGAGGCACCCGTGAGGCGTTCGTAGAAGGGGACGGCGGTCTCCAGGTCGTCGACGCAGATACGCAGCGTGGCTCCCAGAATGTCCATACGGACGAGCCTAGTTGGGACGGCCGGGCCGTGGTGATCCTTTCGGACGATCCCGGCCCGGCGGTGTCGCCGGCGTCCTCAGGCGGCCTTGCGGCACAGGATCTCGCCGTGCAGCACGGCGAACCAGCCGTCGTCCTGCTTCCCCCACTCCCGCCAGGCGTCGGCGATGGCGCGCAGCTGGTCGGCGGTCGCGTGGCCGCCCCCGGTCGCGACCGCCGCGTACGAGGACGCGACCGTGCGGTCCGCCCACAGACCGCTCCACCAGGCCCGCTCCTCCGGAGAGTGGAACGTCCAGGTGCTCGACGTGGCCGTGATGTCGCTCAGCCCGGCCCGCTGCGCCCACGATTTGAGACGGCGTCCGGCATCCGGCTCGCCCCCGTTGGCGCGGGCCACCCGCCGGTACAGCTCCAGCCAGTCGTCCAGCCCCGACACCTCCGGGTACCAGGTCATCACCGCGTAGTCCCCGTCGCGGGCGGCGATGAACCCGCCCGGCTTGGTCACCCGCACCATCTCGCGCAGTGCCTGCACCGGATCGCCCACGTGCTGGAGCACCTGATGGGCGTGGACCACGCAGAACGTGTCGTCCGGGTAGTCCAGAGCGTGGACGTCGGCGACCGCGAAGTCGACGTTGGTCAGGCCGCGCCCGGCGGCCGTTGCCCGGGCCTGCTCCAGGATGCCCGGCTCGCGGTCGACACCCGTGACGGAGCCGTCCGGGACCAGGGCCGCCAGGTCCGCGGTGATGGTGCCCGGGCCGCAGCCGATGTCCAGGATCTTCATGTGGGGCTTCAGTGAACCGAGCAGGTAGGCGGCGGAGTTGGCGGCGGTTCGCCGGGTGTGCGAGCGCAGTACGGACTCGTGGTGCCCGTGCGTGTAGACAGCGGTCTCCTGTTGCTTCGGCATGGCTCTACCTACCCCTTCGCGTCTTCTTCGGCGTAAGCAGAACGGTACGCGCGCATGTCGAATGATGAGACCTGCGTTTTACGATGTGGACTGACGGGTCATCAGGGACCCGGTCAGCGGCCGGTACACCGTCAGTCCCTCCGGCAGCTCCTCCAACGTCAACTCGCCATCCACGTCCGTGACTTCACCGTCGTAGGCGAGGAGTGTGCCGGGCGCGAGACCGGTCAGGCGCAGGCGGTGGACCTGGGCCGCCGCGTGGGCGGGGGATCGGGCGAACGGGCCGGCGAGGGCCGCCGCGAGGAGACGCAGTGCGGGCCTGCGTCCGCCGTGCACGATCCGGATGTCGAGCCGTCCGTCCGCCAGGTCGACCCGGCGGCCCGAGGCGATCCCCTTCCGGTGGTAGGTGCCGTTGCCGGCGAACAGCATCCACAACGGGCGGGTACGGCCGCCGAGTTCGGCCTCCAGTGGATGCCGGTCCGCGCGCAGCACCCACAGCGCCGCCAGCACGCCCGCCGGCCAGCCGCCGATCCGGGGCGCCCAGCGCTCCCGCTCGCGCACCAGCTCCGGATAGACACCCAGACTCAGCGTGTTGAGGAAGATGCCCCTGGTGGCGCCGGACGTGAAGCGGCCGACGTCCACCCGGACGGCGTCACCCTGCTTGATCGCCCGGCCCAGATCCCGGGGACCCTCCACACCGAGGTCGTAGGCGAAGTGGTTGAGGGTGCCGCCGGGGAGGACCGCGAGGGGCAGGCCGTGACGCAGGGCGACCTCGGCCGCCGCGTTCACCGTGCCGTCGCCGCCGCACACCCCGAGGACCTCGGCGCGGACCGCCGCCTTCTCCAACTCGGTATGAATGTCGGCCGGTTGGCAGGAAACGACCTCCGCACCGGGCAGCACATCGGTCAGCGCGTCCGCCCTGTCCGCGGTGCCCGACGCCGAGTTGACCACCATGACCAGGCCCGCACCGTCCTCCAGCGCCGGCACCTCCGCACGGGCCCGGGCCGGCGGCACGATCTGCCCGCGGGTCGGCACCATCCCGCGCACCGCGAACGCCGCGCACGCCCCCAGCGCGGCCCCGGCCAGCACATCGCTCGGGAAGTGGACACCGGTGCAGACACGGGACAAGGCGACGGCGAGCGCGATCGGGGCCACCACCGCACCCCAGGCCGGCGACTCCAGGGCCACGCCGGCCGCGAAGGCCGCCGCCGACGCCGCGTGACCGGACGGGAACGACGTGGTGATCGGCTGCCGCTTCAACTGCCGCCCCGGCGGGACCGGGTCCAGGACGGGCCGGGTGCGGTGCACGGTCCGCTTCCCGAGCGTGTTGATGGCGAGGGAGGCCACACTCAGCGAGGCGACGCCCCGGGCCGCGGCCCGGCGGGCGCGCGGAGTACGGCTCGCGGCCACTGCGGCGGCCGTCGCGAACCACAGCACACCGTGGTCGGCACTCCGGCTCAGGCGCGGCAGTACGGGCTCACCCGCGGGCCAGTGCCGTTCGACCGCCGCCTCGAAGAGACGGGAGTCCAGGGAGAGCAGCCATGCGCGCAGGGCGCGGCGGCCGGGAAGAGGGACCGTGAGGTCGACTTCGGGGGTCATGCGGTGCCGGGTACCCTGAAATGGCCGTTTGTTGCCCGGCGGACCCCCGGCGGACCGTTTCATCGGAGGAACCCCCGCATGCGCCTGCTCCTCATCCGCCACGGCCAGACCACGGCCAACGTGGACTTCCTCCTCGACACCGCCGTCCCGGGCGCGGAGCTGACCGACCTCGGCCGCCGCCAGGCCGCCGCCCTCCCCGAGGCCCTGGCCGACGAGGACATCGAGGCCCTCTACGCGTCCACCCTGATCCGCACCCAGCGCACCGCCGCCCCGCTCGCCGCAGCCCGCGGCCTCGACGTCCGCGTCCGGGACGGCATCCGCGAGCTCACCGCCGGCGACCTGGAGATGCTGCCAGGCGACCGGGAACCCGGCCACGAGTACATGCGGATCGTGTTCGCGTGGGCGTCGGGTGACACGGAGTTGCGGATGCCCGGCGGCGAGAACGGCGTGGAGGCACTCGCCCGCTACGACGGCGTCGTCGCCGAGGCCGCCGACAGCGGCGCCCGCACCGTCGCCATGGTCAGTCACGGCGCCGCGATCCGCATGTGGACGGCCGCCCGCGCCGACAACGTCGACGTGTCCTTCGCCGCCGCCCGCCCCCTCGACAACACCGGAACCGTCGTCCTGGACGGCTCACCGGCCGACGGCTGGAAGGTGCTGTCCTGGGCGGGCGCGGCGGTGGAGACGGCCGGACCGGACACGGACGCGGGCCCGACCGGACAGCCGCTCGACGAGGACCAGAAGCCCGAGCGGGCACAATAAGGGTTTGCCCGGCCGCGAGGCCGCCCCACAGAATGCGTGGTCATGGGACATCTGGAAGCCGCACACCTCGAGTACTACCTCCCCGACGGGAGGCCGCTCCTGGGCGATGTGTCCTTCCGGGTCGGCGAAGGCGCCGTGGTCGCCCTGGTCGGCCCCAACGGCGCCGGCAAGACGACCCTGCTCCGGCTGATCTCCGGCGAGCTGAAACCGCACGGCGGCACGGTCACCGTCAGCGGCGGCCTCGGCGTGATGCGCCAGTTCGTGGGCTCCGTACGCGACGAGACGACCGTACGGGACCTGCTGGTGTCGGTCGCCCCGCCCCGCATCCGCGCGGTCGCGGCGGAGGTCGACAAGGCCGAGCACGCCATCATGACCGTCGACGACGAGGCGGCCCAACTCGCCTACGCGCAGGCCCTGTCCGACTGGGCCGAGGTACACGGCTACGAGTTCGAGACCCTCTGGGACATGTGCACCACGGCCGCGCTCGGCGTGCCGTACGACAAGGCGCAGTTCCGGCAGGTGAGCACGCTGTCCGGCGGTGAGCAGAAGCGGCTCGTGCTGGAGGCGCTGCTGCGCGGCGGCGACGAGGTGCTGCTCCTCGACGAGCCCGACAACTACCTCGACGTGCCCGGCAAGCGCTGGCTGGAGGAGCGGCTCAAGGAGACCCGCAAGACGGTCCTGTTCGTCTCCCACGACCGTGAACTCCTCGCCCGCGCCGCCGAGAAGATCGTCTCCGTGGAGCCCTCCCCGACCGGCGCCGACGCCTGGGTGCACGGCGGCGGCTTCGCCACCTACCACGAGGCCCGGCGCGAACGCTTCGCCCGCTTCGAGGAGTTGCGCCGCCGCTGGGACGAGAAGCACGCCCAGCTGAAGAAGCTCGTGCTGAACCTCCGTCAGGCCGCGTCCATCTCCCACGAGTTGGCCTCCCGCTACCAGGCCGCCCAGACCCGCCTGCGCAAGTTCGAAGAGGCGGGCCCGCCCCCGGAGCCGCCCCGCGAGCAGGACATCACCATGCGCATCAAGGGCGGCCGCACCGGCGTAAGGGCCGTCACCTGCAAGGGACTTGAACTCACCGGCCTGATGAAACCCTTCGACCTGGAGGTCTTCTACGGCGAACGCGTCGCCGTCCTCGGCTCCAACGGCTCGGGCAAGTCCCACTTCCTGCGCCTGCTCGCCGGCGACGACGTCACGCACACGGGGGAGTGGAAGCTCGGCGCACGCGTCGTGCCGGGCCACTTCGCGCAGACCCACGCGCACCCCGAACTCCAGGGCCGCACCCTCCTCGACATCCTGTGGAAGGAGCACGCGCAGGCCCAGGGCCCCGCCATGTCCCGGCTGCGCCGCTACGAACTGACCGGCCAGGCCGAGCAGAGCTTCGACCGCCTCTCCGGCGGCCAGCAGGCCCGCTTCCAGATCCTCCTCCTGGAACTCCAGGGCGTCACCGCCCTGCTCCTCGACGAGCCCACCGACAACCTCGACCTGGAGTCCGCGGAAGCCCTCCAGGAAGGCCTCGAGGCGTTCGACGGCACGGTCCTCTCCGTCACCCACGACCGCTGGTTCGCCCGCTCCTTCGACCGCTACCTGGTCTTCGGCAGCGACGGCCGGGTCCGCGAGAGCACCGAGCCCGTGTGGGACGAGCGGCGGGTGGAGCGCACCCGGTAGGTCTCCTCCGGTCGCGGCGCGGTGGTTCCCTTTGGTACACGGGCCGCAGGGCCGGAATGCCGGAATGTTCGTACAGTGGTCTCAGGACCGTGAGACTCGACGAGCGGGGCACACCATGACCGGAGTCGACCCTGCGCGCCTGGACGACTCCCAGCTCATGAAGGAGCTGGAGACCATCCACCGCACGCGCCACGACACCCTGCTGTACGGCTCGAACGACGCGCTGCGCGCCCACAACGACCGCATGGCCAAGCTGGAGGGCGAGTACCTGCGCCGCCATCCGCGCCGCCTCGTGGCACCCGGCCGCACCCGGCAGGGGGCACGCGAGCGGGACTGATGCGTGTTTGTCCCCCGGGGTCGGGGGCAGGCGAACCTTCAGCGCTGGATCGCAAACGCGTTCCCACCGGTGACCGTCCAACCCGGAGCATGCTCAAGGGAGTTGTGACGCACCATGCCCACTCGCATCAACAGCAGGCGACGTTCCCACCCAGACACCCCCGACACCGCGGAGGCGTTCCGCACCCTGGTCATGCTGCCGCCCGGCCCGCAGCACGACACCGTCCGCGAACGCATCGTGGAGGCCTGGCTGCCCATGGCCGACCGGCTCGCCGGACGGTTCCGCAACCGGGGCGAGAGCACCGAGGACTTACGACAGGTCGCCGCCCTCGGCCTGGTCAAGGCCGTCGACCGATACGACCCCGGGCGCGGCAACGCGTTCGAGAGCTACGCCGTGCCGACCATCACCGGCGAGATCAAACGGCACTTCCGCGACCACATGTGGACGCTGCACGTGCCGCGCCGGGTGCAGGATCTGCGGAACCGGGTGCGGGCCGCCGGGCAGGAACTCGCGCAGACGGTGCCGGGGCGGCGGCCGACCGTGGCGGAGCTCGCCGCGCACGCGTGCCTCTCCGAGGAGGAGGTGCGGGCCGGGCTTGAGGCGCTGGAGAGCTTCAGCGCGTTGTCGCTGGACGCCGTGACCTCCGGCGGTGCGGACGGCTGGGCGTTGGGGGACGTACTCGGGTCCGCCGATCCGGCGTTGGACGTCGTGGTGGATCGGGAGGCTGTGAAGCCGCGGTTGGCCGCGCTGCCCGAGCGGGAGCGGGAGATCCTGTACCTGCGGTTCTTCGGGGACATGACGCAGAGCCGGATCGCGGAGGAGTTCGGGATTTCGCAGATGCATGTGTCCCGTTTGATCAGCCGGTGCTGCCGGCGGATTCGGGAACAGGTTCTTGAGGACGCCGCGTAGCCGCTCCGCTGGGGCGCCGTGTCGTCCGCGAAGTTCCTCGTGGCCGGTCGCGCCCCGCTGCGGAGCCGCAATCCGGCACAGCCCCGCGCCCCCGGCGAACTCGGCCGGTATTCACTCGCTCGGCCCCTCTCCTTACCGCCAATGGGGCTTCGCCGCGCGCGCCTCTCTCCCGACCGGGCTTCGATGGTGTTGCCGCCGTCCTCGGTCTAAGGAGACCCGCTCATGCGTCGCACCGCCCTTGCTCTGTCCGTCGTCGCCCTGGTCGGCGTCGTCGGGGGTGCCGCCGCCCCGGCCCTGGCCGTCGATTCCGCCGCGGAGGTCAGCCCGAGTACCGCCCAGGCGGGCGGGAGCGTGACCGTCTCCGTCTCCTGCGAGGTGGTCGGGGGGACCGCGCCCGAGACCCTGGACGCCTCCTCCCAGGCCTTCGACGACGGGACCGTCCAGCTGAGGCGGGTGCCCGGCAACGACGACCGGGTGGCCGGAGCCGCGTATCGCGGCACCGCCCGTATCTCCGAGGACGAGCAGGTCGGGCGGGACGCCGCGTGGACCGTCGACGGGACCTGTCCGGCGCCGCCGGGCGGCCAGGGCAGGCCGTGGAGCGCGACCTTCAGCGTGGAACGCGGGAGCGGGAGCGGGAGCGGGCAGCGGCCGTGTCAGGAACCCCGGGGTGATTCCTGTGCCGGTGCCGCCGTGATCGAGCGCGGGGTGCGGGCCGGGGAGGGCGGTACCTTCACCGACTCCGTGCCGGCGCTGGTCGCCGGCGGTGTGCTGATCGCGGGCGCGTTCGGCGGTGCCGTGTACCGGCTGCGCAGGCGGACTCCGGGACACTGAGGGCACGACGAGGACACGGCACGGCACTGCACCAGGGACTGCGCGGAGGCACCATGCGGCAGGCGGACGCGGTAGGCCAGGGACCCGTCCGTTTCGGGCCGGTGTTCCCCGACGACGGACTGCCCGTCCTGCCGGAACTGGCCGCCGTCCTCGCCGCCGCCGCGAACCGCACCGAGGAACAGCCGGTCGGCGGACCGCCCGCACTGCTCGACGCCGCGAGCGGCTACTTCGAACGCCGGGGCCTGCCCGCCGGACCCGCCCGCGTGGCCGCCGCCCCGGGCGCCCCGGCGCTGCTGGTCGCGCTGACCGCCGCGCTCGGCGGTGACGTCCTGGTGCCCAGACCCTGCGCCGCCTGGTGGGCGCCGTACGCCCGGCTGCTGGGCAGACCCGTGTTCCATGTGGGCACTCCGGCCGAGTGCGGCGGGGTGCCCGACCCGTACGCCCTGCTGGAGACCGTGCGCAGGGTCCGGGACGAGGGCGGCGACCCACGGCTGCTGGTGCTGTCGGTCGCCGACGACCCCACCGCCACCGTCGTGCCGCCCGAGGTCATGCACGAGACCGTCGAGGCCGCCGTGGGCGAGGGCCTGCACCTGGTCAGCGACGAGACCTGGCGCGACACCCTGCACGCACCCCGGCGCACCATGCTCCTCAGCCCGGCCGAGATGCTGCCCGACAGGGTCACCGTCGTCACCGACCTCGCCGGCGCGCTCCTCCCGTCCGGCTGGCCCGCCGCCGTCGCCCGCTTCCCCGCCGGCCGCGCCGGGGACGCGCTCCACGCGCGCGTGCTCGACGTCCTCACCGCGCTCGGCGCGCGCGTCGCCGCACCCGTTGCCGCCGCGGCCGGCCACGCCCTCGGCGAACCCGCCCCCGTCGTCGCCCGCCGCGACACCGCCGTAGCCCTGCACGCGCGCGTGGCCGCCGCCGTGCACGCCGCCGTCACCGGGGCGGGCGCGTTCGCCCGGCCGCCGCAGTCGGGACGTCATCTGTACGTCGACCTCGGGCCGTTGCGGCACGCGCTCGCCCCGCAGGGCGTGGGCGACGCACAGGACCTGGAGGAGTTCCTCACCGCCCGGCTCGGCATGCCCGCGCCCGGCGGCCACCGCTTCGGCGACGACCTGGGCGCGCTGCGGGTACGGCTGTCCACCGGACCACTGCTGGGTCGTACCGACGAGGAACGCGCGGAATGCCTCATGTCACCCGTGCCGTTGGAACTGCCACACGTGCAACGCGCGTTGATGTCCTTGAGGTCGATCTTCGACGATCTCCGCGACGACGCTCAGCGATGGGAGCCTCCTCGATGACGCAGCAGTCCGAGTCGACCACCACCAGCACTACGACCACGCGTGAAACCGCCGACCCGACGCCCTCGTTCGCCCCCTCGGCCCCGCCGCTCGCCGAGCCCCGCCCCCTCGGCGAGCGCCGTGTATGGCCCCGGACCTTCCACGACCGGCTCACCGCCCCCCTGCCCGGCCTCAAGGCGATCGCCCGCTTCGCCCGAGAGGGCTCCGTACGACCCCGCCCCGAGGGCCTCGCCGACATCCCCCGACTCCCGTTCGCCCCCGAGCCGTTGCCCCAGGTCGACTCCCTGACCGTCGCCGTCACCTGGGCGGGACACGCCAGTTGGGTGGTGCGCATCGGCGGGCTGACAATCCTCACCGACCCGGTCTGGTCCCGCCGCATCCTCGGCACCCCGGCCCGGATCACCCCCGTGGGCGTCGCCTGGGAAGCGCTCCCGCCGATCGACGCCGTCGTCATCAGCCACAACCACTACGACCACCTCGACGCCCCCACCCTGCGCCGTCTCCCGCGCCGCACCCCGGTGTTCGCACCGGCCGGCCTCGGCAGTTGGTTCCGGCGCCGCAGATTCACCCGCGTCACCGAACTGGACTGGTGGGAGGCGGCCCAACTCGACGGCGTACGGCTCGACTTCGTACCCGCCCACCACTGGTCCAAGCGCAGTCTCACCGACACCTGCCACTCCCTGTGGGGCGGCTGGGTGATGACGGCACCGGACGGACAGCGCGTCTACTTCGCGGGCGACACGGGCTACGGCCACTGGTTCTCCCGCATCGGCGCCCGCTACCCCGGCATCGACCTCGCGCTGCTCCCCATCGGCGCCTACGACCCGCGCTGGTGGCTCAGCGACGTCCACTGCGACCCGGAGGAGGCGGTGCGCGCCGCCCAGGACCTGGGCGCACGGCGGATGGCCCCGATGCACTGGGGCACGTTCGTCCTCTCCGCCGAACCGGTCCTCGAACCCCTCACCCGCGTCAAAGCAGCCTGGGAGAAAGCCGAGTTGGCCCGCGAGGACCTGTGGGACCTGCCGGTGGGAGGCTCAAGAGTGCTCGCCTAGAAGGGAGTTCAGGCGGGAGTCGACTTCCGCACCTTGCGCCACACGGTCGGGGCCGCGCTGATCGCCACGGTCAGCGCGACCGCGGCCACCACGCCCTCCCACGGTTCGGGGAACAGCGAACCGCCGAGGATGCCGATCAGCTGGTACGTCACCGCCCAGGCGAGACAGGCCGGCGCGTTGCCGCGGGCGAAACGGCGGATCGGCCACTCGGCCAGCAGACAGGCCAGCATCACCGGGATACGGCCCGCCGGCACCATCCGGGACAGCACCAGCACCGTCCCCCCGTGGTCGGCCAGCTTCTCCTGGGCCTGCTCCACCCGGTCCTCCGGAGCCCGCGCGCGGATCGCCTCCAGCCAGCGCGAGCCGTTCTTCGACCTCATCCCTCGGTGCCCCAGCCAGTACAGGGCGATGTCCCCGAGGAACGCGGCCAGCGAGGCCGTCACGAACACCAGCGCCAGCGCGAACGGCGCCGTCTGGTGGAACGCGACCACGGCCGCCGAACTCACCAGCGCCCCCGTCGGAATCACCGGCACCAGCGCCCCGAACAGCACCAGCAGGAACAACGACGGGTAGCCGATGGCCTGTTGGGTGGACTCGGGCGACGTCGTCGTGGTCGCTGACAGCGCGTCCGCGAGCCAGCTCACCGGGCGACCTCCGGACGCACGCTCTCCCCGTGCCCGAGCCGGTGCACGGCGACCGAGGGTGCGAGCTGTGCCGCGATCCGCGCGAACTCGTCGCCCGGCGTGTGGAATTCGTGCGGGCGCACCGCGTCCATCCCGATCGGCCAGTACGTGCCGTAGTGCACCGGCACCGCGCTGCGCGGCGCGAGCCGCACCAGCGCCTGGGCCGCCCGCCCCGCGTCCAGATGGCCTTCGCCGAGATACGGCCCCCAGCCGCCCACCGGCAGCAGCGCCACGTCGACCGGCCCGACCTCCTTGGCCATGTCGTCGAACAGCCCGGTGTCCCCGGCGAAGTAGGTGCGCGCCTCACCCTCGACGACGTAGCCCAGCGCGGGGGAGCGGTGCGGTCCGACCGGCAGCCGCCGCCCGTCGTGCCGCGCGGGCACGGCCCGTACCACCAGGTCACCGACCATCGCCTGGTCGCCCGGGGACACCTCGTCGATCCTCAGCTGCCGGAGCCGGCGCAACCCGGGCACCGCGCGGAGTGCGCCCCGGGGCACGAGCAGGCGCGTGCCCGGGGCGAGGGCGCCGAGCGAGGGAAGGTGCAGGTGGTCGGCGTGCAGATGGGAGACGAGCGCCAGGTCCGTGCGCCGGGCCACGGCGGGTGGCACCGCGCCCCGGCGGCGTCGGAGATGCGCGAGCCGGCGGGCGAACAGGGGGTCGGTGAGGACGCGTATGCCCGAGTCCTCGATCGTGCAGGTGGCGTGACCCCACCAGGTGATCTCCACCGGCACCTTCTTTGCCTCCTTCGCGCGACTCCCCCGAAGCCTACGGGCAGGAGTAGGGTCGGCGGCGAAACCCGGAGGTGAGGGGGACGCCATGGGACAGGTACGCGGTGCCTTCGGTATGCCCTCGCGGGTGCGGGTCACGGCGATCGCCAGCCTGACACCGCTGGAGGAGCTGGACGAGGACCCCTTCCTGGTCGACTCGCGCAGCCAGCACGCGATGTGCGCCCGCTGGGCCGCCGACCACGGCTATGTGATCGCCCGCGAACTCCTGGTGCGCGGGCTGCGCCCCGACCACAGCGCCCTGTGGGACGGCGTCCGCCCCGGCCTCGACCTGTTCGTCGCCCCCAGCCGCCGGGTCCTGGAGAGCGCGCTGTCCTCCGTCGAGGAGTTCACCGACGAGTGCGCGCGCCGCGGGGTACGGATCGAGACGGTGGGCAGCGCGGAACCCTCCTACGACGCCCAGGCCAAGGCTTGCGTGCACCGGCGGCTGTCGATGCCGACGGCCGGCTACGACGGCCGCTGACCCAGGGGTCCCCGCGTCCCGTATGACAGGCTGGGGACAGGCCCGCCAGGTCGACGGGCCCGGGACGTGAGGTGTGCGGGGCGTGGGTGGAGCACGTTGGCGGCGGCTCGCCAGTCAGGTCGGGCGGAGCATCACGGTGTGGGCCGTCTCCACGGTCACCATGCTGGTGCTCGCCGGGATCCTGCCGGACTTCAAGCTCCAGTCCGAGAACGGTGACAGCGCCACTCGTATCGGTGTCACGGCGGCGCTCGGCGCCGGTGCCTTCGGTGTGCTGTCGGCGCTGGTCTGGCCGCTGCTGGTACGGCTGTTGCTGCTGGTGCCCGCGCTCGTCCTCGGCCTCCTCGTCTTCGTGCTCAACGGATCGCTGCTGCTGATCGCCCTGCGCATCAATCCGGACGGCGGGCTGCGCGGCCAGGTCGCCCCCGAGACCGCCGTGGTCGTCGCCGCGGTGATGTCCGCCGTCGCCTCTGCCACCGGCGGTGCCCTGGCCGTCCGTGACGACGACGCCTACCGACGCCGCCTCTACCGCCTCGCCGACCGCCGCCGCAGAGCCCTGCCACCAGGCCCCTCCAGCCCCGGCACGGTCTTCCTCCAGCTCGACGGCGTCGGCCACGACGTCCTGCTCGACGCGATGGAGAAGGGGCTGATGCCCACTGTCGCGCGACTCCTCGGCGGCCCCCGCCCCACCCACCGCCTCACCCCCTGGCGCACCGACTGGTCCAGCCAGACCGGCGCCAGCCAGCTCGGCATCCTGCACGGCTCCAACCACGACATCCCCGCGTTCCGCTGGTACGAGAAGGACACCGGCGAGGTGATGGTCTGCAACCGCCCGACCAGCGCCGCCGAACTCCAGCGCCGCGCCATCGAGCACACCGGCGACGGCGGCCTCCTCACCGTGGACGGCGCCAGCCGCGGCAACCTGTTCAGCGGCGGCGCCGACGAACAGGCCCTCGTGCTGTCCATCGCGATCCGCCGCCGGGGCCGGGAGAACCGTTCCCGCGCGGGCTACTTCGCCTACTTCTCCGACCCCGCCAACGCCGTCCGCACCGCGATGTCCTTCGTCGCCGAGGTCGGCCGCGAGATCGGCCAGTCGACCCGCTCCCGCCTCACCAGGCAGCGCCCCCGCGTCAAACGCGGCGGCCTCTACCCCCTCGTCCGCGCCTTCGCGACCGTCGTGGAGCGGGACGTCGTCGTCGCCGCCGTCATGGGCGACATGCTGGCCGGCCGCACCGCCGTCTACGCCGACCTCGTGGCCTACGACGAGGTCGCCCACCACTCCGGCCCGCACAGCCGCGACGCCGCCAAGGTCCTCGGACGCCTCGACCGCGCCCTCGCGTTGATCGAGAACGTCGCCGAGCACGCCCCGCGGCCGTACCGCATCGTTATCCTCTCCGACCACGGGCAGAGCCCCGGCGAGACCTTCCAGGGCCGCTACGGCCTCACCCTCGGCGACCTCGTGCGCGCGGGCTGCGGGCTGCCCGTGCCGCGCCGGGCCCGCCGCACCCACAGCGGCGCCGAGGCCCGCGCCGCCGTCCGCGCGGCGCTGCGCAGGCCCGCCAAGGACGGCGACGAGCAGCAGGTTCACGCCGGCCGGCACTCGGAGCCGATCGTGCTGGCCTCCGGCAACCTCGGTCTGGTCTCCTTCCCGGACGTGCCGCACCGCATGACCAAGGAGGAGATCGACGCCCGCCACCCGGCGCTCCTCACCACGCTCGCCAACCACCCCGGCGTCGGCTTCGTCCTGGTGCGCAGCGAGGAGTACGGCGGAGTCGTCCTCGGCGCGCACGGCGCGGAGCTGCCGGTGGCCGAACTCGACGACAAACAGGGCCCGTTGGCGGACTTCGGCCCCGGTGTCGCGGACGCCGTCCGGCGCACGCACTCCTTCCCGCACACCGCCGACATCATGGTCAACTCCTGGTACGACCCCGCCGAGGGCGAAGTCCTCGCCTTCGAGGAGCAGATCGGCTCCCACGGAGGCCTCGGCGGCTGCCAGGGCAAGCCGTTCCTGCTGTCGCCGCGCGCCCTTTCTGCGCCTGTCGAGGACGGCGAGGAGCTCGTCGGCGCCGAGCACGTCCACCGTGTACTGCGGGGCTGGCTGCGGGAGTTGAACGGCCCGCAGGTGCCGCTGACGGCGGGGCCGGAGGAGCGGGCCGCCTGAAAATGGGCTGCGGCCGGCGGTTCGTGAGCACACACTGTTCGAGTCTCCCCACCACGAACCTCCTTCAGGAGCCGCTGCCTTGCAGGCTGCCGTCACCGTCACTCCCGCCCGGATCCCCGAACTGCTGCTGGGTCTCGCGACCGTCCGCCCCGTCTTCCTCTGGGGCGCGCCCGGCATCGGAAAGTCCTCCCTGGTAAGGGAGTTCGCCCAGTCGCTGGGGCTGGAGTGCGTCAGCCTGCTCGGTACGCAGCTCGCGCCCGAGGACCTGATCGGCGTGCCGCAGATCCGCGACGGACGCTCCGTGTTCTGCCCGCCGGAGGCCATCGCGCGGGACGAACCGTACTGCCTGTTCCTGGACGAACTCAACGCGGCCACACCGGATGTGCAGAAGGCGTTCTACTCGCTGATCCTGGACCGCCGCATCGGCAACTACGAACTCCCCAAGGGCTCCATCGTGATCGGCGCCGGCAACCGCGCGACCGACAACGCACTGGCCCGCCCTATCGCCTCCGCGCTGATCAACCGGCTCACCCACGTCCACCTGGAGGCCTCCCCGAAGGACTGGCTCGCGTGGGCCGCCGCCAACGGCATCCACCCGTGGATCCTCGACCACCTCACCGACCGCCCCGACCACCTGTGGTCCAAGCCGCCGAAGACCGAGGAGCCCTTCTCCACGCCCCGCTCCTGGCACATGCTCTCCGACGCGCTCGGCTCCTTCGGGCCCGACCTCGACGAGGACACCCTCAAGGTCGTCGCGCACGGCACGCTGACGCCCGCGCACGCGGTCGCGTTCTGCGGCTACGTCAAGATCGTGCGCAGCCGCTTCGGCATCGAGGCCGTCCTCAAGGGCGACGCCCGCTGGCCCAACCGCACCGAGGACCGCGACCTCCTCTACTACCTCGCGGAGTCCTTCCGGGGCCGCCTCATCAAGGAACTCCCCGCCAGCAAGGACCACTTGTCGGCGAACGGCCGCCAGACCGCGTACCGGGCAAAGTCCCTGCTCGTCCAACTCGCCGAGATCTCCGTGGAGGTGGCGCAGAGCGTCATCGCCTCGGACGACGACGGCAACCCGGTCCTCCCGGCCTGGTTCCTGGTCGAGGCTGCCCGGGACATGCCCCGGCTGGTGGAGGCGCGCCGATGAGTTCCACACAGGCGCCCCGGTGAGCCGTACCCGCAAGAAGGACCCCGAGAAGAAGAAGCCCGACCCGGCGACCGAGGCGTTCACGGCGGGGCTGAGGCTCGTGTGGGCCAACCCCGCGCTCGCCGCGATCGACTTCGAGCTGTGCAGGGAGGAGGACTGCCGGGCCGCGCCCCGGGACGGGCTCGTGCTCGTCAACTCCAACGGGTACCTCCACGCGCACCCCACCCGGCTCGCCGAACCCGCCGAATGGGCCTGGGCGATCGCGCACGCGCTCATCCACCTCGGCTTCGGCCACGTCCCCGGCGCCAACGGCGAGCGCGAACAGCCCGACCGCTTCGACCTCGCCGCCCGCTGCGTCGTCGTCAACCGCTTCCTGCTCACCTTCCCCGTGGGCCGAACCCCCGAAGACCTGCCCGCCGCCTACCCGTCGGGCGACGAGGAGCAACTCGCGGCCCGCTGGCGCCGCGACGGCATCCCGGCCGCCTACGAGTACTGCGGTACGGCGGGCGGCGCCCCCGACCAGGTGCTCGTACCGTGGCACGGCTGGCCGGGGAACCCCGTGGACTGGCAGATCGCCTTCGCGAGCGCCCTCACCCGGACCATGTCCGTCGCCATGGACCTCGCCGGCGGCCGCCGCGACTCGATGTACGGCGGCCCGACCCGGCTGCGCCCCTGGGAGCGCGCCCTGAGCTGGTTCGTCTCCAACTACCCGCTGCTCGGCGGCATCGCGGCCGGAATCACCCTCGTCGCCGACGCCGAACTCGCCCGCGCCCACGGCATCTCCGTCGCCGCCGTCGACACCGAGGCCGCCGAGATCTACATCAACCCGCTGCGCCAGTTCGACGACGAGGAATGGCGGTTCGTCCTCGCCCACGAGATGCTGCACGCCGCCCTGCGCCACGGCGACCGCTGCGGCACCCGCGACCCGTTCCTCTTCAACGTCGCCGCCGACTACGTCATCAACGGCTGGCTGCGCGAGATGGACATCGGCACGATGCCCGAAGGTCTGCTGTACGACCCGGAGTTGAAGGACCTCTCCGCCGAGGAGGTGTACGACCGGATCGCCGCCGACCTGCGCCGCACCCGCCGCCTGGCCACCCTGCGCGGCAAGGGCACGGGCGACATCCTCGGCGGGCCGCTCGGCAGCCCCCGCGACTACGTCGACCTCGACGAGTTCTACCGGCGCGGCCTCGCCCGCGGCCTGGACCTGCACCAGCAGCACGAACGCGGCTTCCTGCCCGGCGGGTTGGTCGAGGAGATCCGTGCCCTCAGCCATCCACCGCTGCCCTGGGACGCCCGACTCGCCCGCTGGTTCGACGAGTTCGTGCCCCGCCCGGAGCCCGTACGGTCGTACGCCCGTCCCTCGCGCCGTCAGTCCTCCACCCCCGACATCCCGCGCGCCGGCCACTGGTTCCCGCCGGAGGAGGTAGCCCGCTGCACCTTCGGCGTCGTCCTCGACACCTCCGGCTCCATGAACCACAGCCTCCTCGGCAAGGCACTGGGCGCGATCGCCTCGTACGCCGAGGCCCGTGACGTACCGGCGGCCCGGGTCGTGTTCTGCGACGCGGCCCCGCACGACGCGGGCTACGTCCCGGTCACCGACATCGCGGGCCGGGTGCGGGTGCACGGCCGCGGCGGTACGGTTCTGCAGCCCGGGATCGACCTGTTGCACCGCGCCGACGACTTCCCGCCGGGGGCGCCCGTCCTCGTCATCACCGACGGCTGGTGCGACGTGTTGAGGGTGCGGCGCGAGCACGCCTATCTGATTCCACAAGGTGCTCGCCTGCCGTTCACCCCGCGTGGGCCGGTCTTCCGGGTGCGCTGAACCGGAATGTGATCGGATGGCCCCGAACGACATCCGCGTCGAAAGGAATCACCGTGGCAACCACGCGCACCGCACACACCGTCTGGGAAGGCGAACTCATCAAGGGCAGCGGCGAGGTCACGTTCGACTCGTCAGGCATCGGTGTGCAGCCGGTGACGTGGGCGTCGCGCGCCGAGCAGGCCAACGGCAAGACCAGCCCCGAAGAGCTGATCGCGGCCGCCCACTCCAGCTGCTTCTCCATGGCGCTGTCGCACGGCCTCACCGGCGCGGGCACTCCGCCCACCCGCCTGGAGACCAAGGCCGACGTGACCTTCCAGCCCGGCGAGGGCATCACCGGCATCCACCTCACCGTCCGCGGCGAGGTCCCCGGCCTGGACGCGGACGGCTTCGCGGCCGCCGCCGAGGACGCCAAGAAGAACTGCCCGGTCAGCCAGGCGCTCGCGGGTACGACGATCACGCTGACGGTCGAATCCGCCTGACCCCGGCGCCCTCTCCCACCTCGATGCCGCACCCGGAAAACGGGTGCGGCATTGACTTTCCGCCACTCAAGTTTTGTGCTGGAGATCGGGCAGCGCCTGGCGGAAGGGGACGGCTATGGGACGCGCGGTCGGAATCGATCTGGGGACCACGAACTCGGTGGTCGCGGTGCTGGAGGGCGGGGAGGCGACGGTCGTCGCCAACGCCGAGGGAGCGAGGACCACACCCTCGGTGGTGGCCTTCGCCAAGAACGGCGAGGTACTGGTCGGCGAGGTCGCCAAACGGCAGGCCGTGACGAACATCGAGCGCACCGCGCGCTCGGTGAAACGCCACATGGGAGACACCGCATGGCGCTTCCCGGACACGGGCGCCATCGACGGAACGCGGTACCGCGCCCAGGAACTGTCCGCGCGCGTGCTGCAGAAACTGAAGCGGGACACGGAGGCCTACCTCGGCGAGGACGTCACCGACGCGGTGATCACCGTCCCCGCCTACTTCGACGACTCCCAGCGCCAGGCCACCAAGGAGGCCGGCGAGATCGCGGGCCTCAAGGTCCTGCGGATCATCAACGAACCGACCGCCGCCGCCCTCGCCTACGGCCTCGACCGCGGCGAGGAACAGACCGTCCTCGTCTTCGACCTCGGCGGCGGCACCTTCGACGTCTCCCTCCTGGAGATCGGCGACGGCGTCATCGAGGTCAAGGCCACCAACGGCGACACCCACCTCGGCGGCGACGACTGGGACCAGCGGGTCATGGAGTACCTGGTCAAGAAGTTCCAGGGGCAGTACGGCATCGACCTCGGCAAGGACAAGATGGCGCTCCAGCGCCTGCGCGAGGGCGCAGAGAAGGCGAAGATCGAACTCTCCTCGTCCACCGAGACGACGATCAACCTGCCCTACATCACCGCCTCCGCAGACGGGCCCCTGCACCTCGACGAGAAGCTGACCCGCGCCCAGTTCCAGGAACTCACCGCCGATCTCCTCGACCGCTGCAAGACCCCCTTCCACCAGGCGGTCAAGGATGCCGGCGTCAAACTCTCCGCCGTCGACCGCGTCATCCTCGTCGGCGGCTCGACCCGGATGCCCGCCGTCACCGACCTCGTGAAGGAACTCACCGGCAAGGAGCCGCACAAGGGCGTCAACCCCGACGAGGTCGTGGCGGTCGGCGCCGCCCTACAGGCCGGTGTCATCCGCGGCGACGTCAAGGACGTCCTGCTCCTCGACGTCACTCCGCTGTCCCTGGGCATCGAGACCAAGGGCGGCATCATGACCAAGCTCATCGAGCGCAACACGACCATCCCGACCCGGCGTTCGGAGATCTTCACCACCGCCACCGACAACCAGCCCTCGGTCGGCATCCAGGTCTACCAGGGCGAGCGCGAAATCGCCGCGTACAACAAGAAGTTGGGCGTCTTCGACCTCACCGGCCTGCCGCCCGCACCGCGCGGCGTCCCGCAGATCGAGGTCGCCTTCGACATCGACGCCAACGGAATCATGCACGTCTCGGCCAAGGACCTGGCGACCGGCCGCGAACAGAAGATGACCGTCACCGGCGGCTCCGCGCTCCCCAAGGACGACATCGACCGCATGATGCGCGAGGCCGATCAGTACGCCGACGAGGACCGCAGGCGCCGCGAGGCCGCCGAGACCCGCAACCAGGCCGAGCAACTCGTCTACCAGACCGAGAAGTTCGTCCGCGAGAACGAGGAACGCATCCCGGCGGACACCCGGTCCGAGGTCGCGGCGGCGGCCACGCAGGTCAAGACCCTCCTGGAAGGCGAGTCCGACACCGCCGAGCTGCGCACCGCCGTCGAGAACCTCGCCACCGTCAGCCAGCGCATGGGCCAGGCGATGTACGCCCAGGCCGGCCAGCAGTCCCCGACGGAGCAGACGGAGACCCCCACGGAACACACCTCACCCCAGGAGGAGGAAGGCGTCGTAGACGCGGAGATCGTCGACGACGAACGAGAGGCGAAGGGCGGCGCGGCCTAGCTCACGCCCGCCCGCCGGACGCGGTCGGCAGAGTGGCGCAGACGGCGTCCAGGACGGAGGCGTACGGCGTGCCGAAGTCGGCCAGCCGGGCGCGAAGTCGGTCCAGGACGCCGCGGTACTCGCAGAGGAGGTCGAGGTTGCCGGTGCGGGCCGTGAACTCCAGGACGGCGGGCAGGTAGTCGGGCGGTTCCTCGCCGGCGAACTCCAACTCGTGCACGCGGTACAGCTCTTCGAAGCGGACCAGAGACGTATTGCGCCGCCGGGTGTCGTCGTCGTGCCACCGACTCAGGTACAGGCTGTGCCGGTCCTCGAAGTCGAAGACCTGCACGTAGTGCGCGGCCAGTTCCCGGGGCGAGGTGAGAGCCGCGTGGTCGACGAACTCCCGCAGCTGCGGAGCGGCCTCACGCAGCAGGGGCAGCCGGGCGCGGAAGCCGTCGTCGGGGTAGGTCAGGCAGAGCGCGGCCCCTTGATACAGCACAGCGTCCGAGGGCATCAGGCATCCCTCGCTTCGTGGTCCGGCCGGTCCGCGTGATCCGGACGGTCCTGATGGTCGGGCCCGTCGCCGACCCCCGCCGGGCCGGGGCGGAGGAACCCCCCGGCCCGCAGCGGCGCCGCTCCCGGCTCGGTGGGTGCTGTCCGCGTCTCCGTCACCTGCGCTCCCTTGCTCGCCCGTGGTGTCGAACCTAGGGCGGGGCAGGGGAGCGCACCCGTTCACGGCAGCCGTACGGGTCAGGGCCCGCGGGCGTACGGGTCAGACCTTGCGCGCGACCCCGCCGTAGACCGGGACGATGCCCTCCGCCTGGGCGGTCACGTCCTCCGGCTCCGGGCGCCAGCCGTAGACAGCGATCACGCCCGGGCCCAGCAGCTCCAGGCCGTCGAAGAAGCGCGAGAACTCGGCCAGCGAACGCGGGTGGAACGGGGTGCCGCTGCGCCGGAAGTGCTCGGCCGCCTTGGCGATGGCCTCGGGGCTGAGATCCGGGGTGACCTGCGACAGGACCAGATGGCTGCCCGGGGCGAGAACGTCGACGTACCGCTCGATCAGGCCGTACACGTCGTCGCCGTCGGGGTCGTCGCCCAGATAGTGGGTGAGCGCGACCAGCGACAGCGCGACCGGCTGCGTGAAGTCGAGGGTCTCGCCGGCCAGCCGCAGGATGGTCTCCGGGTCGCGGACGTCGGCGTGCACGTACTCGGTGCTGCCCTCGGGCGCCCCGTGCAGCAGCGCCTCCGCGTGCCGCAGCACGATCGGGTCGTTGTCCGCGTACACGACCTTCGCCTCCGGGGCGACACTCTGTGCCACCTGGTGGAGGTTCGGCTCGGTGGGGATACCGGTGCCGATGTCCAGGAACTGACGTATCCCGGCCTCGGCGGCGGCCCGCGTCGCCCGGTGCATGAACCGGCGGTTGGCCCGCGCCCCGCGCACCGCCGTGCCGTCCGAGGCGAGGATCCGGCGTGCCAGCTCCTCGTCCACCGGGTAGTTGTCCTTGCCGCCGAGCCACCAGTCGTACACCCGCGCCGGATGCGGCCGGCTGGTGTCGATACGGGTGGGCGCGGCTTCGGATCCGGTCATGCGGTGTTGTCTCCTCTGGAGTTCGGGGCGGTGCGCTGTGCCGGGTGCCGTGCTGTGTGCGGGCCCTGCTCAGAAGGTCTCGCGGTAGTCCCGCAGGATCTTCTTGGTGCGCTGTGCGGACGCGGCGTGCGCCGTCATGTGGTCGAGGACCTCCAGATGCGCGGAGACCTCGGTACGGGAGTCCAGATACAGGGCGCCGGTCAGGTACTCGGTGAACACCATGTCGGGCAGCTCCGGTTCGGTGAAACGGAACAGCGAGAACGGGGCGTACGTCCCCGGGTGCGGGCCGTTCTCGAACTCCGCGACCTGCAGCGTCACCCGGTCGCGCTCGCCGAACTCCAGGAGTTTGTCCAGCTGTTCGCGCATCACCTCGCCGCGCATGCTCACCGGACGCCGCAACACCGTCTCGTCCATGATCACCCACAGGTGCGGCGGATTGTCCCGCTCCAACAGCCCCTGGCGCGCCATCCGCAGGGACACATGCCGCTCGATGGTCTCCGGACCGGTCTGCCCGATCGTCCCGGCCTCCATCACGGCACGCGCGTAGTCCTCGGTCTGCAACAGGCCGGGCACGAAGTGCGGTTCGTACGAACGGATCAGCCCGGCCGCGCCCTCCAGGCTCACATAGAGGCTGAACCACTCCGGCAGCACATCGTGGAACCGCTGCCACCAACCTGGCTGGTTCGCCTCCTCGGTGAGCGCGACGAACGAGTCCGCCTCCTCGTCGGACACCCCGTACGTGCTCAACAGCACCTGCACGTACGGAACTTTCAGCGCGACCTCGGCCATCTCCATCCGCCGTACGGTCGCCGGAGCCACCCGCAGGACCTGCGCGGCCTCCTCGCGTTTGATGCCGGCCGCCTCGCGCAACTCCTGGAGCCTTCTGCCCAGCACTACCTGGCCCACGGTGGGCGCGGGCCGCCGCTCACTCACGCCACGCCTCCCCATACGCGCCGAAGTCTGGGGGCAGTGTGCCATGTTCCGGCCATTGTCTCAGCGGTTCGGGGTTGATCATCCGTCAGTCTCCCCGCGCACGCAGGTACTTGGCCGTCGCCGGATCGGCCGGGAGGAACGTCTCGATCGCCAGCTCCGAGACCGTCACGTCCATCGGAGTGTTGAACGTGGAGATCGAGGAGACGAACGACAGCACCCGGCCCTCGTGCTCGATCCGCATCGGCAGCGCGAAGTACGGTACGGACAAGGCCGGTTCGGCCTCTTGACCGGCCGCCTCCGGCACCGGATACGCGGCGACCTCCTCATGCAGCGCCCGCAAGGGCTCAGAGCGGTGGAGCGCGATCTGCCGTTCCATCTGCGCGAGCAAATGCCCGCGCCACTCACCGAGATTGCGGATGCGCGGAGCCAGACCCTCGGGGTGCAGCGTCAACCGCATCGCGTTGAGCGGCGGTTGGAGCAAGGACTCCGGTACACCGTCCAGCAGCATGGTGATGCCCCGGTTCGCCGCCACGACGTCGTACACGGCGTCGACCACCAGCGCCGGATACGGCTCGTAGCCCTGGATCAACCGCTCCAGACCCTCCCGCAACGCGCCCAACGCCGGGTCGTCCAACGGGGTTTCCGGATAGCGCGGGGCGTAACCGGCCGCCAGCAGCAGGGAGTTGCGCTCCCGCACCGGCACCTCCAGATGCTCGGCCAGCCGCAGCACCATCTCCTCGCTCGGCCGCGACCGCCCCGTCTCGACGAAGCTGATGTGCCGGGCCGAGGAATCGGCCCGCAACGCCAGCTCCAGCTGGCTGACCCGCCGCCGCTCCCGCCAGACACGCAGCAACGGGCCGACACCCTTGCCCGCGGAGGCGCCGGTACCGGTCGCGACGATGGTCATAAGCACGACCGTAGTCGAAGCTGCCCGCCAGTGAGCGGACCGAGGAACCCATCCGGGGGAGCCGCGTACCGGACTCACCCGGGGGCACTCTTCCGACCAGGCGCGCAGCCGACCGCCTGTGGCACGCTGAAGTGGCCGAAGAGGAACCCGCCCCCAGGAAGGACCGAGGCCATGCCCGTCGCACCGCTGTCGCAGAAGGAGACCGAGGACCGCCTCGCGGAACTCCCGGGCTGGTCCGCCGACGCCGACCGCCTCACCCGCACCTACCGGCTCGGCACACACTTCGCGGCCACCGCGATGGTCGTCCACATCGCCCAGGTCCAGGAGGAACTCGACCACCACTCCGACCTCACCCTCGGCTACAACACCGTCTCCCTCGCCGTGAACACCCACAGCGTCGGCGGCGCGATCACCCACCTCGACTTCCAACTCGCCCGCAGGGTCGAGGACTTGGCCCCGGGCCACGGCGCGGCCTGACCGCACGGGACGAGTGGGGGGCGACAGAGCGTGCTCGACTACGACAAGGAAGCCGACGCCTACGACGCGACACGCGGCGGCGAGCCCCGTGCCGCCGCCGCTGCCGAAGCCGTACTCGGCCTGGTCCCGCGGGACGCCCGTGCCCTGCTCGACGTGGCCTGCGGCACCGGCATCGTCACCCGCCGCCTGGCCGCCGCCCGTCCCGGCCTGCGGGTCACCTGCCTGGACGCCGCGCCCGCCATGGCCCGCACGGCGGCGACCCGGCTCCCCGGCGCCGTAATCCTCGCCGACAGCCGCGAACTCCCCTTCCCCGACGGGGTGTTCGACGCCGTCACCACCGTCTGGCTGCTGCACCTCGTGGCGGGCCCCGAAGACGCCAGGGCGATCATCGCGGAGTGCGCGCGGGTGCTGCGACCGGGCGGGGTGTACATCACCACGGTCGACAAGGCCGCCGCCCACGACGTCGGCAGCGACATCGACGCCGTCCTCGCCACACGCCCACGCCGCCCCGCCCAGGACCGACCCGACCACGTCCGCGCCCACGCCGCCGAGCAGGGCCTGGGCCCGGCCGGCACGGCCCGCTTCCGCGGCCACGGCCAGGGCCGCAGTCCCCGCAGCACCACCGCGGACCTGCGGCGCGGCTGGTTCACCATGCTGCCGCCCGGCCAGCCGCTCACCGAACGGTTCGTCGAACGACTGGAGTCGCTGCCGGACCAGGAACGCCCGCGCGCGGACCCCGAGTTCACGATCCAGGCCTTCAGGAAGCCCCCGGCCGGGTGAAGTCCATCGTCCAGTTCGTCACCCAACCCGCCCCGTCGTCCACCGAGAACGCCTGCTCCCAGCGCGCGCCGCTCGCGGAGACCCCCGACCACAAGTACCGCACCCGCACATCCTTCCCGTCGTGCGTGTCGTCGCCGTAGAACTCGCCCCGGCCGCCCTCGAACCGTCCCCTCACCGGCGGGAACAGCCGCCCGCTGCGGCTCGACGACCAGTTCAGGGACCACAGTTCGGTCTCCCGGTCGAAGAGCCGCAGGGTCAGCCCCTTCGACCCCAGGTACGGCATGTCGATCTCGTCGACGTTCGCCGCCCCGTCGAACAGCGGCCAGCAACGACTGAACCCGGTGAACTCCTCCCAGCCGCTGCGGGGTTGCAGGAAGTCGGTGAGACGACGGTTGACGACCTCCCACTCGCCGTGCAGGAAGTCGAAGTCGCGCGGGCTGCTCATGAGCGGTCTCCCGTGGTTCCGGCGGGCAGGGAGTCCGCCAAGTAGGCGTCGAGGTCCGGGACTTCGGGCGCGAGCAGATGCCGTACCCAGGCGTCCCGTTCGTGCAGGATCGGCGGCAGCTCCCAGACACAGCCGATCCACGGCAGATCGGGTGTGACGAAGTGGCTGGGGTCGAGGTCGGGGCAGCCGAGCACCGGCTGGCCCGCCGACGCGCCCCGGAAGTGCAGGACGTTGTCCCACACCCAGCTGTACGCGTTCAGATAGGCACCGTCGTCACCGCCCCGGTGCAGCACCACGAAGGTGGCCGGGGGAGTGCCGTCCGGCTCGGGCAGCAGCTCCGGCAGGATCGCGTACGCCGCCGCCTCCACCTCGGGCGCGATCCCGGCCGGGTCGGCGGTGACGTGGTAGCGCTTGACCCGCCGCCCGGCCACCTCGATCGGCGGTGGCACGGTCAGCAGTTTCTCCGTGAAAGGCATGACAGGACGCTAGGACCGCTTCACTGACATCCTGTGTCAGTGAAGTCCAGCAGACTCCTCTCGATCCTGCTCCTGCTCCAGACCCGGGGGAGGATGACCGCCGCCCAGCTCGCCGAGGCCCTGGAGGTCTCGGTCCGCACGGTCTACCGGGACGTCGAGGCACTGAGCGCGGCCGGTGTCCCGCTGTACGGCGACGCGGGCCACGACGGCGGCTACCGCCTCCTCGACGGCTACCGCACCCGTCTGACCGGCCTCACCAAGGCCGAGGCCGAGGCCCTGTTCCTCGCCGGGGTGCCCGGACCTGCCGCCGAACTGGGCCTCGGTCCGGTCCTGGCCGCCGCCCAGCTGAAAGTGCGCGCGGCCCTGCCGGCCGAGCTGCGCGAGCACGCCGACCGGATCAGCGGCCGGTTCCATCTGGACGCGCCCGGCTGGTACGCGGACGCCGACGAAACACCTTTCCTGCATACAGTCGCCGACGCCGTATGGAACAACCGCGTTCTGTATGCGATCTACCGCCGCTGGCGCGAGCCGACCGAGGTGGAACGCCGACTGGAGCCGTACGGGCTCGTACTGAAGGCGGGCCGCTGGTATGTCGTGGCCGGTCCCGGCCCGCGCACCTTCCGCGTCGACCAGATCCTGGAACTCACCACCTCCGACTCCGGTGAGGAGTTCACCCGCCCCGACGACTTCGACCTCGCCGAGTACTGGACCGCCCACCAACGCGACTTCCACGACCGCCTCCACCGCAGCGAGGCGGTGGTCCGGCTCGCGCCCGGAGCGACCCTCGCCCGGGCGGTCCCCCTCAACGGACGGCCGGAACCGGACGGTTGGACCCTGATGTCGGTCCCCATCGAGTCCGTCGACCACGCGCACGGAGAGTTCCTGCGCCTCGGCACGGACATCGAGGTCCTCTCGCCACCCGAACTGCGCGACCGGATCACCCGCACCGTCGCCGAACTGGCCGAAAGATACGGCAACCTGCTCACCGGCAGCGGCGACTGAGGGCACGGAACCCGTCCGTCCTCCCAGGAGGTACGTCACGTGAGCTACCCGCACCCGCACGTGCGCCCGCAACCGCGCCCACCGCACCGGTCCCGCAGACGCAGGGCCGTACTCTCCGCACTCACCGCCACCGCGGCCCTCGTCCTCGCCGGACTCACCACCGGCACAACCGCCCGGGCCGCCACCGCCGCCCGCCAGGTCGAGGCCCTCGACCGCGGTGTCGTCAGCGTCCACACCGACAGCGGCAACCTGGTCAGCTGGCGCTGGCTCGGCACCGACCCCGACACCGTCTCCTTCAACGTCTACCGCGCCGGTACGAAGGTCAACCCGGCCCCGATCACCGGCTCCACGAACTACTTCCACGCCGGCGCGCCCGCCCAGGCCGACTACACGGTCCGCGCGATCGTCGGCGGCGTCGAACAGGCCGACTCCGTCCACGCCATCCAGTTCCGCACCGGCTACAAGGACGTCCCGATCACGCCGCCCGCCGGCGGTACGACCCCCGACGGCGTCGCCTACACCTACGAGGCCAACGACGCCTCCGTCGGCGACCTCGACGGCGACGGACAGCTCGACTTCGTCCTCAAGTGGCAGCCCACGAACGCCAAGGACAACTCCCAGTCCGGCTACACCGGAAACACCGTCCTCGACGGCATCAGGCTCGACGGCACCCGCCTGTGGCGCATCGACCTGGGCCGCAACATCCGCTCCGGCGCGCACTACACCCAGTTCCAGGTGTACGACTACGACGGCGACGGCAAGGCCGAGATCGCCATGAAGACGGCCGACGCCACCGTCGACGGAACGGGCGCCGTCATCGGCAACTCGGCGGCGGACTACCGCAATTCGAGCGGCTACGTCCTGTCCGGACCCGAGTACCTGACCATGTTCGACGGCCGGACCGGCAAGGCGATGAGCACCGTCGACTACGTCCCGGCCCGCGGCACCGTCTCCTCCTGGGGCGACTCCTACGGCAACCGCGTCGACCGATTCCTCGCCGGTACCGCCTACTTGGACGGCAGCCGCCCCTCCCTGATCATGGCGCGCGGCTACTACACACGCACCGTGATCGC
Source organism: Streptomyces sp. NPDC050549 (assembly GCF_040655035.1). Taxonomy (NCBI): domain Bacteria; kingdom Bacillati; phylum Actinomycetota; class Actinomycetes; order Kitasatosporales; family Streptomycetaceae; genus Streptomyces; species Streptomyces sp. NPDC050549. Next base: position 43,024 of record NZ_JBFAJD010000021.1, read on the forward strand.
CGCCTGGGACTGGCGCGGCGGCGCCTTCACCCGCCGCTGGACCTTCGACACCAGCTCCTCGACCAACACCGGCAAGGGCTACGACGCCCAGGGCAACCACCAGTTGGCGATCGCCGACGTCGACGGAGACGGCAGGGACGAGATCGTCTACGGCTCGATGACCGTCGACGACAACGGCGCCGGCCTGTGGACCACCAGGAACGGCCACGGCGACGCCATGCACGTCGGCGACCTCGACCCCGCCCGCCCGGGCCTGGAGGAGTTCAAGGTCGACGAGGACTCCTCGAAACCGTCCTCGTGGATGGCGGACGCGAAGACCGGCGCGATCATCTGGTCCACACCCGCCAACGGCGACAACGGCCGGGGCGTCTCCGGCGACATCTGGGCGGGCAGCCCCGGCGCCGAGTCCTGGTCGGCATCGGAGAGCGGCGTCCGCAACCCCCAGGGCACGGTGGTGTCCACCCGCAAGCCCTCCAGCACCAACTTCCTGTCCTGGTGGGACGCCGACCCGGTGCGCGAACTCCTCGACTCCACCCACATCGACAAGTACGGCACGACCGCCGACACCCGCCTCCTGACCGGCGCAGAGGTCCACTCCAACAACAGCACCAAGGCGACCCCGACCCTCTCCGGGGACATCCTCGGCGACTGGCGGGAGGAGGTCGTCTGGCCCACCACCGACAACACGGCGCTGCGGATCTACTCCACACCGTACGAGACGACCACCAGGATCACGACCCTGCTCCACGACACCCAGTACCGCACAGCCCTGGCCTGGCAAAATACTGCATACAACCAGCCGCCCCACCCGAGCTTCTACATCGGCGACGGGATGGCGACGGCACCCCGGCCGACCGTCTACACCCCATGAGACAGGCGGCTGCGCGCCGGGTGCGCGCAGCCGCCCACTCCGTCCCGCTCAGGTGACCGTGCAGGCCTGATCACCCACCTTGAACGCGCCCGGTCTCGAGTTCACCCCCGACCAGCTCCCCGTGAACCCGAACCCCGCCGACGACCCCGCGGCCACCGTCCCGTTCCAGCTCACATTCCTCGCCGTCACCGCCGCGCCCGACTGCGTGTAGTCGGCGTTCCACAACTGGCCGATCTGCTGCCCGTCCGCGAAGGACCAGCCAAGTACCCAGCCGTTCCAGGCGGTTGAACCGGTGTTCGTCACCTGGACGTCGGCCTGGAAGCCGCCCGCCCACTGGTTCGTGATCCGGTACGCGACCGAACAGGCACCGGTCGGCGTCGGATCGGTACCCCCGCCGCCACCCCCGCTCCCGCCACTGCCGGCGTCGGACGAGTCGCCGTAGACGACCCCACGCCCGTTCGTCGACACATACACCCGGCCGTACACCCGCGGGTCACCGGTGATCGCCGCACCCGTCCAACCCCACTGGTGCGCGCCGTCGTTGATCCGCGTCCAGCTCACGCCCTGGTCGGTCGAGCGGAAGATGCCGCGTACGCCACCGATCTTCGCACTCGTGTAGAGCGTCTGGTACGAAGCACCGGTCGCCGCCTTCCCGAAGCCGATCGTGTCGGCCTGGTCGACGTTCGCGAGCTTGGTGAAGGTGGCGCCGCCGTCCGTGGAATGCCACAGCCCGTACGCCCCGTCGCTCGCCCCGCCCGCCAGCCAGATGTCCCCCTTCGTACCCGGCAGCGCCTTGAAGCGCACGCTGTCAGCACTGGGCAGCCCGGTCGCCGCCGACGCGGCGAAGGTCGCCCCGCCGTCCGAACTGACATAGAACTTCCCGGACTTGAAACCGTAGAAGGTCTTCGCGTCGACCCGGTCCGACTCGACGACCGCGCCCGCCGGGATACCGCTCGACGCCGACCAGGACGAACCGAACCCCGTCGTGTACTGCACCCCGGCTCCCGCCGGACTCCACACGAACCGGCTCCCGTCGGCCGCCGCGGCCACCGTCCCGCCGCCGCTCACACCCGAAGGGTCCGTCCCCGCGAACCAGTTGGCGCCGTTGTCCGTCGAGAACGCGATGTGCGGTCCCGAGTCCAGATTGCCCACGCGCACCACGGTGTCGGGGTTGGTCTCCGCGAAGTCGAGGCTCGTGGTCGTGGTGAAGTTCGGCGAAGTGAACATCATCGAGGGGACCTTGGTCAGGTCCGTGTGCCGGAACCCGCCGATGTCGCCCAGCGCGCTGAGGAGTTGGGCCCCACCGGACGGGGGAGCGGCGAGGTCGTTGACGGCCGTCTCCTCCAGCCCCTGCACCATCGGCTTCACGGTGAACCGGCCGCCGCTGTCCCAGTTCGTCAGGTTCTCCGTGCCGTAGAGCGTCGCGCCCGTCCCGTACATCATCCGGTTCGAGTCGAACGGGTCGATCTCCAGCGACTCGGTCATCCAGCCCAGTTTCGGGGCCTGTTCGGGCGGCGACGGATTCGCGCCGAAGGTCAGCCAGGGCGAGGACGAGACATCGATCGTGTAGCGGTTCGACCGGTTGGGATACGACGTGTAGTCCCAGGCCTTCGTCCATGTGCCGCCGCTGTCCGTCGAGCGGAAGATCTGCGTGTCCGGCCACCACGAGCTGTACGCCGTCGCCATCACGGTCCCCGGATGCTGCCGGTCGACGGTCAGCCCGCTGAAGCCGTAGTAGGTGTCGGCCTCGGCGACCGGGCTGATGTTCGCCCAGGTGCCGGTCGCGGTCGCGTACCGCCACAACTGGCCCTTGCCGCCGTCGTAGGGCCCGCCCTTGTCGCTGTATGCGATGTACAGATAACCGTTGACCGCATCCAGTACACCCTTGTGCGCCAGATACCCCGTCGGTTGCCCCGCCACCCGGCTCCACGTCGCCCCCGCGTCCGTCGACCGGTACACGGCATTGGCCTGGTCCGCGACACCGACATAGATCGTCTTCGTCGCGCTGCCGGACGTGCCCGTCGACTCGTCGAAGGTGACCCACACGATGCCCTGGTTGTCGCTGGCGTAGCCGCTCGTGTCGGTCGGATCCTGCACGTAGTTGCCGACGTCGGGGAAGTTCGTCACCTGCGACCAGGTGACCCCGGAGTCCGTCGACCGCCACAGGCCCTTCCCGCTGGGCGCACCCAGATACAGCACGCTGTCCTTGTTGGGGTCGATCGCCAACCGCTCACCCATACCGCGTCCCGGCATGTTCCCGCCGAGCTTGAACGGCAGATCGGTCTTCTGCCAGCTGGCGCCCCGGTCCGCCGACCTGAGCACCGCCCCGTTCGTCGGATCCCAGCTGTTCGTGTACGTGCCGACGGCCGCGTACACCTTGTCCGGGGCGACCGAGTCGGACGCGAGACTCACCACCCCCGTGTGCCCCCACTCGTCCCACCCGACCGAGTCCAGCAACGGCGTCCAGGTCTTCGTCGCCTCCTGCCAACGGTAGGCACCGCCGATGTCGGTACGGGCGTAGGCGAGGTTCTTCTCCTTCCGGTTGAAGACGATGCCGGGCACGAAACCGCCACCGTCGATGCGGGCGTTGTGCCAGGTGTAGGTGTCGGCGGCGAGCGCCACGGCCGGGGTGTCGGCGGCGAGAGCGGATGGCCCGCCCGCCAACAAGCCGGCTGCGAGCGCCAGTACGGCCATCAGCATTCTGGTTCTTCGCACAGTGAGGTCCTCTCCTGAGGAGGGGGAGGGAAGACACGAGTACCGGGCGGCCCCCAGTGCGGGTGGGGGCCGCCCGGCGGTTCCGTGAAGGAGCCGTGCGATGCAGCGCTCCATAGGGGCGCGGGGAACTGCGCGACCAGTCACTACGGACCCGCAGCAAAGAACGGCCCAACCCGCGGAGCACCCGGCGGAACTACTCAAGAAGCTCCGCATACGACCCCATGGCCAGGGCGACATCCGCCTGTGCCCAGAACCGGTGATAGGTGAAGACAGGCGCGGCCCCGCCCGCCAGATAGCTCTGGATCTTGGACCACGCCGGATCGTTCTTGTAGAAGGACCGCAACGAGGCGAACGTGGAAGCGGAGTTGACCGTGTCCCCGTTCGGCATCGTCCCGCTCCACCCGCTCGGCACATACACACTGTCGTCGAACCGGTTGTAGTCCGCTCGGGTCTCCGGAACGGCGATGCCCAGACTGTCCTGGTAGTTGCTCCACATGCCGTCGAGAAGAGCCTTCGCCGTCGTCTTCGCCGCAGCGGAACCGGACTTCGCGGCGTAGTACGTCAGCGTCTTGGCGTACGCGGCGGCCACACCGACGTCATTGGTGTAGTCGGCGACCGTCACATGAAGTCCCGTATTGGCACCGGGACTTGACGCGTTCCAGGTGTCGGGCTGCCCCGACCACTGCAGCGTCGAGGGGATCAGATAGGTGCCGTCCGGGTTGATCGTGGTCTTGGACAGCGCCCACGCGACCCACTTGTCGAGGACCGCCTTCGCGCTCGCGTTCCCCGTCTGCTGGTAGTACTCGGCGACCCGTTCCATCGACCACGCCTGGAAGCCGAACCACTGGTTGGACGGCGGGTCGTGGTAGACGGGCTGCTGGTCGTAGTACATGCCGTAGAAGGTCGACGTCCCGGCCGGCGGGCTCGCATACCGCCCCTGCCAACTGTTGGTCGCCCCACCGGCGATGGCACCCTCGCTCGACTGCAGCCAGCGGTAGAACTCCAGCTGCCGGGTCAGCGAGGTGCCCCAATCCGCCGCGCCCGTCGCGGACTTGGGCTTCAGGTCCGCGTACGAACTCAACGCGTAGGCGGCCAACGGGTTCTGATATCCCCCGTGCACATGGCTGGACCCGATGCGCCACGCCCAGCCCGCGCCGGTGTCGTTGGCGCCGCCCCACGCGTAGTACCAGGACAGCAGATAGTCCGAGGCGTCCTTGCCGGTGCCGGCCGGGCAGGTGGACGGCCCGACGCAGTTGCCGATTTTCTTGAAGTACTTGTCGTACATGGCGTAGCGCAGATAGTCGCCCATCTTGGCCGCCTTGCCGACGGTCGCGGAGACGTCGGCACCCTTGCCCTGTTCCTTGGCCCAGGTGTCGGCCCAGTACGCGGCCTGCACGGCCCGGGCGTCGGCGTCCGGGGCGTCCGTGTACTTCCACTGCTTGGCGTACGAGGAGTCACCGGTGAAGAGGTCCAGGTACCCGTTCGTACCGCCGTACTTGAAGGCGTCGCAGGTCGGCTGCGGCACCGTCTCCCACACCGACTCCTGCGCTCCGCGCTGGAAGGTGTTGATGTACGACGGCCCGCCCGCCGTCGGCCCCGCCTCGCACCCGCCGCCCGGCGTGTCGCCGTAGCCGTAGGTGTTGTCGACATCCTCCAGCCAGTGCATACCGTAGACGTCGTCCGTGCCGTATGCGGTCTTCAGTTCACCGGCGATCGGATCCGACCCCACCGGCACCGAGGTGTCCAGCTTCGCGGGATACTCGTTCGGTGTGTCCAGTTCCGGGGCGTACGTCGCCGGCTTCGAGGCGTTGTAGAAGGAGTTCGTCGGCTGGTCGGCGTGGGTGGGGATCATGTACTTCTCCATGAGGGCCCAGGCGCCGTTGAACTTCGACCAGTCGCCCGTCACCTTGCCGTACATCGCCTGCAGCCACAGCAGATAGCTGTACGCCTCCGACGTGGTCTCGTGCCCCTGGTCCGGCGCCTCGACGATCAGGGTCTCCACCGAGTGGTAGGGGATGCCCTGGGGCGAGAAGTAGCCGTTCGCCGGGTTGGTGATCTTCCCGTAGAGGTCCAGGAAGCGGGCGTCGTACGCGTTCGCCGCCGCCAGCTCCGTCACCGTGACCGTCGCCTTGGTGAAGCCCGTCGCCGTCGAGTCGAAGGACGCCGAACCGGTGCCGGACGCGTCGGCCGTGACGGTCACCGTCTGCGCGGTGTTCCAGTTCGACGGCGTGAAGGTGAGCGTCCCGCCGCCGGTGACCGAAAGACCCGTGTTGCCGCTCGCGCGCGCCGTCGTGACGGTCACGTTCGACGCCGGCTGCGAGGACAGCGACACCGCGTACGTGCCCGACTTCCCCTGCTGGACGCCCAGTTGCGTCGGCGAGGCCACGATCGCGGGTCCCGACGCGACCGTGATGCCGACCGGCGTGGACGCACCGGACGCGCCCAGGCTGTCGTACGCCTTCGCCACCAGCGAATGACTGCCCACGGTCAAACCAGAGGCCGAGAGCGAGTACGGCGCGGTCGTGTCCGTGCCGAGCAGCGTGGTGTCGTCGTAGAACTCGACCTTGCTGATCGTCGCGTTGTCGGCCGCCGCCGCGGTTGCCGCGAGCGGGACCGCGGCCCCCTGCGTGTAGATCGCGCCCGCGCTCGGGCTGGTCAGCACCGTGATCGGCGGCTGATGGGCGCCGGCGCAGGTGGTGCCGTTGATCGCGAACGAGGTGGGCGCGGTGTTGGTGCCGCTGTAACCGAACTGCGCGCCGGTCGAGACGGCCGCGCCCGCGGCGATCGTCCCGTTGTACGACGCGTTCGTCACCGTGACCGCGCTGCCGGACTGGGACCAGGTGCCGTTCCAGCCGTTGCTGAGCTTCTGGTTGCCCGAGTAGGCGTAGGTCAGGGTCCAGCCGTTGATCGCGTCCGTACCCCGGTTGGTGAGGGTCAGATCCGCGGTGAAGCCGGAGCCCCAGTCGTTCGTCTTGTAGTCCACGCTGCACTGAACTGTCGCGGCCTGGGCGGGAGTTGTGCCGGTCGCCAGCATTGAGATCGGAAGTGCGAGGGCCGCCACGACAGCGGTCCACAGTCGCCGTGTCACGCGGCGTCTCCTTCTGGGGTGCATGTGCTGGTTCCTCCTTGCGGCTCGGAGGGGTGGGGGCGGAGCAGCAACAAGCCTTGAACCAGTGGGAGCGCTCCCATCGTGGGGACGAGGGTGAGAGCCGTCAAGGTGCTTACGGAGTCGAAATGATTCGACGCAGGTGAATTGAGGGAAAGTCAGCGAAAGTCTGTGACTCCCCTGTCCTTTACCGTCACTTGGCGCTACCTTCCTGGACACCAGTGGGAGCGATTCCGTCAGTCGACGCGTCCGTGGAGGCGCCCGAACTGCAAGGAGTCGCTCATGCGACACCCCCCGCGTTCAATCCTTTTAGCCGTCGCCGGCGCGACCGCCCTTGTCGGGGCAATGGTCGTTCCGGTGGTCACGGCGTCCGGTGCCACCCCCTCGTGCACGGTGGAGTACTCGGTCACCAGCCAGTGGGACACCGGATTCCAGGGCGCAGTGCAGATCACCAACAACATGGCACCGGTGAGCAGTTGGAGCCTGAGCTTCGACTTCGCCGGCGGCCAGAAGGTCACCCAGGGCTGGAACGCCAACTGGTCCCAGTCCGGTACGACGGTCACCGCGGCCAACGAGAGCTGGAACGGCTCGCTCGGCACCGGCGCGAGCGTCGGCGCCGGGTTCCTCGCCAACTGGTCGGGAAGCAACGCCGTACCGTCCGCGTTCAAGCTCAACGGCACTACCTGCAACGTCGATTCGGAGCCGACACCACCGACCTCGCCACCTCCGACGTCACCGCCGCCGAGCGGCACCGCACCCGCACTGCACGTCTCCGGGAACAAACTCGTGGACGCGGGCGGCGCGAGTCGCCGTCTGCTCGGCGTCAACCGGTCCGGCGGCGAGTTCATGTGCGTGCAGGGCTACGGCATCTGGGACGGCCCGGTGGACGACGCGGCCGTCGCGGCGATCGCCGACTGGAAGGCGAACGTGGTCCGCATTCCGCTCAACGAGGAGTGCTGGCTGGGCCTTTCGAACATCAAGCCCGAGTACGCGGGCGCCAACTACATCGCCGCCGTCAAGGACCTGGTGGCGAAGGTCGAGGCGCACGGCATGACACCGATCGTCGAACTGCACTGGACCTACGGCCAGTACACCGGCAACTCGGCGGGCTGCTCCGACGTGCACGCCACCTGCCAGAAGCCGATGCCGGACGCGCAGTACTCCCCGTCGTTCTGGTCCTCCGTCGCCAGCACCTTCAAGGGCGACCAGGCCGTCGCGTTCGACCTGTTCAACGAGCCCTACCCGGACCGCGCGACCTCCACGACCACCCAGGCGTGGCAGTGCTGGCGCGACGGCGGCACCTGCCCCGGCATCGGGTATGAAGTCGCCGGTATGCAGGATCTCGTCGACGCCGTACGGTCCACCGGCGCCAAGAACGTCGTCATGGCCGGCGGGCTCGCGTACTCGAACGACCTGAGCCAGTGGCTGGCCTACAAGCCCACCGACCCGACCGGCAATCTCGTCGCCGCGTACCACGTGTACAACTTCAACACCTGCGCGAGCGAGAGCTGCTGGAACTCCACCCTCGCCCCCGTCGCGGCCCAAGTGCCCCTGGTGGCAGGGGAGATGGGCGAGAACACCTGCTCGCACGCCTTCGTCGACCAGGTCATGAAGTGGTTCGACGACCGCGGGCTCTCGTATCTCGGCTGGACCTGGAACACCTGGGACTGTTCCGCCGGTCCGTCACTGATCACCGACTACACCGGAACGCCCACGGCGTACGGCATCGGGCTGCGCGACCATCTGCGCGCCCTCAACGGATAGGCGCCCCCGCACACCGAACAGCGCACACCACAGCACCCGCAACCAACTTCCTTACCAGACAAGGAAACCCGCACTCATGAGCCGTACCAGAACAGCGTTGCTCGCTGCCTTGGTGCTCGTCGCCGGGGCCTCGGGGACGGCGGTCGCCGCCGCACCCTCGGCTGACGCCGGTATCGCCGCGATCCCGTGCAGCGTCGACTACAAGGTGCAGAACCAGTGGGACACCGGCTTCACCGCCGCCGTCACGGTCACCAACAACTCGGCCGCCAAGTCGAGTTGGGCCGTGAAGTGGTCGTACGCCGGCAACCAGAAGGTCACCAGCGGCTGGAACGCGAAGATCAGCCAGAGCGGGACCGCCGTCACGGCGGCCAACGAGACCTACAACGGGAGCCTGGCGACCGGCGGTTCGGTCAGCTTCGGCTTCAACGCCTCCTACAGTGGCACCAACGCACTCCCGACCGCCTTCACCCTTGACGGCGTGACCTGCAACGTCGACGACGGCAGCGGCGGGGGAGGCGGCGGTGGCGGCACCGATCCCAGCGGGCGGGTCGACAACCCGTACGCGGGTGCCAAGGTGTACGTGAACCCGGAGTGGTCGGCGAAGGCCGCCGCCGAGACCGGCGGCAGCCGGATCTCCAACCAGCCCACCGGCGTCTGGCTCGACCGCATCGCCGCCATCAACGGAGTGGGCGGCGGCATGGGCCTGCGCGCACACCTCGACGCGGCGCTCGCCCAGAAGGGCAGCGGTGAAGAGGTCGTCCAGCTCGTCGTCTACGACCTCCCCGGACGCGACTGCGCGGCCCTCGCCTCCAACGGCGAACTCGGCCCGACCGAAATCGGCCGCTACGAAAGCGAGTTCATCGACCCGATCGCCGCGATCCTCGCCGACAGCAAGTACGCCTCGCTGCGGATCGTCACCACGATCGAGATCGACTCGCTGCCCAACCTCGTGACCAACACCGGCAGCAAGGCCACCGCCACCCCGCAGTGCGACACGATGCTCGCCAACGGCAACTACGTGAAGGGCGTGGGCTACGCGCTCAACAAGCTCGGCGCGATTCCCAACGTCTACAACTACATCGACGCCGGCCACCACGGCTGGCTCGGCTGGGACGACAACTTCGCCCCCGCCGCGAACCTCTTCTACCAGGCCGCGAACGCCGAGGGCGCGACCGTCAACGACGTGGCCGGCTTCATCACCAACACGGCCAACTACAGCGCCCTGAAGGAGAACAACTTCACCATCAACGACAGCGTCAACGGGGTCTCCGTGCGCCAGTCCAAGTGGGTCGACTGGAACCGCTACGTGGACGAGCTGTCGTACGCCCAGGCGTTCCGCAACCAGTTGGTGTCGGTGGGCTTCAACTCCGGTATCGGCATGCTGATCGACACCTCCAGGAACGGCTGGGGCGGCTCGGCCCGGCCCACCGGTCCTGGTGCGACGACCAGTGTGGACACGTACGTCGACGGTGGCCGCTACGACCGCCGCATCCAGGTCGGGAACTGGTGCAACCAGTCCGGAGCCGGTCTCGGCGAGCGTCCGCAGGCCGCCCCGGCGACCGGGATCGACGCCTATGTGTGGATGAAGCCGCCGGGTGAGTCCGACGGCTCCAGCACTGCCATCGCCAACGACGAGGGCAAGGGCTTCGACCGCATGTGCGACCCGACGTACACGGGCAACGCCCGCAACGGCAACAACATGTCGGGCGCCCTGCCGAACGCCCCGCTGTCCGGGCACTGGTTCTCGGCCCAGTTCCAGCAGCTGATGGCGAACGCGTACCCGCCGCTGTAGATCGCATACAGCGAACGCCTACAGCAATCGCACACAGTAATCGCGTATCGCATCGCACATGGCATACACCCCCGCGCCCCGCCCCCAAGGGCGCGGGGGTCAGCCCTGCCCGCCCAGCCCCCGGCGGATCGCGAACTCCACCGCCGAGTAGTCGCCGTCAGGACGTTCCAGCTCGAAGGGGACCGCCGGATCCAGCGGTGGCTGCGCCAGGAAACGCGGCCGGGTGCCGTGGTTCGGCTGGGCGGCATGGACCAGGAAGGGATGGCACAGGTACACGTCACCGGGGCTGCCGGTGGCGTACGCGAGCGGGCGGTGGGCGGTGGCCTCGACCAGTTGCGGGGCGATCCGCAGACCGGACACCCCCGCCTCGCCGTACGGTTCCAGGAGTGGCGGGACGTCGAGGTGCGAGCCGACGCGGATGCGGGTCGGGGCGTTGTCCTCGGTCACCTCGCTGAACAGGAACAGCATCAGCAGCGCCCGGTCCCGCGAGCGCAGGTTGGCGAACGGCCAGGTCTCGCCCTCGGGGGTGTAGCTCCCGTCGATGTGCCAGCCGGCGTCGTCGGGTTCGTCCTCGTGCGGGAAGCGCAGCGGGAAGGCGCCGAGGCCGTAGCGCGTCGCCCAGCGTCCCTCGCCCACCAGGAGGTCGAACGCCTCGTGCAGGGCGGGGGAGTTGGCGGCCGCGGCGAACGGGCCCTGGCCCATGCCCGGTACCCAGACCACGGGGTCCTTCCAGGTGCCCGGGTCGTCGGGGTCGTAGCCCGTCTCCCGCCACAGCAGTCGCGCGCAGTCGGCGGCGACACGCGGCGGGAAGGCGCCCTCGATCTTCACGAACCCGTCTTCGAGGAAGCGTTCCAGCAGCAGGTCGTCCATACGGGCATGCTCGGCGACCGACGGCCTCCGCCGCACCCCATTTTTTGCCGCTTCGGCAACGGAAGTGGCCGTCGGACGGTGCGTCGGCGCAGGCTGGCGGCACCCGGACGAGAGGCTGACCACCATGGCGCACGAGCACGATCACGACCACAGGCCCTGCCAGAACCCGGACCACCGGCACGACCACGAGCAGGACCACGGGCCCGGCGTGGGGCAGGACCACAAGCCCGGCCCGGGCTACCACCGCCACGACCACACCGACATCGACTGGGCCGTCATGGGCCCGCTCCTGGAGTCGCAGGCGGAGCTGTTCGCGCCGCTGTACGAGCGGGCCATGGCCTGGCTGGCGAAGGAGCGGACCGACCCGGGGCTGATCGTCGACGCGGGCAGCGGGCCGGGTGTGGTCGCGGGTCTGTTCGCGGAGACGTTTCCGGGCGCCCGGGTCGTGGCGGTGGACGGATCCGCACCACTCCTGGAGCGGGCCCGCGCCCGTGCCGAGCGGCTGGGCTTCGGTGACCGCTTCGGCACGCTGACCGGTGAACTGCCCGATGTCCTGGGGGAGTTGGAGTACCCGGCCGACCTGCTGTGGGCCAGCCGCAGCCTGCACCATCTCGGTGACCAGCGCGCCGGTCTCGCCGCGTTCGCGCAGCGGCTCGCCCCGGGTGGCACCCTCGCCGTCATGGAGGGCGGGCTGCCCTCCCGGTTCCTGCCGCGCGACTTCGGCATCGGCCGCCCGGGCCTGGAGGCGCGGATCGACGCGATCGAGGCCGAGTGGTTCGCGCAGATGCGCGCCGACCTCCCGGGCGCCGTCACCGAGACCGAGGACTGGTCCGCCCTGCTGACCTCGGCCGGACTGAAGTACACCGGCAGCCGCAGCTTCCTCCTCGACCTGCCCGCGCCGGCCCCGGACCGGGTCCGCGCCTATGTCGCGACCTGGCTGACCCGGGTCCGTGACGTCTACGGCGACGCCCTGGGCGCAGAGGACCGGGCCACCCTCGACCGGCTGGTCGACCCGCAGGACCCGGCCGGTGTGCACCGGCGTGCCGATGTGTTCGTGCTCGCCGCGCACACCGTGCACACGGCGGTGCGGCCCGTGTGAACGGCCCGTGATCTCGGCGGCTTGACTTCGGGAGTGCTCAAGGTGATGAACTGCCCTTCCCAAAATGCGGAGTTCACCGACCCACGGGGGGACCACATCACCATGAACGACAACTCTCATGTCGCGCTCATAACCGGCGGCGGCAGCGGGATCGGCGCGGCCGTCGCGAGACAACTCCTCAGTGCCGGCGGCCGGGTGGCCGTCACCGGCCGCAGCGAGCAGCGGCTGCACGCCTTCGCCGGTCAACTGGGACACCCCACGGGCCTGTTGACGATTCCCGGCAGTGCCTCCGAGTACGACCAGGTACAGGCTGCCGTCGAGACGACGCTGAAACAGTTCGGGCGGCTCGACGCGGTCGTCGCCAACGCCGGTGTCGCCACGCACGACTCGGTCGCCGAGGGCGACCCGGCCGGGTGGACCGAGATGGTGCTGACCAATGTCCTCGGGCCCGCCCTCCTGATCCGGGCGTCCGTCGACGCGCTGAAGCAGACGCACGGCCGGATCGTGCTGATCGGCAGCGTCGCCGGGTTCGTGCACACGCCCGGCAACATCTACGGCGCCACCAAGTGGGCGATGACCGGTCTTGCCGAGAACACCCGGCGCGAGGTCACGGAGTTCGGCATCGGGGTGACGCTGGTCGCCCCGGGCCGGGTGGAGACCCCGTTCTGGGACGGCAACGGCAGCCCGCCGCCCGGCCGTCTGCTGACCGCCGACCACATCGCCGACACGATCCTGTGGGCGATCCGCCAGCCCGCCGGTGTCGACATCAACACCGTGGTCGTACGGCCGATCGGCCAGCCCAACTGACACAGCCCGCTCAACTCGCCGACGAGCGAGGCCCGTTGCCGCGAACCGACCGATCGTGACAACGGGCTTCGTGGGAACGGGCCCCACCCGCACACTAGTTGTTCTGGAGGAACTGCTTCGCCAGCTGGTCGCCGAGCGAGACCGCCGCGCTGTGGCTCTCGATGGGAGAGACCGTCGAGTTCTTGAACAGGATGTACGTCACGCCGGAGTCGGCGCCGCCGGTCGCCGGGTCGGGGTCGATGCCGAGGGCGCTCGCGGTGGCGTAGGAGGCCTCGCCGATGATGTTGGTGGGGCCGGTGTCGCCGACGACGGCGTACTCGACCTTGTTGTTGTAGATCACGGCGACCACGCCGCCGCCCTTGATGCCGTAGCTGGAGTACTTCCAGATGCTGCTGGAGCTGGGCACCACGATGTAGGGCAGTGAATCCGCCTTCAGTGGCTGGCCGTTCGACTGGTGGAACGCCGTGTCGTCCTGGTACCAGGGGTCGGCGTTCTCGTTGCACTTCGAGGTGCGCTGGCCGTCGCAGTCGATGTCCATGTCGGCCTTCCAGAACACGGCGCCGTTCTTGCCGCAGACCGGGATGGTGGCCGAAGTCTCGTCGTCGGTGCGGTACTTGCCGTTCGATATCTGCGAGCAGGACGTCACCTTGGAGAGCAGATCGGCCGCGCTGACCGTGCCCTCCTGTGCCGACTTCGGGGTGGCGCCGGAGGCGCTCGCGGGGAGCACTCCGGCGGCGAGCAGGGCGGCACCTGACGCCGCGGCGAGGGTCAGTGTTCGGATGCGCACTGTGGGGGACCCTTCTGTTAGGAAAGTTTCCTTACCGGGTGCGCAACAAGGTGGCCCATAGGCATGCTCGCGTCAAGACCCTGGTCCGAACCAAGTGACGAGAAGCGCCCCGGAGTTGGACTCCGGGGCGCTTCGTACCGCTGGGTTCAGCCCACGTTGAACGTCGACGGATCGGGACCCAGTCGCCGGTCCTCGTTCAGCGCGCTGATCGCCGCGAGGTCCTCGGTGTCCAGGCTGAAGTCGAAGACCTCGATGTTCTCCTTGATCCGCGACGGCGTCACGGACTTGGGGATCACCACGTTGCCCAGCTGGATGTGCCAGCGCAGCACGATCTGGGCAGGGGTGCGGCCGTGCTTCTGTGCGATGGCGACGATCGCCGGAACCTCCAGCAGACCCCGGCCCGAACCGAGCGGCGACCAGGCCTCGGTCGCAATGCCCTGCTCCGCGTGGTACTCGCGCCCGGCCCGCTGCTGGAGCTGCGGGTGCAGCTCGATCTGGTCGACCGCCGGGATGACCGAGGTCTGGTCGATCAGCCGCTCCAGGTGGTCGGGTTCGAAGTTGGAGACGCCGATGGCGCGCACCCGGCCGTCCGCGTGCAGCTTCTCGAACGCCTTGTAGCTGTCGATGTACTTGTCCCGGGCCGGGGTGGGCCAGTGGATCAGATACAGATCCAGGTACTCAAGGCCGAGCTTCTCCAGGGACACGTCGAACGCGCGCAGGGTGGCGTCGTACCCGTGGTCGGTGTTCCAGAGCTTGGTGGTGACGAAGAGCTCCTCGCGCGGGACGCCGGAGGAGGTGATGGCCTTTCCGGTGCCCTCTTCGTTGCCGTAGATCGCAGCCGTGTCGATGCTGCGGTACCCGGCCTCCAGCGCCGTGGCCACCGCCCGCTCCGCCTCGTCGTCCGGCACCTGCCAGACGCCGAAGCCCAGCTGGGGCATCTCGACACCGTTGTTGAGGATGATCGGGGGGACCTTGCTGCTCACGAGCTCTCGATCCTTCAGTCGTCGGGTGGGTACTCCCCATCGTCAACGATCACGGGCCGTGGTGCATTCCTGACCGCGAAATCCGTCCGGACCGAGCGGCCGTCCGGTGTCGTCGGCCCGAGATTGGCGAGAAATGCATCCGACCTTATTCGGTCCGGACCATTGACCGCGGACCGTCATGCCGCGACGCTGAAGCACGCCACCGGACGTGTCCGTGAACGCGGTGCGTCCATGTGAACAACCCTGTGAACACCGGCACCTGTCTGGGCTTCGAGACCCTCACCCCTCAGGAGAGCAGGTTTGCGCGCATGAGCAGGACGCTGCCCGGGATCCTCCAGACGGAACATTGTATGCAGGAAACATCGGATGAAAAGGTGTGGTGAAGGCATCGTCCGCCACGGCCGCACGGCGCACGGACCGCTGATGGCCGGCGGGCGTTTCCGCGACCCGTTCAAACTGATCAGTCGGTCAAGAGCGATGGCGGCCGAGGCCGCGGCTCCATCGAGTCGACGGCCCCATGCACTCCGCCCGAGCGTGCCGAAGCCGCCGGGAGCGCCCGAACCGACCCCACTCGAAAGGAAGGAACATGAGACGCCGACGACTGCGAGCGGCCCTGACCGCGGCAGCCCTCGCCACCGTCAACCTGACCGGAGCGGCCCCGCCGCTCGAAACGGCGGTGGCGGCGAGCCGCCCGGCCGCCGCGCCCGACTGGTCCGTGGCCGTGGTCGACTCCACGACGGCCCGCTACACACCGAGCACCATCGGCGGCTGGTCCTACCCGGTCGGCCTCTACCTCTACGGCCAGTACCTGACGTACAGACGTACGCACGACGCCCGCTACCTGGCCTACATCAAGAGCTACGTCGACCGTTTCGTGAAGAGCGACGGCTCGATCGACCAGTCCTTCAACAGCCTCGACAGCATGCAGGCCGGCCGCCTCCTGGTGATCCTGCACCACGAGACCGGCCAGGACCGCTACCGCAAGGCGGCCAAGAAGATCCGCGACCGCCTCGACACCTACCCGCGCACGAGCGACGGCGGCTTCTGGCACGCCGACAGCAGCAGCCGCGCCCATCAACTCTGGGCGGACGGCGTCTACATGGTGAACCCGTTCCTCGTCGAGTACGGCCAGGAGTTCGGCGACAGCGCCTACACGAACGACGAGGCGTCCAAGCAGCTCTACGTCTACGGCAGCCATCTCCAGGTCGCGAACGGCCTGTTGAAGCACGCCTACGACGAATCGCGCACCGCGAGCTGGGCCGACCCCGGCACCGGACTCGCCCCGGAACACTGGTGCCGCGCGGTCGGCTGGTACGCGATGGCCATCACGAACGTCCTCGACGCACTCCCCGCCGACCATCCGCGGCGGCCCCAACTCCTCGCCATCTTCCGCCGGTTGGCGACCGGTCTGGAGAAGTACCAGGACCCGGCGACCGGCCGCTGGTTCCAGGTCGTGGACAAGGGCGCCCGCGGCGACAACTGGACCGAGACGTCCTGCTCCAGCATGTTCACCTACGCCCTCTCGCGCGGCGCCCAACAGGGCTATCTCGACCGGCACTTCGCCGACGTCGCCCGGCGCGGCTACGAGGGCGTCCTCGCGCGCCTCTCGGTCGGCACCGACGGCCGCACCGACCTCTCGGACATCTCCATCGGCACCAACGTCGGCGACTACGCGTACTACGTCGCCCGTACCCGGGCCGTGAACGACTTCCACGGCCTGGGCGCCTTTCTGATCATGAACGAACAACTGCGAGGTGATTAGTGTCATGAGCGCATCCAGAAGGGCGGTTCTCGGAGCCGCCCTCGGCGGAGCCGCCGGCGCGGCGGTCGGCCTGTCCGCCGCCACCTCCGCGCACGCCGCCTCCTGGCAGCAGAAGTGGGCGCCGACCGCGAGCGGCGACGGCCTCGGCGCCTTCGAGACCGTCGAGGACGACCGCGCCGACTCGCACCCGGCCGGGCACCCGCACATCTACGCCACCGGGAACGACTGGCGCTTCACCATGCATACGGTCGACCGCGACACGTCGACCGACCGGCAGCGCCAGGAGGTCACCGGCCTGCGCACCGGCAGCAGCTACCTCAAGTGGACCCAGGGGCAGACCTGGCGGCTCACGTACTCGATGTACATCCCCAGCTCCCTGAAGGCGACCACGACCTTCACGCACATCATGCAGATGAAGCAGCCCGGCAACGGCACCTCGCCGATCGTCGTCCAGTCGCTGCGACGCGTGAACGGCGTGCAGACCATCGAGCTGAACCTTCCCGTCGCCGGTGTCCTGGTCGGCCGTACCGACCTCGATCCGCTGCACGACCGCTGGACCGACGTCGACTTCCAGATCAAGGTCGGCAACGGCACGGCCGGTTCGGTCCGCTGGATCCTCAAGTCCGGTTCCACGACCGTGATCGACGAGTCGAGGACCGGCGTCGACACCTTCCTCGCCGACCGGGTCCGCCCCAAGTGGGGCATCTACCGCTCCCTGGGCGACACCTCCGGGTCCCTTCAGGACACCTACCTCCTGCTCACCGATCTCCGCGGCTACCAACTCGTGTGAGGAGCCCCTTCCGTGAAACCCCCCACGAAGTCCCGCATGAAACCTCCCATGTACAAACGGAGTTGGGCGGCGAGCGTGTTCTTCGCGTTCGCCGTCGTCCTCGGCCTCGCCCACCCCTCGGCCCTCGCGGCGGCACCTTCCGCGACGCCGAGCCGTCCCGCCGCCGTCTACGACGTCCGCGACTACGGTGCCAAGGGCGACGGTTCCGCCAACGACACCCCGGCCGTCAACAAGGCCATCACGGCGGCCAATTCGGCCGGCGGCGGCACGGTCCGGTTCCCCGCCGGCACCTACAAGTCCAAGAACACCATCCACATGAAGAGCAACGTGACGCTCCAGATCGACACCGGCGCCACGATCCAGGGCTCGTCCGCCGACACCTACGACGCCCCCGAGGCCAACCCGTACGACCAGTACCAGGACTACGGGCACAGTCACTTCCGCAACGCGATGATCTACGGCGACCGGCTCACGAACATCGGCTTCGTCGGCGGCGGGGTCATCGACGGGCTCGGCAACCTGATCACCGGCAACCCCAAGTCCGGCGAGGCCGACAAGATCCTGTCGCTGACGCGCTGCGACGGACTCCGGATCGGCGACGGGCTGACCCTGCGCCGGGGCGGCCACTTCGCCGCGCTGATCAACGGCTGCACGAACGTCACCTCGGACCGGCTGACCATCGACACCGCGAGCGACCGTGACGGCTGGAACATCATCTCCACGACGAACGTCACCGTCACCAATGCCGACATCAAGGCGAACGACGACGCGCTCGTCTTCAAGAGCGACTACGCGCTCGGCGCCAAACTCCCCAACGGCCATGTGCGCGTGAGCGATTCGTATCTGTCGGCCAAGTGCTGCAACGCGCTCATGTTCGGCTCCGAGACCTGCGGCGACTTCACGGACTACCAGTTCCAGAAGATCCGGATCGAGGGCGCCGACAAGTCCGGCCTCGGCATGGTCTCCATGGACGGCGCGAAGATCTCCGACGTCCACTACCGCGACATCACCATGACAGGCGTCCACTCACCGATCATGGAGAAGATCGGCACCCGAAAGCGCTGCGGCGACAGTCCGGGCGTCGGTTCGATCAGCGACGTCACCTACGACAACATCACCGCCACCGGCAACAGCCCCTCCTTCAGCCCGACCCTGTGGGGCGAGAACGGCCACCGCATCAGCGGGATCACCTTCACGAACGTCGACATCACCGTCCCCGGCGGCAACGGCACCATGTCCACCGGCGTGCCGAACAACGACCCCAAGGACTACAACCCGAAGGCCATCGGCACCCGGCCGGCCTACGGCTGGTATCTGCACGACGCCGACAACGTCCAATTCACCGACAGCTCGGTGAAGTTCGCGGCGAACGACGGCCGACCGGCGGTCATCGCGAACGCGGCGAGCGGCATCCGCTTCACCGGCTTCACCGCCCAGCGCGGCACCGACTCGCCCTACGACCTGGGCTTCCAGGACGTGAACGGCTACTGCGTCAGCGGCGCCGGCGCGCCACGCCTCTCCAGCACCGGCTCCACCGAGAACTGCGCGGCCACGCCCGTCCGCTCGCCCGGTGCCCCCGCCCGCCCGCTCGACCTGGAGAACCCCCGCCAGGACTTCCTCCGGGGCTCGGTCGGTGGCCTCTTCCTGCACTGGGGCCTGCGCACCGCGCCCGCCCACACCAGTTGCACCGCGTGGGAGAACGACGTCACGAACGGCGGCTGGACACCCGACTACTGGGTGAACGAGGCCCGGAAGCTGCATACGCAATACCTCGTACTGGCGACCTTCCACAGCCGCCTCGGCTACGCCCGCCCCTGGCCCTCGAAGATCCCCGGATCCTGCTCCACGAAGCGGGACTTCCTCGGCGAGTTGATCACCGCCGCGAAGGCCAAGGGCATGAAGGTCGTCCTCTACATGACCGACGACCCGCAGTGGCACGACGAGGGCGGCCACGAGTGGCTCGACTCGGCCGCCTACTCCGCCTACAAGGGCAAGAACGTCGACCTGACCACCCGCGACGGCTTCGGACAGTTCAGCTACGACAACTTCTTCGAGGTCATGGACCGCTATCCCGACCTCGGCGGCTTCTGGATCGACAACGACAACGCGTACTGGGAGAGCCACGACCTCTACCAGCAGATCTATCAGAAGCGCCCGAGCTACACGCTCAGCAACAACAACGAAGACACCCCGATCATGGACATGATCAGCAATGAGCAGAAGACGGGAATGTCGCCCGCATACGACTACCCGCAGGCTGTATACACCGCACAACCCCGCCTGACGGAAGCCGACTTCAAGCTCCCGTCGACCGGCGCCTGGTGGTACGACGGCTCCGACCCGTCCGTCGACCGCGCCCTCACCCTCGGCCGCCTCGTCACCAACACGGGCTCCTCGGTGAAGGCGCTGATGGCGGAGACCGCCCAGGTCAACGGCAAGTTCCCGGCCAACCAGGCTGCCTTCAACAACTTCGCGAACTCCTACCTCGACCCGATCTGGGAATCCCTGCACGGCACCGAGGGCGGCGGCTACATGTACGGCGGCCTCAAACCCGGCTTCTGGAACGACGGCGCCCACGGCGTCACCACGATCAGCCGGACCGACCCCGACCTCCAGTACATCCACGTCCTGACCCCGCCCGGCACCAGCACCCTGCGCGTCCGCGACAACGGCTACCGCATCGTCTCCGTCACCAACCTCCGTACCGGCGCGGCGATTTCGTGGTCCCAGTCCGGCGGAGTGCTCACGCTCACCGGGCTCGGCGGCTGGGACCCGTACGACACCGTCTTCAAGGTCACGACCGCCGGCCGCCAGGGCATCCTGTCCGGCGTCACCGTCAGCGCGAGCGCCTCGGCGAGCGGACACCCGGGATCGGCCGCCGGGGACGGGACTCACCTCACCTACTGGGACAACGACAAGACCCTGCCCGTCAACCTCACCTTCGACCTGGGCAGTTCGAAGAAGGTGCAGTACATCGGGCTCAACCAGCGCGAGGACTCCGTGGCCTACGCCCGCTCCGACACCGAGCAGTCGGCGCGGATCAAGGCGTACAAGGTGTTCCTCAGCAACGACGGCACCAACTGGGGGAGCGCGGTCAAGACCGGCGAGCTGCCAAGTCGCCGCGGAATCCAGGGCATTGACCTCACAGCCGCCAACGCCCGCCATGTCCGGCTCGAAGTCGACTCCACCTGGGCCGCCGCCACCGACACCACCCGCTACAAGCGGCTGCGGATCGACGAGGCCTGGATCGGCACGTCCTACGCGACGCCCGCGACCCTCACCCCCATGTCGGACAACGGCCAGTCCCTGCGCCCCGCCATGGGCTGGAGCAGCTGGAGCTACGTCCGCCGCACCCCCACCGAGGCGAAGATCAAGGCCCAGGCCGACGCCCTGGTGGCGAGCGGCCTCGACGACCACGGCTTCGTGTACGTCAACCTCGACGACTTCTGGCAGAAGTGCGACACCAACGGCTTCACCGTCGACTCCTACGGCCGCTGGGCCGTCGACCCGGCCAAGTTCCCGTCCGGGGTCAAGGAGTTGGCCGACTACATCCACTCCAAGGGACTCAAGTTCGGCTTCTACGTCACCCCGGGCATCGCCAAGAACGCGGTCACCGCCAACACCCCGATCGAGGGCACGCCGTACCACGCGAAGGACATCGCGGACACGACCAGGACCGAGAAGAACTACAACTGCAAGAACATGTACTACATCGACTACGGAAAGCCCGGCGCGCAGGAGTTCGTCGACTCGTGGGCGAAACAGTTCGCCTCCTGGGGCGTCGACCACCTGAAGATCGACGGCGTGGGCAGTGCCGACATCCCGGACGTCCAGGCCTGGGACAAGGCGCTACGGGCGACAGGTCGTCCCATCAACTTCGCGCTCTCCAACAACCTTCCGATCGCGGACGCCGCCACCTGGCGTCAGTACGCGAACAGTTGGCGCACCCAGGGCGACGTCGAGTGCTACTGCGGACCCGGCGCCAACGGCAGCGGCTATCCGCTCACCGACTGGTCGCACGTCTCCGCGCGCTTCAACACCGCCGCGTCCTGGCAGCCGTACGCCGGACCGGGCGGCTGGAACGACCTGGACTCGCTGGAGGTCGGCAACGGCGACCAGGTGGGTCTGACGGCCGACCAGCGCCGCTCGCACTTCACCCTGTGGGCGATGGCGGGCTCGCCCCTCCTGCTCGGCACCGACCTCACCCACCTCGACACCGTCGACAAGGCGATGCTCACCAACGACCGCCTCATCGGCGTCGACCAGGACGGCGTCGCCGCGAAACGCCTGGTGAACAGCGGTGTCAAACAGGTCTGGAGCAAGCGCGAGAGCGACGGCACCTACGTGGTCGCGCTGTTCAACACCGGTACGTCCGGCAGCGCGACGGTCTCCGTGAACTGGTCGCAGGTCGGCTTCACCGGCTCCGGTGACGTCACCGACCTCTGGTCCGGCTCCCACAAGGGCACGATCGCGGACTCGTACAGCGCGACGCTACGGCCGGGCGAGACCCGCCTGATCCGGGTGAACCCGGTCGACGACGGACTGAGGGGACAGTCATGAAACGCGACAGAATCCTGGCGTGGGGCCTCTCCCTGGCCCTCGCCGTGCCGCTCGCCGGTCTCACCGGCCCCGTCGCGCACGCCGCGAGCACCGACTACCAGGCCGAGGACGCCACCGTCGTCCAGGGCACCGTGGCCACCAACCACACCGGCTACACGGGCACCGGCTTCGTCGACTACACCAACGTGACCGGTTCCTACGTGGAGTTCACGGTGAGCGCCACCGCCACCGGCACCGCGTCGGTCGCGCTCCGCTACGCCAACGGCACCACCGCCGACCGCCCGTTGGACATCTCCGTCAACGGTACGGTCGTCGCGCCCGCTGTCTCCTTCCCGGCGACCGCCGACTGGAACACGTGGGCGACGAAGACCGTGAACGTTCCGCTGACGGCCGGCACCGAAAAAATCAGGGCGACCGCGACCACCGCGAACGGCGGCCCCAACCTCGACCGCATCGGTGTCGGCACCGCGACCGACGCACAGGCCCCGACCCGCCCGGGCCAGCCGAGTTGCCCGGACATCGGCGAGGACGGCCTCACACTGACCTGGGGCGCCTCGACCGACAACGTGGGCGTCACGGTGTACGACCTCTACGAGCACGGCAACAAGATCGGTGAGGCGCCCGGGAGTTCGACGAGCAAGGCCCTCACCGGGCTCGCCCCGAACACCACCTACGACCTCACCGTCATCGCCCGGGACGCGGCCGGGAACACCTCGCCCGCCAGCCCGGTCGTCGACTGCACGACGAAACCCAGCTCCGACACCACCCCGCCCACCGAGCCCGGTACTTTGTCGACCGCCGACATCACATCGAATACGGTCGACCTCACGTGGGGCGCATCCACCGACGACCGTGCGGTTATTGCATACGACATCCGCAGCGGGGACACCGTCTACAAGACGGTCACCACCGGCACCTCGACCACCCTCACCGGCCTCGCCTGCGACAGCCCGTACACACTCGACGTCGTCGCCCGTGACGCGGCCGGCAACCTCTCCGCGCCGAGCAACACCGTCACCTTCACCACGAAGGCCTGCGCGGGCGACGGCGGTGTCCCCTCGTCCGTCGCGACGCTCTCCACCGGCTGGACCATCCCGTGGGGCACCTACTGGATGCCCGACGGCCAGAGCGCGCTCGTCACCGAGCGGGACGACTTCCGGGTCTGGAAGACCACCAAGGACGGCACCCGGACCCAGGTCGGTACCGTGCCGAACGCGGTCACCACCAACGGCGAGGGCGGCCTCCTCGGCGTCGCCGTCGACCCGAAGTGGGCCACCAACCACTACGTCTACTTCATGCACACCGCGTCCGAGGGCAACCGCGTCGTCCGCATGACGTACAACGGCACCGCCCTCACCGACTACACGGTCCTCCTCCAGGGCATCAAGAAGAACCGTTACCACAACGGCGGTCGTCTCGCCTTCGGCCCCGACGGCTACCTCTACGTCTCCACCGGCGAGGCCCAGACCCCCGACCTCGCCCAGGACAAGACCTCCCTCAACGGCAAGATCCTGCGCATGACGACGGACGGAAAACCCGCCCCCGGCAACCCGTTCGGCAACTACGTCTACTCCTACGGCCATCGCAACCCGCAAGGCCTCGCCTTCGACCGCAACGGCCGTCTGTGGGAAGCGGAGTTCGGCAACAGCTCCAAGGACGAACTCAACCTCGTCAAACCGGGCGCGAACTACGGCTGGCCCACCTGCGAAGGGACGTGCGGCGTCGCCGGCATGACCAACCCCAAGGCCACCTGGAACGTCGACGAGGCCTCGCCCAGCGGCATCGCGATCGTCCGCAACGTCGTCTACATGGCGTCCCTGCGCGGCGAACGCCTGTGGCGCATCCCGGTCAACGGCGACACCGAGAGCGTCGGCACCCCGACGGCGTACTACGTCGGAACCTACGGCCGCCTGCGCACGGTCACCAAGGTCCCCGGCGCCGACCAGCTGTGGCTGTCGACCACCAACTGCGACAACAACGGCAACCAGCCGGCCGGCTCCGACAAGCTCTTCCGCGTCAACATCGGTTAGGAGAAGGGCAGTTCAGGCGCGGTACAGCGCCTCGACCTCATTGGCGTACGCATTCTCGATGGCCTTGCGCTTCAGCTTCAGGGACGGGGTCAGCAGGCCGTGCTCCTCGGTGAAGGGCTGGGCCAGTATGCGGAAGGTGCGGATCGACTCGGCCTGGGAGACCAGGGTGTTGGCGGCGACCACGGCGCGCCGCACCTCGGTCTCCAGGTCGGCGTCCCGCACCAGCTCGGCCGGCGTCATCCGGGGTTTGCCGCGCATGGTGAGCCAGTGCTCGACGGCCTCGTGGTCGAGGGTGACGAGGGCGGCGATGTAGGGGCGGTCGTTGCCGACGACGATGCACTGCGAGACCAGCGGATGGTCCCGCACCCGTTCCTCCAGAAGCCCCGGCGCGACGCTCTTGCCGCCGGAGGTCACCAGGATCTCCTTCTTCCGCCCGGTGATGGTGAGATAGCCGTCCTCGTCGAGGGAACCGAGGTCGCCGGTGGCGAGCCAGCCGTCGTGCAGGGTCTCGTCGGTCGCCTTCTGGTTGTTGAGGTAGCCCTGGAAGACGTTGGGGCCGTTGAGCCAGATCTCGCCGTCGTCCGCGATGTGCACGGTCACACCCGGGACGGCCTGGCCGACGGTGCCGTAGCGGGTGCGCTCGGGCGGGTTGGCGGTCGCGGCGGCCGTGGACTCGGTGAGGCCGTAGCCCTCGTAGATCTGCACGCCGGCCCCGGCGAAGAACAGTCCGAGACGGCGGTCCATGGCCGATCCGCCGGACATGGCGTTGCGGATCCGGCCGCCCATGGCGGCCCGCACCTTGGAGTAGACGAGTTTGTCGAAGAGCTGGTGCTGCATCCGCAGCCCGGCGGACGGGCCGGGGCCGATGCCCCAGGCCTTCTCCTCGATCGCGTCCGCGTACTTCACCGCGATCTCCACGGCCTTCTCGAACGGCCCCGACTTGCCGTCCTTCTCCGCCCTGCGGCGGGCCGCGTTGAAGACCTTCTCGAAGATGTACGGCACGGCGAGGATGAACGTCGGCCTGAACGCGACCAGGTCGGGCAGCAGGGCGGCGGCGTTCAGCTGCGGCTGGTGGCCGAAACGCACCCCGCCGCGGATCGCCGCGACCTCCACCATCCGCCCGAAGACATGCGCCAGCGGCAGGAACAGCAGGGTCGCCGCCTCGTCGCCCTTCTTCGAGTGGAAGACGGACTCCCAGCGGTCGATGACGGTGTCCGCCTCGTACATGAAGTTGCCGTGCGAGATGACACAGCCCTTGGGTCTGCCCGTGGTGCCCGAGGTGTAGATGATCGTCGCGGTCGAGTCCGGGGTGACGGCCTGCCGGTGCCGGTGCACCACCTCGTCCTCGATGTGCGCGCCGGCGTCGTAGAGCTCCTGCACGGCGCCCGTGTCCAGCTGCCACAGCTGGTGCAGCGCGGGCAGGCGGTCGATGACGGTGGCGATGGTCATCGCGTGGTCCTCGTGCTCGACCATGGCCGCCGAGACCTGCGCGTCGTGCAGCATCCAGAAGCACTGCTCGGCCGACGACGTGGGGTAGACCGGCACCACCTGGGCGCCGATCGTCCACAGCGCGAAGTCGAACAGCGTCCACTCGTAGCGGGTGCGGGACATGATCGCGACCCGGTCGCCGAAGCGGATGCCCCGGGCCAGCAGCCCCTTGGCGAGAGCGAGGACCTCGTCGCGGAACTCGGCGGCGGTCACGTCCCGCCACCGGTCCTGGTCGTCCTTGCGGCCGAGGGACACGTGGAGGGGGTCTTCCCGGGCGCGCTCGAACACGACGTCGGCCAGACCGCCCACCGGCGGCGCCAACGCCAACGGAGGGTTGGTGAACTCGCGCAAACCCCGCTCCCCGCTCTCGTCGACGCTCCCCACAGCGCGGTGAAAGCTACCCCACCGGGCGGAAGGGCGGGAGGGGGCCGGAAACCGAACGATGCTCACGTTCGTACTGGTCAGCGCCGGAAAATACGCTCACAAGGGGAAGGGTCGGACAGAAATCCTTACGGTTCCGTAGGTTTCGGCCCCGTAATCTCCACTGAATCTGTACGACCCGACTACCTCCGCCGTCCCCCCTGGTGCGACGTCACCCGGGCGACGCCGTCTCCTCCTCACTCAGCGTCCGCGCGGCCGATTCCGTCACTCCGCCCCGCTCCGCGCGGCCGGCCCCGACCAGTACGAGGACCAGCGCGCCCGCCGCCGTCCCGACGAACCCGGCCGTCACGAACGCCGAGTCGAGCCCCGACGCGAACGCGGCCCGCAGCGCGTGCTCGGAGAACGCCCCGCGCAGCGCCGACGCCCTCGCCAGGGACCCCGACACCGCGTGGATCGGCCTCGCCTCCGAAGGCACCGAGATCGTCTGCCTGACCCGCCCGCGCACCCCCGGCGACTACGACGACCTCCTGCTCGGCAAACTCCCGCGCACCCCCAGCGTCCTCGACATCCGCGCCCACCAGATGCTGCACCGCTTCTACGGCGGCCCCACGGGCTGGCTCCGCCGCTTCGAAGTGCTGGCGGACGACCAGATCGCCGCCCTGCTCCCCGAACCGGCGCCGGCACCGGGACCCGCCCGCATCGAACCGGACGACGAGGCCCTGATCGCCGTACTCGAACGCGACGGCCGCGCCACCTACCCCGAACGCCAGCGCGCCACCGGCCGCTCCGAGTCCGCCGTCAAGCGCCGCCTCGCCGCACTGATCGGCTCCGGAGCGGTGTGCATCGACATCGAGTACGACTCCGAGGTCTTCGGTACGCGCGTGCGGCCGTGCTGTGGATCACGGCGCCCCCCGCCTCGCTGCACTCGGTCGGCGAGGCACTGGCCACACACGACGAGATCGCCTGCGCGTCCGCGACGGCCGGCCCGTCCAACATCGTGGTGACGGCCGTGGTGAAGGACACGGCGGGGCTCTACGACTACCTCAGCGGACCCCTGGGCCGGCTCGACGGGGTGCGGCACGTGGAGGCGAGCCCGTTCCTGTGCAGGGTCAAACAGCTGACGTACCGGACGCCTCCTCTCAACTCGCCGTCAACTCGCGCTCCCTCAAAGTAAGTTCAAGATAAATCATGCGCTATACCAAGCACTCGGAGGCGTGAATCACAGTGTTCGGCGATCGAATGTGGCTCGTCCAAGCCGATGCCGCAGGGATTTCCCCCGAAGATCTTTTCCGGCGCCGGAAAAAATCATTGGAAGTCCTCAGGGCGAGACCTCTGAAAGGGATATCGAATTGAAGACCAAAAACGCTCACCGCAGGTCTCTGGGACGGCACAGGAAGGTGGTGGGCGCCTTGGCGGCGGCGACGGCACTCCTCGGCGGCGGGCTCTACGCCAACGCGAACGCCGCGTCCGTCCAGTCCGACCCGTCCAGCAGCGCCTCCGCGTCGGACCCCGGATCCCCGTCCCAGTCCAGCCCCGGGTCCACCTCCCCGTCCACTCCCGGATCCGCCCGCCCGTCCGCCGTCGTGCCCTCGAACTCCGCCGGGACCGGCACCTCCGTCTCGGACGTGGTCGACGCCGCCAACACCTTCCTCGACACCCTGGACGACGACCAACAGGCCGACGTACTCCTCGACTTCACCCAGGCCAACGCTGTCGCCTGGTCCAACCTCTCCTGCGGTGCGACCTGCCGGGTCGGCATCGAACTCGGCTCGCTCGGTGACACCCAACTCGCCGCCGCCAAGGCGGTGGTCGAGGCCGCCACGGGCACCGGCAGCGACACCGGATACGACCAGATCTCCCAGATCCTCGCGGCCGACGACGTCCTCGGCGAGACCGACAGCAGCTACAGCAGCGGCAACTACTACCTCGCCTTCCTCGGCACCCCGAGCACCACCGGCACCTGGCAACTCCACTTCGGCGGGCACCAGTTGGCCCTCAACCTCACCTACAAGGACGGCGAGGTCGTCGGCACCACCCCGTACTTCGCCGGCGGCGAACCCGTCAGCTGGACCGACGGCGACACCACCTACGCACCCCTGTCCGGGATGCACGACGGCCTGGTGTCGATGCTCGAAGGCCTGACCGACGACGAGCTGACCGAGGCGAAGCTCTCCGACACCACCACCGACGTCGTGCTCGGTCCGGCCGGCGACGGCGGCTTCCCCACCACCAAGGAAGGCATCGCGGGCAGCGAACTCACCGACGACCAGCAGCAGTTGATCCTCGACGCCATCACGCCCTGGGTCGAGGCCGCGGACGACACGACCGCCGCGTCCACCCTGAGCACCTACACGTCGGAACTCGACGACACCTACATCTCCTACTCCGGCACCACCGACCTGGACACCGCGGGCGACTACGTACGCATCGACGGACCCGGCGTCTGGATCGAGTTCTCGGTCGAGGACGGCGTGGTCGACACGAGCGAACTCGGCTACGACAGCGTCTACCGCGACCACGACACCGACTACGGAGGAGAGTTCTCTTTCTCCTGAACCGCATAACGGGCGGCGCTGCCCCTGACCGACAGCGCCGCCCGCTGTCGCGCATTCCCCCGGTCAGTAATTCTTGTGCCGTGTTTCTTCTTACCGTCGAGCAATTCGATATCGGTATCTCCCCGCAATGGAGCGCCGATAGTGCCGGTATTACGGACCGCGCCGATGCAGCCGATCCCCGCCCGCCAGAATCGCCGCCGCCAGTGCGTCCGCCGCCCCCTGTGCGGAAACCCGGCGCCGTCCGTGCACCAGCACGAAATCGACCTCGC
This sequence comes from Streptomyces sp. NPDC050549, assembly GCF_040655035.1. Classification (NCBI taxonomy): domain Bacteria; kingdom Bacillati; phylum Actinomycetota; class Actinomycetes; order Kitasatosporales; family Streptomycetaceae; genus Streptomyces; species Streptomyces sp. NPDC050549. The sequence goes on from NZ_JBFAJD010000021.1 coordinate 71,653, forward strand.
CCAATTCCGGCAGGCCCGCCCGCTCCGGCACCCGCACAAGCCCCGGCGGCACCAGCCCCTCCGAGTGCGCCATGACCCCGAGTCCCGCCCGGGCGGCGGCGATCAGCCCGTTCAGACTGCCGCTCGTGCAGGCGATCCGCCAGGGCCGCCCCTGCCGCTCAAGTGCCTCCATGGCCAGCGCCCGGGTGATCCCCGGCGGCGGATAGACGATCAGCGGCACCGGGCGGTCCGCGTCCAGGCGCAGCCGCTCCGCACCGATCCACACCAGCTTGTCGTGCCAGACCAGTTCACCCCGGGGATCCTCGGCCCGCCGCTTCGCCAGCACCAGGTCCAGCTTCCCGGCCGCCAGCTGCTCGTGCAGCGTCCCGGACAGCTCCACCGTCAGCTCCAGGTCCACCTCGGGATGGTCGCGGCGGAAGCCCTCAAGGATCTCCGGCAGCCGGGTCAGGACGAAGTCCTCGGACGCCCCGAAGCGCAGCCGGCCGCGCAGCCGGGTGCCGGTGAAGAACGCCGACGCCTGCTCCTGCACCTCCAGGATCCGGCGCGCGAAACCCAGCATCGCCTCGCCGTCCTCCGTCAGCTCCACGGAGTGCGTGTCCCGGGTGAACAGCTGCCGTCCCGTCGCGTCCTCCAGCCGCCGCACATGCTGGCTCACCGTGGACTGGCGCAGCCCGAGCCGCCGCGCGGCCTGAGTGAAACTCAGCGTCTGGGACACCGCGAGGAAAGTCCGCAGGTGGGAGAGGTCGTACATGGCATACACCATGGCATACACCGTTCCGGTCATCGCGAAGCGTGATGGCAGTCAGAGCGGTATGACGGATTCCCGATCAAGAGGCGGAAGAGGACGATGGGGAGGGCACAGGTCCGCGCCGGACGGCGGACGCACAGCGAGACGGTGGAGCACAGTGAAACGCCTGCGACGGCCCAGTCGGATGCCGATCGACCCCTACATCCTGCTGCTCCTCGGGACAGTGGGCGTCGCCGCACTCCTCCCCGCCAAAGGCACCGGCGCCGACATCGCGTCCGGCGCCTCCACGGCCGCCATCGCCTTCCTCTTCTTCCTCTACGGCGCCCGCCTCTCGACCCGCGAGGCACTCGACGGCCTCAAGCACTGGCGACTGCACACCACCGTCCTGGCCTGTACCTTCCTCGTCTTCCCGCTGCTCGGCCTGGCCGCCCGCGGCCTCGTCCCGGTGCTCCTGACCCACCCCCTCTACCAGGGGCTGCTCTTCCTCACCCTCGTCCCGTCGACCGTCCAGTCCTCGATCGCGTTCACCTCGATCGCGCGCGGCAACGTGCCCGCGGCGATCTGCGCCGGCTCCTTCTCCTCCCTCGCGGGCATCGTCGTCACCCCGCTGCTCGCCGCCGCCCTCCTCGGCGGCAACGCGGGCGGCTTCTCCGCCGACTCCCTCGTCAAGATCGTGCTGCAGCTCCTCGTGCCGTTCCTCGCCGGGCAGCTGCTGCGGCGCTGGATCGGCGGCTTCATCACCCGGCACAAGAAGGTCCTCGGCTACGTCGACCGCGGCTCGATCCTCCTCGTCGTCTACACCGCGTTCAGCGAGGGCATGGTCCAGGGCATCTGGCACCAGGTCAGCGCGCTGCGCCTGGCCGGACTGCTAGCCGTGGAAGCCGTCATCCTCGCCGTGATGCTCACCCTGACCTGGTACGGCGGCAAGGCGCTCCGCTTCGACCGTGAGGACCGGATCGCCATCCAGTTCGCCGGGTCGAAGAAGTCCCTCGCCTCCGGACTGCCCATGGCCAGCGTCCTGTTCGGCGCCCACGCCTCCCTCGCCGTACTGCCGCTGATGCTCTTCCACCAGATGCAGCTGATGGTGTGCGCGGTCATCGCCAAGCGCCGCGCCCGCGATCCGCAGCCCGAGGTCACCGGGACGGCGCCCCCAACCGCAGGGTCACGAACCGAGGCCGGTACAGCGACACGTTCCGGCTGAGGTTCCAGGCGGCCGAAGTGGCGGTCGGATCCAGCCAGTTGACGTCGTAACTGAGCACGATCCGCCCGTCGCCGCGGAGCGCCGGATGCACCTGCGGGTTGTAGGCGGCGACCTGCCCGGCCGGCAGTGGCGGGCTGAATCCCCGGGCCGGCCCGTGCCAAGGCCCGACGGGCGAACAGGCCCAGTACGAGGTCACGGTGGTCAGCCCCCGGCTGCCCGCCGCCATCGTGAACAGGACGTACGTCCCACCGTCCCGCAGCACCGAGAACGCGCTCCCCACACCGGTGTGCCGACCGTCCCCGAGCACCGCCCGCGGCCCGGCCCGGGCCGTCCACGCCGAACCGTCCCAGTACTCCCAGGCACCCGGCTCCCCGAGCCGTCCCTCCGGTACCCGCGCCGCATACGCCGAGGACGTCGGCCGGGCCGCCGCCTGCGCGTCGTTCCCGCCGAAGACATACGTCCACCCGCCCACCGCGACCAGCGTCGTCCCGAACTGCACCCGCCGGGACGGGTCCTGGACCAGCTGCTGGTCGAAGACCTTCGCGATCGACTCCACCCGCAGGTCCGGCAGCGACAGCGTGGCCACCTCGGTAGCCGTCGGCACCCCGTAGATCCACGGATACGCCCCCGCCGTCCGCGTCCACAGCAGCACCCGTACGACGGACTCGGCCGAGCCGGGGGAGCGGGGCTCGACGCGGGCCGCCACCGGCCAACGCCACTCGTTCGGGCCCGGATCGGGGAACAGCGGGGCAGGAAGTGTGAATTGGGGGTGTCCGTCGCGCATCACCACCGCCGAGTTGCGCACCAGCGGCGCCGTGGTGTCCCGCCAGACGTACGACTCGCCGACCGGGTTGGGCGGTCCGTGCACCTGGCCGAGATAGGTGTCGGAGAACAGCCACAGCACCCGCCCGTCCGGCAGCCGCACCGAGTGGGTGCCGTCGCCGCCGGTCCAGTCGTCGGAGCGGGTCGCGTCGTCGCCGTACGCGGCGAAGGAGTCGGTGAGCCGTGCGTCGGCCGACCAGGAGCGCACCGCACGGGCCCCGCACGCGCCGCCGCCCTCCCGGTCGTGGTCCTTCGGGAGGGCGGTGAGCAGCACGGCCGCGAGAGCCAGGGTCAGCAACAGGCCGACCCCGGCTCCCGTCCGCTGTCGTGCTCGTCGGTCCTCGGGCACGCCCGGGACGTTAGTGGCTGCCGCTCACCCGGTCCATGGGCAGCCACAGAACGGTCCCCGCGGCCGGCGGCTGCTGGGCGGTCAGCTCGTCGTCCGTCAACAGCCGGTCCCAGACGTGGACTTCGTCGAGGGACCCGGTGAAGTACTGCAGACTGTCCACCCGTTGGCCGAGGTGCACGCCGAACGGCGAGTTGCGGCTCACGGAACCCGTCACATCCGCCGTGCTCACGGTCGTTCCGTCCACGGACAGCGTCAACTGCCCTCCCCCGCGCCGCACTACGGCGTGATGCCACTGCCCGTCGTTGTAGGCGCCGGCGGTCACCACGGAGGTGGTGCGGACGGCCGTCGCACCCTCCCGGGTGGTGATCAGCGCCCGGACGTGATTGCCGGCGGGCTCACCGCGCAGCCACACCTGAGGCTGGCTGGTGCCGACCCCGCCCATCCACAGGAACGGCTGGTCGCCGGTCGTCGCGGTGTACCGGAACCAGAGAGAAACGGTGAAGTCCTTTGTCCCCAGGGGCAGTCGGTCGCTGTACGGCAGACGTACGGCGTCGTCGACACCGTCGAAGGACAGGGCGCCGCCCGACACGCCGTCCGTCTCCCGGGCGCCGCCGAGCACGGCCGCCCGCCCGGCGTGCGGGGCCAGGTCGGCGGTCGTCGGGTCCGGGCCGCGACGCGGTTGCAGCCAGGCCTCGCCGAAGCGGGCGAAACGGATCTCGTCCGTCGCCGACACGGCACCGCCCTCGTAGAGCAGCCCCACCGTGTCCCCGTCCATGCGCGCCATGTCGGAGTAGCCGGACCAGTCCTTCGTCACCACCGTGCCGCGGTCCACGCTGTCCCAGGTGCGCCCGCCGTCGTAGGAGGACCGGATCATCATCGTCCGGCGCCGGTCGGGATCCGCGTCGCAGGCCAGCAGGATCCGGGAGCCGAGACCGAGCGTGGAGCACTGGACCTGCGGGGCGTACAGGCCGGGCAGGTCGCGGAAGGGCGCGGTGAAGCTGTCGCCGCCGTCGCGGCTGACCGCCTGGGTGCGGTGGCCGAGGTCGGTGCCGTCCTGCTCACGGCCGCTCACCAGAATCGAACCGTCGGTGCGCTCGGTCATCGTCAGCTCGGACGGCTTCTGCCGCCAGGTCCCGTCGGCCGCGACGGGGTACGAGTCGGTGGCACCGACCCTCCAGTGGTCGCCGCCGTCGTCGCTCACGATCAGCGCCGCGTTGTTCGCGGTGACCCGAATCCCGTCCCAGGTCTCGGTGTTGACGCCGAACACCAGCCGGCCCCGGTGCTTGCCCCGGGTGAGCTGGATGCCGTGCACGGGGCCGGTGGCGTACCAGGAGTTCCAGTTCGGGGGCAGGATCTCGTCGCTCAGGTCACGCGGCTTCGACCAGGTGAGGCCGTCGTCGTCGCTGTACTGCAGATGCGGGGTGCGGTCGCAGGGGACCGAGCAACTGGCGCTGTCCGTACGGCCCGTGTTGTACGTCTCGGCGAGCAGGATCCGGCCCGTCTCGCGGTCCACGACGGGCGCCGGGTTGCCGTGGGTGTCGCCGCCGCCGTGGTTGACGACCTGCAGCGGGCTCCAGGTGACGCCGTCGTCGGTGGAGCGTTTGACGACGATGTCGATGTCGGCGGCGTCACCGCAGTTGAGGACCCGGCCCTCGGCGAACGCGAGCAGCGTCCCGTCGTTCGTCCGCACGACGGCCGGGATCCGGAAGCAGGCGTAGCCCGGGTCCTGGGACGTCTTGAAGAGGACCTGCTGATCGAACTCGGCTGCGGGGGAGGTGGGTTGAGCGGTGGCGTGCGCGGGGCCGGGGAGCATGAGCAGCGCGGCCAGGGTGAGTGCGGCGGTGAGGGAGGATCTCAGACGTGTGCGAAGACTTGACGGCATGGCGGTGCGACCTGCCCTTCATTCGTCTTTACATCCGGACATCCCATGTCCAATGGACACGCCACAGACGTTAGTCGGGGCATCCGGAGCCTCACAAGAAGCGTGCAGTGGTCGGAGTCACGGAAGTTGACGGTGTATCGGGGACCGGTCGGTTTCTCAGGGCCGCAGCACGACCTTGCCCAAGTTGCTCCGCGACTCGACCACCTCGTGCGCCTTCGCCGCCTCCGCGAGCCCGAACTCCCCGTGCACGAAAGGCTTCAGGGCACCCTCGGCGAACAACTGCCACAGCTCCCGCTGCCACCGCTCGTACAACTCCGGCCTCCCGCGCGCGATCCGCGCCATCTGGAACCCGATCACGGACTTGGCGCCCACGAGAAGGTCGTACGCCCGGATCGTCCCGCCGCCCGAGCTGTACGCCACGAGCCGCCCGCCCGGGGCGAGCGCCGCGACCGCCGGTGCGAGCAACTCGCCGCCCACCGCGTCGAGTACGCAGTCGACGGGCTCGACCGAGCCCAACGCGTCGTAGGTGATCACCTCGTCGGCACCCAGGGCGCGCACGAAGTCGCCCTTCGCCGGATCGGAGACCGCGCCCACCACCCGCCCCGCACCCCGTACCCTCGCCAACTGCACGGCGAGATGGCCGACTCCGCTCGCCTCGGCCGTGATCAGCACGGCCTCGCCGGGCTCGGGCCGGGCCGCGTCCAGCGCGCCGAGCGCCACCAGACCGCTGCGGACGAGCGCGACCGCGTCGACGGTGGAGGCGGTGTCGGGCACGGGGGAGGCCACGGCCTCGTGGAGGACGGTGAAGTCGGCGTAACCGTGCCCGAAGCACAGCCCCGTCACGCGCTCGCCCACCCGGAAGCGGGTCACGCCCTGTCCTACGGCGACCACCTCGCCCGCGATCTCGCCGCCCAGCGGGATCGGCTCGGCCGCCTCGGAGACCTTGCGGACGACGGGCAGGGTGACCCCGACCGTCTCGGCGCGCACGAGGAGCTCACCGGGGCCCGGCTCGGGGACGGGGGCCTCCTCCAGGAACAGCGGACCGCCGGCGGATCCGTACCGGACGCGACGCATCGCACCTCCAGAAAGCTTCGAGGATCGTTGGGAAGCCCAATGATATTCACGACTTCATTGGGAAGTCCAACGACTTTTCGCTAGGCTGCCCCCATGGCCGAAGCACCCCTCCCCGCGATCCGCTCCCTCCCCAGCTGGCTCCTCGGCCGGGCCGCCGCCCGCGGCCGCGCCCTCGTCGCCGACGCCCTGGCCGCCGAAGGGCTCAAGATGTGGCACCACGTGGTCCTCTCCGCCGTCCGCGACCTCGCCCCCGTCGCCCAGGCCGACCTCGGCCGCGGCGTCGGGCTCGACCCCAAGGACCTCGTCGGCGTCCTCAACGACCTCCAGGCCGCACACCTCGTCGTCCGCGAACCGGACCCGAAGGACCGCCGCAAGAACGCGGTGTCGCTCACCGCGGAGGGCGCACGACTGCTGAAGCGCTGCGAGAAGGCGGCCCGCGAGGCCAACGACCGGCTCCTCGCCCCGCTGACGGTGGCCGAACGCGACCGGTTCATGGACCTGTTGATCCGGATCTCCGGTACGGACGGCTGACGGGAGCTAACGTTCCGTCATGACCCCACCGCAGACTCCCGAACCCTGGCTCGCCCTCGACCCCGCGCGCACCGCACTGGTCCTCGTCGACCTGATGGACCGCATCGTCGCGCTGCCGCTCGAACCGTACAAGGGCACCGAAGTCCTCGCCGTGGCGCAGGAGTTGGCCGCCGCCTTCCGCTCCGCCGGAGCGCCCGTCGTAATGATCCGGGTCGAACGCCCCGGCGTCACCGAACAGCCCTCCGGCAGCGGACTCGCCGCCGGACTGGCACGGGAGAGCGACCTGGAGATCGTGAAACGGACGATCGGCGGCTTCCAGGGCACGGGACTTGACGAGCGCCTGCGCCAACGGGGCGTCGACACCCTGGTGTTCGGCGGCATCGCCACCAACCTCGGCGTGGAGTCCACCGCCCGCGCCGCCGGAGACCTCGGCTACCAACTCGTCTTCGTCGAGGACGCCATGAGCGCGCTCACCGAGGCCGAACACCAGGCGTCGGTCAGACTCGACTTCCCACGGCTGGGGTCGGTCGTGGCGGCGACGGAGGTGGGTTTCACGCCGCGAGGCTGAGACGCCCCGTGCTCAAGGCGGTCGAGAAGTGCGGCCCGGCCGTCGGACGAGCACGGTGCCGCCGTCCACGACCACCGTCGAACCGTGCTGTATCCGCCGCGCATCAGACACGGATACGCCTTGGCGCCATCGGACGGCTCGCCGATGCCGCCGACCGCGAGCGCCCCCGGCAACCCCTCCCGGTGCTTCCCGGGCAACTCCCGCCACAGCTCGGTGCGCACCACGCCGGGCGCGACCACGTCGACCCGCAGCGGCGCCGGCTCCAGGGCCGGCGTCCGGGCCGGCGACTCCGTCGCCGAGCAGTACTCCCGCCCCGACATCACCTGCGACCCCGTGACCGACGCCGAACCCGACGAGGTGATCCTCGCCCGGGAGACCACCCGCCGCTCACCTCACGTCACGGCGTTCGTCCGGGCCGCGCAAGGCGTGGCGAGTCCGGGCCGAGTCCGGGCCGAGGCGGGGCCCCTGCGGCGCAGGGGGCGCTCCCCGCCGGCCGGGGCCCCGCCGCCGTGCCGCGGGACGAGGGCGTCAGCCCTGGGCGGCCGCGGCCCGCAGGGCGATGCGGTCCTCGCCCGCGTACACGTTCATGTTGCTGCCGCGCAGAAAGCCCACCAGGGTCAGACCCGTCTCCGCCGCCAGGTCCACGGCCAGCGACGAGGGCGCCGACACCGCCGCCAGCACCGGGATCCCGGCCATCACGGCCTTCTGCGCCAGCTCGAAGGAGGCCCGGCCGGAGACGAGCAGGATCACCCGGGACAGCGGCAGGTCCCCGTTCTGCAGGGCACGGCCGACCAGCTTGTCGACCGCGTTGTGCCGGCCCACGTCCTCCCGTACGTCCAGCAGCTCGCCCTCCTCGCTGAACAGGGCCGCCGCGTGCAGACCCCCGGTCCGGTCGAAGACCCGCTGGGCCGCGCGCAGCCGGTCGGGGAGGCTCGCCAGCAGCGCGGGCTCGACACGGACCGGGGGAGTGTCGGCGATCGGCCAGCGGGTCGTCGTACGGACCGCGTCCAGGCTCGCCTTGCCGCACAGACCGCACGAGGACGTCGTATACACGTTCCGCTCCAGCGTGATGTCCGGAATCACCACGTCCGGAGCGGTCCGCACGTCGACCACGTTGTAGGTGTTCGACCCGTCGACCGTCGCCCCCGCGCAGTAGACGATGTTCCGCAGATCGTGTGCAGTCGCCAGTACACCTTCGCTGACCAGGAACCCGGCCGCGAGCGCGAAGTCGTCGCCCGGTGTCCGCATGGTGATGGCGAGGGGTTTGCCGTTGAGGCGGATCTCCAGAGGTTCCTCGGCGACGAGCGTGTCCGGACGGCTGGAGACCGCGCCGTCGCGGATCCGGATCACCTTGCGTCGTTCCGTGACTCGTCCCATGTCCTGATCAGCCCCGGTTCTGTACGTGCTGGTGGCCGAAACGGCCCTTGATGCGGAGGATGCCGTGGGCCACCGGGCCGCCGTGCGACGAGATGACCTTCACGATCCCATTGTCCTGCACGCGCCGAGCGAGGTCGCCGCCCGCTCCGCGGTACGCGCACAGCGGGGCGGCCGCGGCACCGCTCGATCTCCTCACGCGGCGCTCCTCAGCGCGAGCAGGTCCGAGATGGCGTGCACGGTGCGCAGGGTCGGCACCTCCACACCGGTGATCTCCGCCAACTCGACGACGGCCGCGAGCAGTACGTCGAGTTCGAGCGGCTTGCCGCGCTCCAGGTCCTGGAGCGTCGAGGTGCGGTGGTCGCCGACGCGCTCCGCGCCCGCGAGCCGCCGCTCGATGGAGACGCCGACCTCGCAGCCCAGGGCCTCGGCCACCGACAATGTCTCCGTCATCATGATCTCGATGACCCTGCGGGTGCCGCCGTGCAGACACATCTGCCGCATCGTGGCGCGGGCCAGCGCGCTGATCGGGTTGAAGGAGATGTTGCCGAGCAGCTTGAGCCAGATGTCGTTGCGCAGCTCCGGCTCGACCGGGCACTTCAACCCGCCCGCCTGCATCGCCTCGCTCAGCGCGAGACAGCGCGCCGAGACGCTCCGGTCGGGCTCCCCGATCGAGAACCGGGTGCCTTCGAGATGGCGCACAACTCCCGGGCCCGCGAGCTCCGTTGCCGCGTAGACGACACAGCCCACGGCCCGCTGGGGCGCGAGCACCGCACTGACCGCGCCGCCCGGGTCCACACTCTCGACGCGCTGCCCGTCGTAGGGGCCGCCGTGCGCGTGGAAGTACCACCACGGGATCCCGTTCTGGGCCGCCACCACCGCCGTGGTGTCGTGCAGCAGGGGCTCGATGAGCGGCCCGCACGCCGCGTACGAGTTGGCCTTCAGGCCGAGGAGGACGAAGTCGACCGGGCCGATCTCCGCCGGGTCGTCGGTGGCATGGGCGCGGACGGTGAAGTCGCCGCGCGGGCTGAGGACCTGGACGCCGTGCTGCCTCATGGCCGCGAGATGCGGTCCACGGGCGACGAGATGCACATCGGCGCCCGCTCGGTGGAGCGCGGCGCCGACATAGGCGCCGATCGCACCGGCGCCGAGGACTGCGACTTTCACTGGGACTCTCCGTTCGGTCGAGGGAGTACCGCGGAGGTGGCTGCCGTCCCGTTGGGGCGGACGGCGCCGAACAGTATCGAAGAGTGTCGACGAAATATTGTCTACAGTATGGAGTCGGGAGTCGGCAAGGGTTCGGACAGTGACCGTTGCGTCAGCGACCGTTGTGTCAACGACCGTTCGGCGCACTCTGCATACCGCTCATCGCATACGGCGACGCGCCGCCTTCTCAACTCCCTTGCCACTCCCTACCGTCCGGGATCATGAGTCCCCCAGTAGCACCCCCGGCGTGGAGCCGCTGGCTGGTTCCCCCCGCCGCCCTCTCGGTGCACCTCTCCATCGGCCAGGCCTACGCCTGGAGCGTCTTCAAGCCGCCGCTCGAATCCTCACTGAACCTCAGCGGCACACAGAGCGCGCTGCCCTTCCAGCTCGCCATCGTCATGCTCGGCCTCTCGGCCGCGTTCGGCGGCACCCTCGTCGAACGCAACGGACCGCGCTGGGCGATGACCGTCGCCCTCGTCTGCTTCTCCTCCGGCTTCCTGATCTCCGCGCTCGGCGCGGAGACGAAGCAGTTCTGGCTGATCGTCCTCGGCTACGGCTTCGTCGGCGGCATCGGCCTCGGCATCGGCTACATCTCACCGGTCTCGACCCTGATCAAGTGGTTCCCGGACCGGCCCGGCATGGCCACCGGCATCGCCATCATGGGCTTCGGCGGCGGCGCACTCATCGCCTCCCCGTGGTCCGCCCAGATGCTGAAGTCCTTCGGCGCCGACAACACCGGCATCGCGCAGACCTTCCTCGTACTCGGTCTTTCGTATGCGGTCTTCATGACCCTCGGCGTGCTGCTCGTCCGGGTGCCGCGCACGGAGAAGCCCGTCGAGAACGCCCCCAGCGTCCTCTCCGGCGTACAGGTCTCCGCCAACAGCGCCGTGCGCACCCCGCAGTTCTGGTGCCTGTGGGTCGTCCTGTGCATGAACGTGACCGCGGGCATCGGCATCCTGGAGAAGGCCGCCCCGATGATCACGGACTTCTTCGCGGACACCTCCACACCGGTCACGGTGTCGGCCGCCGCCGGCTTCGTCGCGCTGCTCTCCGCGGCCAACATGGCGGGCCGTATCGGCTGGTCGTCGACCTCCGACCTGATCGGCCGCAAGAACATCTACCGCGTCTACCTCGGCGCCGGCGCGGTCATGTACGCGCTCATCGCACTGTTCGGCGACTCCTCGAAGCCGCTGTTCATCCTGTGCGCGCTCGTCATCCTCTCCTTCTACGGCGGCGGCTTCGCGACGGTACCCGCGTACCTCAAGGACCTCTTCGGGACCTACCAGGTCGGCGCGATCCACGGCCGGCTCCTCACCGCCTGGTCCCTGGCCGGCGTCCTCGGACCGCTGATCGTGAACTGGATCGCCGACCACCAGAAGGCCGCCGGCAAACACGGCGCCTCCCTCTACGGCACCTCCTTCATCATCATGATCGGGCTGCTCGTCATCGGCTTCGTCGCCAACGAACTCGTCCGCCCCGTCGACGCCCGCCACCACATCCCCGCCCCGAGGGAGGCCGCAGATGTCGAACGACAGCACTCAGAGCCCGCCTGACCGACGGCCGCTGATCGCCTTCGCCTGGCTCTGGGTCGGCGCACCCCTCGTCTACGGCCTCTACGAACTGATCCTCAAGGCGAAGCAGCTGTTCACCGGCTGAATGTTCGGGCGACACCGTCAACCGCGGAACGGATGACGGAAGCCGACAACCCGGACGGCAGTTTCCTGTGGCATCACCTGCCGTCGTACCCGCGAGTCACTGGCAAGACTGGTGGATCCCGCTACCCAAGGCAACGAGGGGGACCACCCATGAACGGCACGCGGATCGCCGCCGTCGGCCACTACCAGCCCGCCAAGGTACTCACCAACGAGGACCTGGCGGGCATGGTCGACACCAGTGACGAGTGGATCACCTCCCGGGTCGGCATCCGGACCCGTCACATCGCCGGCCCCGACGAGCCGGTCGACGAGCTGGCCGCGCACGCCGCCGCCAAGGCCCTGGCCGCCGCAGGACTGACGCCCGGGGACATCGACCTCGTCCTGGTCGCCACCTCCACGGCCATCGACCGCTCCCCGAACATGGCCGCCCGCGTCGCCGCCCGCCTCGGCATCCCCTCGCCCGCCGCCATGGACGTCAACGTCGTGTGCGCCGGCTTCACCCACGCCCTGGCCACCGCCGACCACGCCGTCCGCGCGGGAGCGGCCGTACGGGCCCTGGTCATCGGTGCCGACAAGATGTCCGAGGTCACCGACTGGACCGACCGCACGACCTGCGTCCTCGTCGGCGACGGAGCGGGAGCCGCCGTCGTCGAGGCCGCCGACGAACCCGGCATCGGACCGGTCCTGTGGGGATCCGTGCCCGAGATGGGCCACGCGGTACGGATCGAGGGCACGCCCCCGCGCTTCGCCCAGGAGGGCCAGAGCGTCTACCGCTGGGCCACCACCCAGCTCCCGCCGATCGCCCGCAAGGCCTGCGAGAAGGCCGGCCTGACCCCCGCCGACCTCGCAGGCGTCGTCCTCCACCAGGCGAACCTGCGCATCATCGAGCCCCTCGCCGAGAAGATCGGCGCCGTCAACGCGGTCGTCGCCCGCGATGTCGTCCAATCGGGCAACACCTCCGCCGCCAGCATCCCCCTCGCGTTCTCGAAGCTCGTCGAACAGGGTGCCGTCCGCACCGGCGACCCGGTCCTGCTGTTCGGCTTCGGCGGGAATCTTTCCTACGCCGGCCAGGTCGTCCGGTGCCCGTGACCTGTGGACACGCCCCGGTGTGCCTTCGGACGCACCCTCGGATGTGACGAGGCCGACTCCCACAGCTCCTGGCTACTGTGCACCGTAGACTGTAGACGAAAGACAATCGATACTTGGTCGTACGGCTACTGTCTGCAAAATGCCGGTGTTGCCCAGGAGGGGACCGTGATGTTGTCCGCAGGACTGCCGCAGGGAGCGGTGCCCAAGCTCGAACGCCCGGGCCCGCTGCGCGACCGTGTCTACGAGGCGCTGCTCGAACTCATCACCACGCGCGCCCTGCAGCCCGGCCAGCATCTCGTCGAGAGCGAACTCGCCGGGCACCTCGGAGTGTCCCGACAGCCCGTGCGGGAGGCGCTGCAGCGGCTCAACACCGAGGGCTGGGTCGATCTGCGGCCCGCCCAGGGCGCGTTCGTGCACGAGCCGACGGAGGAGGAGGCCGACCAACTCCTCACCGTACGAACCCTGTTGGAGGCCGAGGCCGCCCGCCTCGCCGCCGCCAACGCGGGCAAGGCGGGCATCGCCGTCCTGGAGGAGCTGTGCGCGGAGGGCGAGCGCGCCGTCGACGCCGACGACGTGGACGCCGCGGTCGCCATGAACGCCCGCTTCCACGCGAAGGTCATGGAGCTGGCCGGCAACGCGGTCCTCGCCGAACTCGCCGCGCAGGTGGACCGCCGGGTCCGCTGGTACTACACGCCGGTGGCCCGGCAGCGGGGGCTGACGTCCTGGATCGAGCACCGTCACCTGATCGACGCGATCGCGGCCCGCGACGAACTGCGCGCCGGCCTGCTGATGCGCGAACACACCGAGCACACCCGGCGGTCGTACCACGAGCGCGAGAAGTCCTGAGCTTCACAAGGCTCCTGACGCACCGACAGGTCAGAAGACGATGGCCCTCCCGCATCGAGGAGGGCCATCGGGTGGGTGCAGGTACATAGGTCTGAGTCGGTGCCTGGGGACGAACTGTCAGGTAGCCGGCTGCGGTTGGGGAACGGGCACCGACTCCCGGTCCCCGCGCCCCGGTTGGCGCAGCAGCAGCGCGATCGCCGCCGCCACCATCGAGACGCCACCGGCCAGCGCGTACGCCCCGTTGTAGCCCCAGGCCGCCACCACCATGGAGCCGAGGCCGCCGCCGAACAGGCCGCTGATGAGCTTGCCGCTGTACACCAGGCCGTAGTTGGTGGCGTTGAAGTTCTCGCCGAAGTAGTCCGGGGTCAGGGCGGCGAACATCGGGTAGAAAGCGCCGCCGCCGAAACCGGACAGGAACGCGAAGAACAGGAACAGCCACTCGCTGCGCAGATGGCCGGCCCAGATCACGCCGAACTGGGCGAGGCCCAGGACGACGATCACGAAGACCAGGGTGAGTCTGCGGCCCCACAGGTCGGACAGCCAGCCGACGACCGCTCGGCCGATGCCGTTGATGACGGCCATGACGCCCATCGAGGAGGCCGCCACCAGCGGGCCGAAACCCACGTCCTTCGCGAAGTCGACCTGGAAGGAGATCCCGAAGATCGACACCCCGGCGGTCAGTACGATCGACAGCCACATCAGCGGCAGCATGCCGGTGCGGATGGCCTCCTTGGGCGTGAACTGCCGTACGGCAGGGGGGTTCTTGACGAGGCTCGTCGCGCTCTTGTCGTTGCCGCCGTAGGCCAGCGGATCGATGTCGGCGGGCCACCAGTTCTTCGGCGGGTCCTTGAAGAAGAACGCGCACCCGAACACCACGATCAGGATGTAACAGCCGATCAGGTCCAGCACCCGGTGGTAATTCCCGGTGTCGAAGGCGTAGTTGAAGATGAAGATGAACGGCAGCGAACCGTACGCGAAGCCGCCGTTGACGAATCCGGTGCGGGCGCCCCGCCGTTCGGGGAACCACTTGCCGACCATGTTGATGCAGGTCGCGTAGACCAGGCCGGCGCCGATACCGCCGATCACGCCGAAGCCGATGATCGCCAGCCACACGTTGTCCAGGTGGGACAGCGCGAGGAAGCCGATCACGCACATGACGGAGCCGGCGTACATCGCCTTGCGGGCCGTGAGGACGCCCTTCTCCCGCAGCCAGCCCGCCGGGAAGGCGATGCCGGCCTGGAAGAAGACCCAAATGCTCAGGATCCAGAAGGTGTTGCTCTGCGTCCAGCCGTGCGCGCTGGACAGGGTGTCCTCCGCGGAGCCGTACGCGTACTCGAAGACACTGATCGCCATCATGGCGATCCACGGCAGATAGATCATGATCCTGCGTGAGTGGCCGAGGATGTCCCGGTCGGTCTCACCGACGCGGTACACGCGGCCGTTGGCGTCGGTCACTTCACGGTAGGGACGGTTCGCGGCGCCGGATTCGTTCGTGGTGATGGGATCTGCGGTCATGTCACGCCATCTCCTCGCCGAGCGGGTGCGGGTTGGGGACGACGCGCCGGGCGCTGGGCCTGCCCGGCGCCTTGAGGAAGAGCGCCAGCACCGCGGAGGCCAGGCCCACGGAACCGGCCAGCACGAACGCGCCGTGGTAGTCCCACTCACCGACGACGACCGCACCCAGACCGGAGCCGACGAGCCCCGAGATCAGCTTCGAGCTGTAGACCAACCCGTAGTTGCCGGCGTTGTGGTTCTCACCGAAGTAGTCCGCCGTCATGGCCGCGAACAGCGGGAAGATCGCCCCGCCGCCGAAACCCGAGACCATCGAGCAGAAGAGGAAGAACGGCATGCTGCCCATCTGGCCCGAGACCAGCACACCGAACTGCGCGGTACCCAGCACAGTGCATACGATGATCAGCGTGTGGCGGCGGCCGTAGCGGTCGGAGATCCAGCCGATGACACCGCGCCCGGTGCCGTTGACGATCGCCTTCAGGGACATCGCAGTGGCCACGATCCCGCCCGCGAATCCCATGTCCTTGCCGAAGGGCACCTGGAAGGCGATGCCGAAGATGTTGATGCCGGCCGTGCACAGCAGACAGAACCACATCATCCAGAGCACGGGCGTACGGGCGGCCTCCCTCGGGGTGTACTGCTTGACCGCCGGCGGGTTCTTCTCCAACGCCCGCCGGATCCTGGGGTCTTGGGCCGTACGGAGCGGATCGACGTGCGCGGGCCACCAGTTCTTCGGCGGATCTCGGAAGAACCAGCCCGCCGACGCCACCACCAGACACAGCCCGACACCGACCAGACTGAGCAGCAGCCTGTAGTTGCCCAGGTCCAGCACCGAGGTGAACAGGAACACGAACGGCACCGACCCGTACGCGAATCCGCCGTTCACGAAGCCCGTCTTGCCGCCCTTGCGCTCCGGATACCACTTGCCGACCATGTTCACGCAGGTCGCATACACAAGACCGGCGCCGATACCGCTGCACATACCGAATCCCAGGTACGCGACCAGCACATTCGGCGCGAACGCCAGCGCCAGATAGCCCAGCAGCGTGCCGAGCGCGCCGATCAACATGGCCGTACGGGCGGGAAGCCTGCCGCTCTCCCGCAACTGCCCGGCCGGAAAGGCCACGGCCGCCTGGAAGAACACCCAGACGCCCATCAGCCAGAAGATGTGCCCACTGCTCCACAGATGCGCGTCGTGGAGCGTGTCCTCCGCCGACGTGAACGCGTACTCGGCGGAACTGATGCCCATCATGCCCACCCAGGGCAGGACGACCATCCACTTGCGGGTACGGCCCATGAGGTCCACATCGGATTCCCCGATGCGGTACACGCGGCCGTGACGGTCCGTCACCTCCCTGAAAGGGACGGACGTCGAACAGTCCGTTGTTGCCATCGCTCAGTGCCCCTTGCGTCGAAAGTTCTGGCCAGCGCCCCCTGTCCAATGCCTTTCGTGTGCGCACGGGTCCCCGGGGCCGGCCGACCGCACTGTCGGCCGGCCCCGCCTCGGCTCACGTCATGAACCACCGCCCAACAGCCCCGCCGCACGCGCCCATTGGTACTTCGCGCCGAGCACGGCCACCGGCTTCTCCGTCGTGTACGGGTACGCGACCACCCCGCGCTCGTACAGGTACTGGCAGGCCTCCTCGACCTCCACGTCACCCGCGAGCGACGCCACCACCGGCTTCTCGATCCCACGCTCCCTGAACTCGGCCACCACACGCGCGGTCAGCTCCGCGAAGACCATCGGGGGAGTGACGATCGTGTGCCAGTAGCCGAGGACCAGCGCGTGGATGCGCGGATCCTCCAGCCCGAGCCGGATCGTCGCCTCGTACGTCGACGGCGGCTCGCCCCCGGTGATGTCGACCGGGTTGCCCGCGGCCCCGAAGGGCGGGATGAACTCCCGGAAGGACGCGTCGAGATCCGGCGGAATCTCCATCAGGGAAAGGCCGTTGTCGCTCACCGCGTCCGAGAGCAGCACACCACTGCCGCCGGCGCCCGTGATGACAACGACGTTGTCGCCCTTGGGAGTCGGCAGCACCGGCAGCCCGCGCGCGTACTCCAGCATGTCGTTGAGGCCGGGGGCACGGATGACACCTGCCTGCTTCAGGACGTCCGTGTACACGGCGTCGTCGCCGGCCAGGGCGCCCGTGTGCGACCCGGCGGCCTTCGCACCCGCCGCCGTACGACCCGCCTTCAGCACCACAACGGGCTTACGGGGCACGGTCTTTCGGGCGGCCTCGACGAACGCGCGCCCGTCCTTGAGATCCTCCAGGTGCATCGCGATGCACTCGGTGTGCGGGTCCTCGCCGAACCAGGTCAGCAGGTCGTCCTCGTCCAGGTCCGACTTGTTGCCCAGCCCGACGATCGCCGACACTCCCGTCTTCGTGGTCCGCGCGAACCCCAGGATGGCCATCCCGATCCCACCGGACTGCGAGGTCAGCGCCACCCCGCCCTTCACGTCGTACGGCGTGCAGAACGTGGCGCACAGGTCCTGCCAGGTCGAGTAGTAGCCGTAGATGTTCGGCCCGAGCAGCCGGACGCCGTGCCGCTCGGCGATCTCGACTATCTCGTCCTGGAGTTCGACCTCACCGGTCTCGGCGAACCCCGAGGGGATGAGGACGGCGTTGGGGATGTTCTTGCGGCCCACCTCCTCCAGCGCCGCTGCCACGAACTTGGCGGGAATGGCGAAGACGGCCACATCCACCTCACCGGGAACGTCCGTGACACTCTTGTACGCCTTGCGGCCGAGGATGTCATCGGCCCGGGGGTTCACCGGGTGGATCTCGCCGGCGAAACCACCGTCGACGAGATTGCGCATCACCGAATTGCCGATCTTGCCCTGCTCGTTGGAGGCACCGATCACGGCGACGGAGGTCGGCTCCATGAGGCGGCGCATGGTCGTCAGGATCTCGTCGCGTGTATACCGTCGACGGGCAACCGGCTGCGACTCGGCGAGGATGACCCGGATGTCCGCCGCGACCGCGCCCTCCGGCGTAGCGATCACCGGGTTGAGGTCCACCTCGGCGATCTCCGGGAAGTCCGCGACCAGTTGGGACACCCGGCGGATCTGCTCCGCGACCGCCCACCGGTCGACGGCCGGCGCGCCGCGCACCCCGCGCAGGATCTCCGCCGCCCGGATCGAGTCCAGCATGGACAACGCCTCGTCCGCGCTCACGGGCGCCAGCCGGAACGTCACGTCCTTCAGCACCTCGACGAGCACCCCGCCGAGCCCGAACGCGACCACCTTCCCGAACGTCGGATCGGTCACCGCGCCGACGATGACCTCCTGTCCCTGCGGCAGCAACTCCTGCACCTGGACGCCCTCGATACGGGCACCGGCGTCGTACGCCCGCGCGTTGTCGACGATCCTGTGGAACGCGGCCCGAACGTCTGCGGCGCCCTCCACCCCGACGATCACACCGCCCGCGTCGGTCTTGTGCAGGATGTCGGGCGAGACGATCTTCATCACCACCGGCCCGCCGAACCGCGCCGCGTACGCCACGGCCTCGTCGACGTCGGTCGCCAACTCCTCACCCGGTACGGCGATCCCGTAGGCGTCGGCGATCACCCTGCCCTCCGGCGCGGTCAGCGCGAACCGCCCCTCCACCCGCACGGAGTCGAGCAGCGCGCGCACCTTCAGGACCCGGTCCTCTGCCATCACGTCAGATCACCCCGTTCGACTTGAGGAGGCGCAACTCTTCGTCGCCGAGACCGAGTTCGCCGACATAGACCTCTTCGTTGTGCTCGCCGAGCAGCGGTGAACTGGTCACGTCCACGGGGGAGTCGGAGAGCTTCAGCGGGCTGCCGACGGTGACGAACTCGCCGCGCTCGGGGTGCGGCACCGTCACGACCATCTCGTTGGCGACCAGCGAGGCGTCCTCGATGATCTCCCTGGTCGACAGGATCGGCCCGCACGGGACGTTGTGGGCGTTGAGCTTCTCCAGCACCTCCCACTTGGGCAGGGTGGAGGACCACTCCTCGATCAGCTGGAACATCTTGGCGAGCTGCGGCAACCGGGCCTCCGGCGTTGCCCACTCGGGATCCTCGGCCAGCTCGGGCCGGCCGATCAGCTCGGTGAGCGGCCGCCAGCCGACCGGCTGCACGATGACGTACACGTAGTCGTTCGGGCCGCCCGGCGCGCACTTGACCGCCCAGCCGGGCTGACCGCCGCCGGACGCGTTGCCCGAGCGGGGCACCTCGTCGCCGAAGTCCTCGTTCGGGTACTCGGCGAGCGGCCCGTGGGCGAGACGCTGCTGGTCGCGGAGCTTCACCCGGCACAGGTTCAGCACGGCGTGCTGCATGGCCACGTTGACGCGCTGACCGCGGCCGGTGCTCTCCCGCTGGAAGAGTGCCGCCAGTATCCCGGCCACTGTATGCACTCCTGTGCCGGAGTCACCGATCTGAGCGCCCGTCGCCAGCGGCGGCCCGTCCTCGAAGCCGGTGGTCGACATCGACCCGCCCATGGCTTGCGCGACGACCTCGTACGCCTTGAAGTTGGTGTACGGGCCGTCCCCGAAGCCCTTGATGGACGCATACACGATGCGGGGATTGATCTCCTGTATGCGATCCCAGGTGAACCCCATACGGTCGACCGCGCCCGGCCCGAAATTCTCGACCATGACGTCGGAACGCCGGATCAGCTCGGTCAGGATCTCCTTGCCGCGCTCGGTCTTCGTGTTGAGGGTGATGCTGCGCTTGTTGCAGTTGAGCATCGTGAAGTAGAGGGAGTCGACGTCCGGGAGGTCGCGCAGCTGCCTGCGGGTGATGTCGCCGGTCGGAGCCTCCAGCTTGACGACGTCGGCGCCGAGCCAGGCGAGCAGTTGGGTCGCGGAGGGGCCGGACTGGACGTGCGTCATGTCGAGGACGCGGATGCCCTCAAGTGCCCTGGCGGTCATGGCCGTTCACCTCACTTGTACATCGTCTGGTTCATGGTTCCGGGGGCGTACGCGTCCGGGTCGACCCAGACGTTGATCAGCGACGGCTTGCCCGACTCGCGGGCGCGCCGCAGCGCGGGTGCGATGTCGGCGGGGTCGCGGACCTCCTCGCCGTAACCGCCCAGCATCTGGGCGAACTTGTCGTAGTGGACGTCACCGAGGGTGTTGCCGACCCGCTCGCGCTCCACGCCGTACTTGGCGGCCTGGCCGTAACGGATCTGGTTCATCGAGGAGTTGTTGCCGACGATGCCGACGAAGGGGAGGTCGTAGCGGACGAGGGTCTCGAAGTCCCAGCCGGTGAGGGAGAACGCGCCGTCGCCGAACAGCGCGACGACCTCCTTCTCCGGGCGCGCCTGCTTCGCCGCGAGGACGAACGGGATGCCGACGCCGAGGGTGCCCAGCGGGCCCGGGTCCATCCAGTGGCCGGGCGACTTGGGCTGGACGACCTGCCCGGAGAAGGTCACGATGTCGCCGCCGTCGCCGATGTAGATCGAGTCCTCGGTGAGGAAGTCGTTGATCTCGCTGACCAGCCGGTACGGATGGATCGGTGAGGCGTCCGACTTGAGGCTCGGCAACCGTTTCTCGATCGCGGCCTGTTCGACGGCGCGCAGCTCGTCGAGCCACTCCTTGCGCCTGGACGCGCCGCCGTTGCTGTATCCATTGAAAGCGTGTCCCGAGGCGGCGTCCGCGACGGACTTCAGGACGAGTCCCGCGTCGCCGACGATGCCGAGGTCGATGTCGCGGTTCTTGCCGACGGTGCGGTAGTCGAGGTCGATCTGCACGACGGTCGCGTCGGGGGAGAGGCGCTTGCCGTAGCCCATGCGGAAGTCGAAGGGCGTGCCGACGATGACGATGACGTCGGCGTGGGAGAACGCGTACCGGCGCGAGAGCTGGAAGTGGTGCGGGTCGCCGGGCGGGAGGGTGCCGCGGCCCGCGCCGTTCATGTACGCGGGGATGTTGAGCGTGCGGACGAGGTCAACGGCCGCCTCGGTGCCGCGAGTTGTCCACACCTGGCTGCCCAACAGGATCGCCGGCTTCTCGGCGCGCACCAGCAGGTCGGCGAGCTTCTCGATCGCGGCGGGATCGCCGGCCGAGCGCGTCGAGGCACGGTATGCGCCGGTCTTGGGCACCCGCGCCCTGCTCACCGGCACCTTGGCGTCGAGGACGTCGCGCGGGATCTCCAGGAAGGAGGGTCCCGGCGCGCCGTGGTAGCACTCGCGGAACGCCATCGACACCATGTCGGCGGCGCGTGCCGTGTCCGGCACGGTCGCCGCGAACTTGGTGATCGGCGTCATCATGTCGACGTGCGGCAGGTCCTGCAGGGACCCCATCCTGTGCTGGGTGAGCGCCCCTTGGCCGCCGATCAGCAGCATCGGGGACTCCGCGCGGAAGGCGTTGGCGACACCGGTCACGGCGTCGGTGGTACCGGGGCCCGCGGTGACGACCGCGCACCCGGGCCTGCCGGTGATGCGTGCGTAGCCGTCCGCCGCGTGGGCTGCCACCTGCTCGTGGCGTACGTCGACGACTTCTATGCCCTCGTCGACACAGCCGTCGTAGATGTCGATGATGTGGCCGCCGCACAGGGTGTAGATGCGGTCGACCCCCTCGGCCTTCAGGGCTTTGGCGACGAGATGACCACCGGAAATCACGTCCTGGGTGTCGTCGGGCATGGCGAAGTCCTGTCCCTTCGTAGGGGGTTGGAAGGCTCTCGCAGTACATTGCATACAGTCGACGAATACTGTATGAAGCTTGTTATCCCGCATCCGATGGGTGGTGTCCAGGGGGCGTGCGGCACTTTTAAGTGGGAGCCGAGAGGGAGCCGAGATGGACCTGTACGAGCACCAGGCAAGGGAACTCTTCGAGGAACACGGCATCGTGGTGCCCCGGGCCGAGGTCACCTCCTCGTCCAGGGAGGCACGCGGGATCGCCCGCCGGCTGGGCGGCCGGGTGGTGGTGAAGGCCCAGGTGAAGACCGGTGGACGGGGTAAAGCGGGCGGGGTGAAGTTCGCCGCCGACCCGGCCGCCGCCGAGCTGACCGCACGGCAGATCCTCGGCATGGACATCAAGGGGCACACGGTCGGCACGGTGATGCTGGCCCAACCCGTCGACATCGAGAGCGAGTTCTACGTCTCCTATGTCCTCGACCGGGCGGCGGGCCGTTTCCTCGCGATCGCGTCCTCGGAGGGCGGTACGGAGATCGAGGAGATCGCCGCCCGCCGACCGGATGCCGTCGCCCGTATGCACATCGACCCGGCCGAGGGCGTCACCTCGGCGAAGGCGGGCGAGATCGCCGAGGCCGCCGGACTGCCGCCGCAGACAGTCGACGTCCTGGTGCGGCTCTGGGAGGTGCTGATCCGCGAGGACGCAGTCCTCGTCGAGGTCAACCCCCTCGTGCGCACCCGGCAGGGACAGATCCTCGCCCTCGACGGCAAGGTCACCCTCGACGACAACGCCCTCTTCCGGCAGGCCCGTTGGGGAGCCGAGGACACGATGCACGACGATCCGCTGGAAGCCGCGGCGGCCGCCAAGGGACTCAACTATGTCAAGCTCGACGGCGAGGTCGGCATCATCGGCAACGGCGCCGGCCTGGTCATGTCGACGCTCGACGTGGTGGCCGGGTGCGGTGCCCGCCCCGCCGACTTCCTGGACATCGGGGGCGGGGCATCCGCCCAGATCATGGCCGACGGACTCTCCGTCATCCTCTCCGACCCGGCCGTGAAGTCGGTCTTCGTCAACGTCTTCGGCGGGATCACCGCATGCGACGCCGTGGCCGACGGCATCGTGCGGGCCCTGGACACCGTCCGGTTGACCAAGCCGCTGGTCGTCCGGCTCGACGGAAACAACGCGGCGCGGGGACGGGCGATTCTCGACGGGCACGCGCATCCACTGGTCCAGCAGGCCACCACCATGGACGGCGCCGCCCGCCGCGCCGCCGACCTCGCCAACGCACGCTGAGGAGCAGGGACATGGCGATCTACCTCACCAAGGAGAGCAAGGTCCTCGTCCAGGGCATGACCGGCGGCGAGGGCATGAAGCACACCCGCCGGATGCTCGCCGCCGGCACGGACATCGTCGGCGGAGTCAACCCGCGCAAGGCCGGCCGCACCGTCGACTTCGACGTCCCCCAGTGCCTGAACGGCCTGGGAGGTGCCCCCACGGCCGTCCCCGTCTTCGGGTCGGTCGCCGACGGTATGCGGTCGACGGGAGCCGATGTCACCGTCGTGTTCGTGCCGCCCGCCTTCGCGAAGGCGGCCGTGACCGAGGCCGTCGACGCGGGTATCGGCCTCGCCGTCGTCATCACCGAGGGCATCCCCGTCCACGACTCGGTCGCCTTCACGGCCCACGCCAGGTCCAAGGGCACTCGCATCATCGGCCCCAACTGCCCCGGCCTCATCACCCCCGGCCAGGCCGACGCGGGCATCATCCCCGCCGACATCACCAAGCCGGGCCGCATCGGCCTGGTGTCCAAGTCCGGCACGCTCACCTACCAACTCATGTACGAGCTGCGGGACATCGGCTTCTCCACCTGCGTCGGCATCGGCGGAGACCCCGTCGTCGGCACGAGCCACATCGACTGCCTCGCCGCGTTCCAGGACGACCCCGACACCGAACTCGTCGTGCTCATCGGGGAGATCGGCGGCGACGCGGAGGAGCGGGCGGCCGCGTACATCCGTGAGCACGTCACCAAGCCGGTCGTCGGCTACATCGCCGGTTTCACCGCGCCCGAGGGCAGGACGATGGGCCACGCCGGTGCCATCGTGTCCGGTTCCTCAGGTACGGCGGCGGCGAAGAAGGAGGCGCTGGAGGCCGTAGGAGTCAGGGTCGGGCGTACGCCGACGGAGACCGCCCGGCTGGTGCTGGACCGGCTGGGGGCGGCGCGGGAGGCGACAGGTGACGTCACTCATAGTTGATGTGACGTGACTGTCGGACTCCTTTGGGTGCAACTAGCTTCACCTGTACGACGGTTCGCGCGTTGGACCGTTCCTGCCTCACCCCGCCCCGACTGTGCACCGAGAGCGGAGCAGAAGCATGGCATCAACCCTCACGCCCGGTTCCACTCCCACTCCCACTCCCACCCCCGCCCCCACCCATCGCCCCCCGACCCTCAAGGCGGGCACGTCCTGGAGCGACGCCTGGCGGCGTTGTCTCGCCGTCGCGCCCGAGGCGTTCCAGGACGACCGTGTCCTCAACCTCTGGAGCGCCGCCTGGCAGCGGGACGGCCGGCCCCTGCCCGCCACCACCCCCGTCGACGGCAGCCCCGTCGCGGGCCCGCCCCGACTGGACCGGTCCACTGCCCATCAGGCCGTTCGGGCCTCCCTCGACCAGCACCGGGCCTGGCGGCACGTCCCGCTCGACGAACGGCGGGCCCGCGTCGCCGCCACGCTGGACGCCCTCACCGAGCACCGCGAACTCCTCGCACTACTCCTGGTCTGGGAGATCGGCAAGCCCTGGCGACTCGCCCAGGCCGACGTGGACCGGTCCATCGACGGTGTGCGCTGGTATGTCGCCGGCATCGAACCGATGCTCGCCGGCCGCACCCCGCTGGACGGCCCGGTCTCGAACATCGCGAGCTGGAACTACCCGATGAGCGTGCTCGTCCACGCGATGCTCGTGCAGGCGCTGGCGGGCAACGCGGTCATCGCCAAGACCCCGACCGACGGCGGCGTCGCCTGCCTCACCCTGGCCTGCGCGCTCGCCGCACGCGAGGGCATCCCCGTCACCCTCGTCAGCGGCAGTGGCGGCGAACTGTCCGAGGCGCTGGTCCGGGCGCCCGAGATCGGCTGCGTCTCCTTCGTCGGCGGACGCGACACCGGAGCGGCGGTGGCCACGGCAGTCGCCGACCTAGGCAAACGGCACGTACTGGAACAGGAGGGACTCAACACCTGGGGCATCTGGAACCACACGGACTGGGGCACCCTCACCGCCGTCATCCCCAAGCTCTTCGACTACGGCAAGCAGCGCTGCACCGCGTATCCGCGCTTCGTCGTCCAGCGCGAGCTGTTCGACGAGTTCCTCACCGCCTACCTTCCCGCGGTCCGAACTCTGCGCGTCGGCCACCCTCTCGCCGTCCAGCGCGCCGAAGACGCCTGCCCCGAGCTGGACTTCGGCCCGGTGATCAACGCGGCCAAGGCCAAGGAGCTCCACGACCAGGTGGCCGAGGCGATCGACCGCGGCGCCGTACCGCTGCACCGCGGCAGGCTGTCCGAGGCCGACTTCCTTGCCGGGCAGGACACTTCGGCGTACGTCCGCCCCGTCACACTGCTCAACCCGCCGCCCTCGTCCCCGCTGCACCACGCGGAACCGTTCGGCCCGGTCGACACCATCGTCCTGGTCGACACGGAGGCGGAGCTGCTGGCCGCGATGAACGCGTCCAACGGCGCGCTGGTCGCCACCCTGTCCACCGACGACCGGGCGACCTACGACCGACTGGCTCCGCAGATAAGGGCGTTCAAGGTCGGGCACGGCAAGCCGCGTTCCCGAGGCGACCGTGACGAGCTGTTCGGCGGGTTCGGCGCCTCCTGGCGCGGCGCCTTCGTCGGCGGCGAACTCCTCGTCCGCGCCGTGACGCACGGACCGGTGGGGGAGCGGCTGCCCGGCAACTTCCCGGAGTACCAGCTCATGCCGTGACCGGCGCCCGCCGGCTCACGCGGTGATCCGCGGCCGGGCGGCACTCGCATCCGACGAGTGCCGCCCGGCGATGATCTCGTCGGCCAGCCGGCGGGCCACGCCCCGCGGATACGGGCGCGGCAGGTTCAGCACGATGTGGTTCATCCCGGCGTCGACGAGCCGGCCGACCGTCTCCCGGGTCGTGGCCGGCTCGTCGTAGGACACCAGGACCTGCACCGAACGCGTGATCCCGGCCGGGTCGCGGCCCAGCTCGGCGCAGTGCGCGTCGAGGACGCGGGCGCGCTCGGCGACGTACTCGACGGTGTTGTGCGGCGGCCCTGGAACGTTCCACATGTCGGCGTGCTCGGCGACCAGCCGCAGCAGCCGGGTGCCCCAGCCGCCGATCAGCAGTGGGGGACCGGGCCGCTGGACGGGCTTCGGTTCGCAGCGCGTACCCCGGAGCCGGTAGTGGCGGCCCTCGAAGTCGAAGACGTCCCGGGTCCACATCCCCTTCAGGATCGCGACGGTCTCCGCGAGCCGCTCGATGCCCTCGCCCGGCGGAACGAGCGGAAGGCCGTAGGCGGCGTACTCCGCGATCGCCGGATTGGCGCCCGGGATTCCCCCCGCGCCGGGCGGCTGCCGCGTCCCGCCTACGCCCAGCCCGAGCACGAGACGCCCGCCCGAGATCACGTCCACGGTGGACGCCATCTTGCCGAGCAGGGCCGGTGGCCGGACACGGTTGCTGGTGACGAGGAGGCCGAGACGCAGCCGCCCGGTCTGGGCGGCGAGTGCGCTGAGCAGGGTCCACCCTTCGTGTATCTGTCCGTCCTCCGGCCCGGCGACCGGCAGCAGGTGGTCCCACAGCCACGCGTCCGCGATCTCCGGAACGGCGTCCGCCTCCAGCCAGACCCGGCGGATGTCCTCGTACGACACATGCATGGGTGTGGTCTTGATCCCGAAGCGCACAGCGGTTTCGTCTGTCATAACCGTCAGCCTACTTAATCATCAGCCAAGCTGACGATCAGAAAGAGGATTCATGTCGGGATACAGTCGGGGAATGGCCAACGATCAGTCCCCCAGCCCCCTGGAGTCCCGGCTCGGCTACCTCCTCAAGCACGCGCAGGCGAAGCTGGCCATGGCCTCGGCCGAGGCGCTCGCCCCGCACGGGGTCGACGGTCACGAGCTGGCCGTACTGGTGGTGCTCGCCGAGGGGGAGCCGTTGTCGCAGGTCGAGGCCGCCGGGCGGCTCGGGGTCGACCGCACCACGATGGTGTCCCTGATCGACGGCCTGGAGGACCAGGGCCTGGTGGTGCGGCGGCGCAGCCCGCAGGACCGCCGCAAGAACATCGTCGAACTGACGCCCGAGGGGCAGGACCGCCTGCGCCGGGCGGAGACGGCGCGGCGAGCGGCGGAACGGCGATTTCTGGCACCGCTGGACGAGGTGGGGGCGGCGGCGCTCGTACGGGCGCTGCAGATCCTGGTGCTCGCCGGTCGAGAGTCGGAATCCGGCGTGCGTCCGTAGCGGTTCGTTCACCCGTGGTGGCGGAGTACTCGCAGGTGGCAGGCCTCGCGCGGCCGGTTCGGCCGGGGCGGATATGCAGGTGAAAGGCACTCCGAAAGCTTGGTATTGTTGTCCATGTCGCCGCGGGGAACACCCCCGGTCGGGCGGCAGACACCTCGTCCGGGTGGCGGAATGGCAGACGCGCTAGCTTGAGGTGCTAGTGCCCTTTATCGGGCGTGGGGGTTCAAGTCCCCCCTCGGACACCAGCGGAGACCCCACTTCACGTGGGGTTTTCTGCTTGCCGGGGCCGTCGTGCGGTCGGCCCGCAGATGACATCTCACCTACCGGGTGGGCCCGGCGAGGTTTGCAGCGATGTCGACGTATCCTTCTTGAGGTCTACGGCGTCAAATAGTGGGCGCCGAAAATGGAGGCAACACCCCGTGCTCATTGCTCAGCGTCCGTCCCTGACCGAAGAGGTCGTCGACGAGTTCCGTTCCCGGTTCGTGATCGAGCCGCTGGAGCCCGGCTTCGGCTACACCCTCGGCAACTCCCTCCGCCGTACGCTCCTCTCCTCGATCCCGGGTGCGGCGGTCACGTCCATCCGCATCGACGGTGTCCTGCACGAATTCACCACCGTGCCGGGCGTCAAGGAGGACGTCACCGACCTGATCCTCAACATCAAGCAGCTCGTCGTCAGCAGCGAGCAGGACGAGCCCGTGGTGATGTACCTGCGCAAGCAGGGTCCGGGTCTGGTCACCGCCGCCGACATCGCGCCTCCGGCCGGTGTCGAGGTGCACAACCCCGACCTGGTCCTCGCCACGCTGAACGGCAAGGGCAAGCTGGAGATGGAGCTGACCGTCGAGCGCGGTCGCGGCTACGTCTCCGCCGTGCAGAACAAGCAGGTCGGCCAGGAGATCGGCCGGATCCCGGTCGACTCGATCTACTCGCCGGTGCTGAAGGTCACGTACAAGGTCGAGGCGACGCGTGTCGAGCAGCGCACCGACTTCGACAAGCTGATCGTCGACGTCGAGACCAAGCAGGCGATGCGTCCCCGTGACGCGATGGCGTCGGCCGGCAAGACCCTGGTGGAGCTGTTCGGTCTCGCGCGCGAGCTGAACATCGACGCCGAGGGCATCGACATGGGCCCGTCCCCCACGGACGCCGCCCTGGCCGCCGATCTGGCGCTGCCGATCGAGGAGCTGGAGCTCAC
Organism: Streptomyces sp. NPDC050549; assembly: GCF_040655035.1. Lineage (NCBI taxonomy): Bacteria > Bacillati > Actinomycetota > Actinomycetes > Kitasatosporales > Streptomycetaceae > Streptomyces > Streptomyces sp. NPDC050549. The sequence goes on from NZ_JBFAJD010000021.1 coordinate 99,762, forward strand.
CGTCCGCTCCTACAACTGCCTCAAGCGCGAGGGCGTCCACTCCGTGGGCGAACTGCTGGCGCGTTCCGAGGCCGACCTGATGGACATCCGCAACTTCGGTGCGAAGTCCATCGACGAGGTCAAGGCGAAGCTGGCCGGTCTGGGTCTGGGCCTGAAGGACAGCCCGCCCGGATTCGACCCGACCGCCGCGGTCGACACCTTCGCCACCAACGACGCGGACACGCGGTTCGTGGAGACCGAGCAGTACTAGGCAGTACTGGAACGCCGTAAGCGGTGAGTCCCGGCGCCCCGGTCGGGCAACAGCCCGACCGGGGCGCCGTGCTGTGCCGGGCCTCAAGGTGTACATCCCGAGGCTGACAGGCCGTCCGGAAATCCGCCGAGGGCGGGATGCCGTCTCGCCGTTCGCCCTGCAGGGTGGCGGGCATGCGTGAAACCGGAGAACTGACGAAGCGTCACAGACGTTTGTTGTCAGGCAGGTCGGCGGTCCTCGGAGCCGTGCTCTGCCTCACCTCGGCCACCATGGCCCTGCTGCCCGCCCCCGCTCCCGCGTCCGCCGCCACGACGGTGGCCGACGGCGGGCACACGGTCCGGATCAGCCGGACCGAGTACGGCGTACCGCACATCCTGGCCCAGGACTTCGACGGGCTCGGCTACGGCTACGGGTATGCGTTCGCGCAGGACAACGTGTGCGAACTCGCCGACCAGGTGGTGACGTTGCGGGGTGAGCGGTCCCGGTTCTTCGGGCCCGACGGGGACTCCGGCACGGGCGCCGATCTCGCGAGCGACACCTACTACGGCGGACAGCTGCGCGCCGGGACGGTTCGCCGACTGCTCGGCGAGAAGGCGCCGTTGGGGCCGACGACGGAGCTGCGGCGGATGGTCGAGGGGTACGCCGCCGGGTACAACCGCTATCTCCGGGACACCGGAGTCGACCGGCTGCCGGACGCGCGCTGCAAGGGCAAGCCCTGGGTGCGGCCGATCACCGCGCTCGACCTGTGGAATGTCGTCTACGACGTCAACAGGGTGACCGGCACAGTGCCGTTGGCCCCGGACATCGGCGACGCACAGCCCCCGACGGCCTCCGCACCCTCGACCACCCCTGCCTCGACGGCCACGACAACTGCCTCCCGGAACGGCCTCGCCGGTCTCGGCCTCGCCTCCGCCGACGTCGGCAGCAACGGCTGGGCGCTGGGCCGGGACGCCACCCGCACCGGCAACGCGATGGTGCTCGCCAACCCGCACCTGCCCTGGGCCGACGGCAACTTCCGTTTCTACCAGGTGCAGTTGACGATCCCCGGCACCCTGGACGTGTCCGGCGCCGGCCTCTACGGCACCCCGCTGGTGGAGATCGGCCACAACAGCACCCTCGCCTGGACGCACACTGCGAGCGACGCGCAGCACGACTCCTTCTACGCCCTCAGACTCGTGCCGGGTGACCCGACCAGCTATCTGCTCGACGGCAAGGCCGTTCCGATGGAACGCCGTACGGTCCCGGTCACCGTACGCGGCGCGGACGGCGGACTGTCGACCGTCGAACGGACCCTGTACACCTCGCGGTTCGGCTCCGTCCTGTCGTCCGGCTGGACCACGACCACCGCCTACGCGATCCGCGACGCCAACTCCGACAACCTGCGCTCCATGAACACCTGGCTTGCCATGGGGAAGGCGCGCACCCTCGGTCAACTCCGCGCCGCCCAGGACACCTACCAGGGCGTCCCCTGGACCTACACCCTCGCGGCCGACACCAGCGGTGCCACGTACTTCACCGACTCCTCGGCCGTGCCGCACCTCACCGACGGGCAGTTGAAGCGCTGCACCGTCGAGGCCGACGAAGGGCCCACCGCCCTGGACGGCTCGACGTCGGCCTGCGCCTGGGGCAGCGACCCCGACACGCTCGTGCCCGGCCTCTACGGCCCCTCCCACCAGCCGAAGTCGGTCCGCACCGACTACGTCGCCAACTCCAACAACGGCCCCCAGTACGTCAATCCGGAGGCGCCGATCACCGGACTCCCGGGCGTGTACGACACCGATCCCCACCTCGACGGGCGGGCCCAGCTCGGACTCCGCATGATCGCCGAACGCCGGGACGGCACGGACGGCTTGGGCGCCCCGGGCTTCACCGAGGCGACCCTGCGCGCCTCGATGTTCGGCAACCGTGTCCTGTCCGCCGAGACGGGCCGCGACGACATCGTCGCCATGTGCCGCGCCCACCCGAGCCTGACGGCCACCGACGGCACGGAGGTCGACGTGACGCGGGCCTGCGCCGCACTCGCCCGCTGGGACACCCGCGCCGACACCACCAGCCGGGGCATCGTGCTCTGGAGCACGTTCTACAACCGCCTCCTCGACGGCGGCCCGCCCGACACCTGGCGCCGGGTCGCCTACGACCCCGCCCGACCCCTCACCACACCAAGGGGATTCAACGGCGAGGACCCGCGCGTCCAACACGCCCTGGCCGACGCCGTCCAGGAGCTCGCCGCCCGTGACCTCCCGGTCGACGTCGAGCTCGGCGCCGTACAGAAATGGGCCGGTGTCCCGTTGCCCGGCTGCGACGCGGGCTGTTTCGACGTCGTGGAGGCGGGACCCGGCTCGGGGACCGGCACCCCGACCGCCGGCGCCTTCGGCAGCAGCTTCCTGATGACCGTCGAGCTGACCCCCGACGGGCCCCGCGCCCACACCCTCCTCACCTACGGGGAGTCGGCGAACCCGACGTCACCCCACTTCTCGGACCAGACCCGCCTCTTCTCGCGCAAGCAGTGGGTCGCCGAGCGCTTCACCGAGGCGGAGATCGCCGGCGCCCCGGGCCTGGAGGTGACGACTCTGCGCAGGTGACGCGGGCCTCCGTGGCGCGGGCCGGTCGCAACCGGGCTGCCCGGGTGTGGGGTTGACTGGTCTACACCCTTGACTGGTACATACCAATGCGGTTCAGTGAGTGGCATCATCCCCCACCACGGCCGCCCCCCACGTCGTGACCGGTCCGACCGGCCCGTGCGCACAAAGGCTCCGCTCCGCCCTGCCCTTGGCGGGGTACGGCCGTGCTCCACAGAGGAGTTGAACCCTGTGTCGAGACGCCGCATCGCCGCAGTACTGACCGCACTCGTCCTCGGTAGCCTTACGCCCGTGGTCCTCCCCGCCGCCGGCGCGTCCGCCGCGTCCTGTTCCAGCTATCCCAACTGGGTGGCCGGCCAGTTGTACGTCACCGGCCAGATCGTCCGCTACACCGACGGCAACGCGTACATCGCCGAGCACGACAACCCGGGCTACGACCCGGTCATCAGCACCTGGTTCTGGGAGCCGTACGCCTGCGACGGAGGCTCGGGCACGCCCGTCGGCAACTTCGTCGTCAGCGAGGCGCAGTTCAACCAGATGTTCCCGAGCCGGAACTCCTTCTACACGTACAGCGGTCTCACCGCCGCCCTCGGCGCCTACCCGGGCTTCGCCGACACCGGCAGCGACACCACGAAGAAGCAGGAGGCCGCCGCCTTCCTCGCCAACGTCAGCCACGAGACGGGCGGGCTGGTGTACATAGTCGAGCAGAACACCGCCAACTACCCGACGTACTGCAACTGGAACGAGCCGTACGGCTGCCCGGCCGGTCAGTCCGCCTACTACGGGCGCGGACCGCTGCAGATCAGCTGGAACTTCAACTACAAGGCCGCGGGCGACGCGCTCGGCATCGATCTGCTCAACAATCCGTGGCTGGTGCAGAACGACTCGGCCGTGGCCTGGAAGACCGCGCTCTGGTACTGGAACACCCAGAGCGGCCCCGGCTCCATGACCCCGCACAACGCGATGGTCAACGGCGCCGGTTTCGGCCAGACCATCCGCAGCATCAACGGCTCGGTGGAGTGCGACGGCAAGAACCCCGCCCAGGTGCAGAGCCGCGTGGACGCCTACCAGCGGTTCACGTCGATCCTCGGGACCAGCACGGGGGCCAACCTCTACTGCTGAGTACGCCACGGACGACGTGGCCGCGATGGTGGTCGACGCGAACAAGAGCGGTCGTAGGCTCACGGACGTCGTGGGCGGGACGCCCGTCGCCTTCAATCGAGCGGTCGGCGGGAAGATCTCGTCCTTCGGCTGCCCCGCCACCCACCCGCAGCTCGGCGAGGAACTCCTGCGCTGCGTGGGCACGGAGAAGAAGGAGAACGGCCAGCAGATGATCCCCTGCGACATGACCGGCGCCTCCAGCGGCGGACCCTGGCTCGCCGGTTTCGACGAGGCCACCGGGAAGGGCACCCTCGTCTCGGTCAACAGCGCGCTGGACGGCTTCACGCCGACCAAGATGTACGGCGAGATCCTGGGCGCCACCGCCAAGACCATGTAAGAGCGGGCCGGGCGCGGCTGACCGACGGTGTCCGAGGGCTGCCCCCGCCGACAGGGGCAGCCCCATGTGAGTACCGCCAGGGGAGGTGCGGTGACGGGCGCCTTGCCATGACAGCCGTGGGGTTGACCAACACTGCCGGCGCCCGCGACGTTCCGTTCCCCTGGCGGTGCGACCAGCCTGCGGCAGCGGGCGGGTGCGGGGGGCGTGAACTGCAGGAGATCGGTGCACCCAGTCGCCGGCGCGGGCCGCGCGGGGCGTACCTAGGTATGCGGAAACACCCCGATACCTACGCCGTCGAGGTGCCATCCGCCTGTGCCGGGGCCAGGATCTCGGTACGGGAGGCGATCCCCAGCTTGGCCAGGATGTGCTCCACGTGGGCGTCCACGGTGCGTTTGGAGATGACGAGGCGTTCGGCGATCTCCCGGTTGGACAGGCCCCGGGTCACCAGCGCGGCGACCTCGCGTTCCCGCCGGGTGAGGGGATCGGCGGGGCGGCCGTCCGAGCTGCCGGGACGGGCCGCGGGCACACCGGGCGGTTCGTCCGCGTCAGCCCTCACGGCGTCCAGGAGTTCCCGGCCCGACATCCGGGCCCCCGCCTCCCGCCACCGCTCGTGGAGTTCGTCGCCCAGTGCCGCACGCACCGCCCGCTGCTGGGCCTCCTGCTCCTCCAGCAGCCGGGGCAGCATGCCCACCGGGTCGCCGCCGAGCCGGCGCGCGTGCTCCGCGTAGCCCAGCAGCCAGCAGGCCCTGACGTACCGCTGCTGTCCGGCCGCGTGCCAGGCGAGCCCCAGGGACGCGAGCGCCGCGACCAGCACCTCTCCGATCTCGCTCGCCGCCTCCAGGCCCCGGCGCAGCGCGACAGCGCTCTCCTCGGGCCGTCCGACGAGCCACAGGATGACGCCCTGGACGGTGAGCGTGGACCCGTACAACTGGCGCTCGCCCCGGCCCTCCAGATACGCCAGCCCCGCCTCGCACCACTCCAGTGCCCGGTCCGTGAAGCCCAACGCCCCGTACAGCAGGGCCCCTTCGTAGTGCACGACGCCGATGCCCAGTGCGTCGTCGGCCGCGACCATCCGCGCCCGGACCGCGTCGAGCGCCGCCATCCCCTCCTCCAGGGCGCCGCCGAGCACCCGCAGGGCGGCCAGATAACCCTCGCTGAACAGCTCCACCCGGCTCTCGCCGACCCGCCGCGCCACGTCGAGGGCCTGCGGGAACCGGTCCGACGCCGTCTCCAGATCCGCCGTCCACACCCCGAACACCCCGGTCATGAACAGCGCCCAGGCCCGCGCGGGGGAGTCCTGCTGGACCGGTCCAAGCCCCTTGTCGATCCAGTACCGGCCCTCGGACAGCGTCCCCGCCGCCCGCCAGTACGCCCCGAGCCGGGTCGCCAGCCACAGCGCGTCCGCGGCCCGGCCCTCGGTCGCGCAGCCGTACTCCAGGGCGGCCCGTACGTCGGCGATCTCCGCGCGCACCGCGTGGTGCAGCGGGACCTGCGCCGGGCCCACCAGGCCGTCCCAGAAACGGCCGACGAGTTCGTCGTAGTGGGCGAAGTGCCGGTGCCGTACGGCCTCGGCGTCCTCGGTCTCCGCGAGCCGTCCGGCGCCGTACTCGCGGATGGTGTCAAGGAGCCGGTAGCGGGCCCCGTCCTCGCCGAGACGCTGGACGACCGACTTGTCGACCAGGCCGATCAGCGCCTCGACGACCTCCTCGCCGCCGAGGACGCCCGCACCGCCCGCGCACACCCGCTCGGCGGCGGTCAGTCCGAAGGAACCGGCGAACACCGACAGCCGCGCCCACAGCAGTTGCTCCTGGGGTGTGCACAGGTCGTAGGACCAGTCGACGGCCGCGCGCAGGGTCTGGTGGCGGGTCAGGGCCGTGCGCCGGCCGCCGGTCAGGACCTCGCAGTGGCGGTCCAGGCGGGCGACGAGTTCGGAGAGGGGTACGGCCCGCAGCCGTACGGCCGCCAGTTCGAGTGCGAGGGGGATGCCGTCGAGGCGGTCGACGAGTGCGAGGGCGTGCTCCCGGTCGGCGCCGTCGAGGGCGGGACCGCCGGTGACGGCGGCGGCCCGCTGGGTGAACAGGTCGACGGCGTCGGCGCGGGCCAGCGGGGCGATCGGCAGACAGCGCTCACCGGGCACGTCGAGGGGCTGCCGGCTGGTCGCGAGCACGCTCAGTCCTGGGGCCTCGCGCAGCAGGACGTCGCAGAGCATCGCGCACGCGTCGACCAGGTGCTCGCAGGTGTCGAGGACGATCAGCATCCGCCGCCCGCGCAGGTGTTCCACGATCGCGTCCAACGGCGTCATGCCGGACTGCTCGGGCAGCTCCAGCACGCCCGCGAGGGTCGGCGGCACCAGCTCCGGGTCGTGCAGCGCGGAGAGCTCCACCAGCCGCACCCCGTCGGCGAACCGGTCCGTGGCCGCGCGGGCCGCCCGCAGCGCGGTACGGCTCTTGCCGACACCGCCCGGGCCGACCAGCGTGACCAGCCGCGAGCGCGCCAACTCGGCGTGCAGCGCGGCGAGTTCGCCGGTGCGTCCGACGAAGCTGGTCAACTCGACGGGGAGTTGACCGCCGCGCCGCTGTCCGAAGCCGTATCCCATGCCGCCCCCATACCCGTCCGCCAACCGGTCACCACAGCGTAGGCGAGTGACTCCTGAGCGTGAACGGTAGTCGAGTCCGGCGGGTGGACGCGAGATCGCGCCGGTGGCTCAGTGCAGGGGCGTGCGGGCCGGCCGGAGTGTGCGCCCCTCACGCCGGGCTCAAGCGGGTGCCGCTCTGTGCCGGGCTCGCCCAGCCGCCGCTCTCGACGGAGCGCACCATGGCGTCCAGTACCGCCGCGCTGCGTACCGCGTCCGGCAGTGTGGCGCCGTAGGGCTTGCCCTCGGCGACGGAACGGAGGAAGCGGTACGCCTCGATCACCTTGAGGTCGTCGTAGCCCATCGCGTTGGCCGCGCCCGGCTGGAAGGCGCCGAACTCGCCGTCGCCCGGGCCGACATACACGGTGGTGACGGGCTGGTCCTGGTACGTGGTGCCGCGGCTGACCGCCAGTTCGTTCATCCGGCGGAAGTCCCAGAACACCGCGCCCTTCGTGCCGTGCACCTCGAAGCCGTAGTTGTTCTGCTCGCCGACCGAGACCCGGCAGGCCTCCAGGACACCCCGGGCGCCGGAGGCGAAGCGCAGCAGGCAGTTGACGTAGTCCTCGTTCTCCACCGGGCCCAACTCGCCGCCCGTGGCCAGCGCGTGGCCCGCGGTCGCGCCGGTGGGGCGGGCCCGCTGCGGGAGGAAGATCGCGGTGTCGGCGGCGAGGGCGGTGATGTCGCCGAGGAGGAAGCGGGCGAGGTCGGCGCCGTGCGAGGCCAGGTCGCCGAGGACTCCGTGGCCGCCGCGCTCCAGCTCGTAGCGCCAGGTCAGGGCGCCGTCCGGGTGGGCGGCGTAGTCGCTGAAGAGGCGGACCCGGATGTGGGTGACCGTGCCCAGTTCGCCGGAGGCGATCAGGTCGCGGGCGGCCTCCACGGCGGGCGCGTTGCGGTAGTTGAAGCCGACCGCGCCCTGGACGCCGGCCTTGGTGACGGCGTCGGACACGGCGGAGGCGTCCGCGGTCGACAGGCCCACCGGCTTCTCGATCCAGATGTGCTTGCCGGCCTCGGCCATCGCGACGCCGATCTCGCGGTGCAGGAAGTTCGGCGCGGTGATGCTCACCGCCTGCACGCGCGGGTCGGCGACCACCTCGCGCCAGTCGCGGGTGGTGGAGGCGAAGCCGAACTGCTCGGCGGCCTGCTCGGCCCGCCCGGGCACGTCCTCGGCGACCGACACGAGCTGTGGCCGCACGGTCAGCTGCGGAAAGTGGTGCGGGACACGGGCGTACGCCTGGGTGTGCACCCGCCCCATCCATCCGAAGCCCACGACGGCTACACCGAGCGAGGTCACCATGACTGCCCTTCTTTGGACCGGTCCAGAAGCTGTTCCCGCCACCCTGAAACGCGTACGTCCTTATGTCAATACCTTTAGATGCCTTTGACAGCCGGCCGGAGCGCATGGAACGGTCCAACCATGAGAGCACCGACCATCCGTGATGTCGCCGAACACGCCGGTGTGTCGAAGTCGCTGGTCTCCCTGGTGCTGCGCGGCTCCGAGCAGGTCCGGCCCGAGAAACGGCAGGCCGTGCTGGCCGCCGTCGAGGAACTCGGCTACCGGCCCAACGCCGCCGCCCGCAGTCTCAGCGAGCGCCGCACCCGCTCGGTCGGTGTCCTCCTCAACGACCTGCGCAACCCCTGGTTCGTGGAGCTTCTCGACGGCCTCGGCTCCCGCCTGCACGAACGCGGCCTGCACATGCTCCTCGCCGACGGCCGCCTCAACCGGCGCCTCGGCGACGACCTCACCCGCACCTTCACCGAGCTGCGCGTCGACGGACTGGTGGCGGTCGGCACCCTGACCGCCACGGACGAGCTGCGCGCCGCCGCCGGCCACATCCCCACCGTGGTCGCCGGCGCCCGCGAGCCCGTGCTGCCGCACGTCGACGTGGTCGCGGGCGACGACGCGCACGGCGCGCGCCTGGCCACCGAGCACCTCGTCGACCTCGGCCACCGCCGCATCGCCCACATCGCCGGACAGGGCGTCGTCGGCGGACTGCGCCGCACCGCCTTCGAGACGGTCGTGCGCGAACACGGCCTGACCGACCTCGCCACGGTCGAGCAGGGCGATCTCACCGAGGAGGGCGGCTACCGCGCCATGGTCCGGCTGCTCAACGCCCCCGAGCCGCCGACCGCGGTCTTCGCCTTCAACGACATCGCCTGCGTCGGCGCCCTCTCGGCCGCCGAGGAGTCGGGCCTGCGGGTGCCGCGCGACCTCTCCCTCGTCGGCTACGACAACACCTATCTCGCGCGGCTGCGACACCTGTGGCTCACCACCGTCGACAACGCCAGCCACGACATCGGCCGCCGCGCCGCCGAGCACCTCCTGGACCGGATGGCGAACCCGGCCCGCCCGGGCTCGACCGTCCTGTCGCCGCCGTCCCTCCAGGTGCGCGGCACGACGGGGCCGCCCTCGACGCCGTAGCCCGGGCACGGGCATGATCGGTACGGTGCCGAACGAAACCCCACCGCCCCGCCGCCCGCCCCTGCTCTGGGAGCAGCACTGCTGCCTGCCGCTCGAACGGCGCGCCGATGTCGGCGAGTTGGCCCGCTACCGCAGACCCGGCGGCAGCTTCGTCTCCGTGAACGTCGGCTACGCGCCGCACAGTGCCGACGACGTCACCGGCCTGTTGACGAGCTGGCGGGAGCGGATCGCCGCGGACGACCGGCTGCGCCTGGTCGCGACCGTCGACGACATCGACGACGCCGTGCGCGCGGGGAGCGTGGCGGTCGCCTTCGACCTGGAGGATTCCGGGCCGCTGGAAGGGGACTTGGACCGCGTACGGCACTTCTACGACCTCGGAGTGCGCACCATGGTGCCGACCTACAACACCCGCAACGCGGCCGGCGGCGGCTGCCTCGACGCGGTCGACGAGGGACTCACCGGCTACGGGCGGTCGCTGGTACGGGAGTTGAACGCCGTCGGCATGGTCGTGGACGGCTCGCACTGCGGTGCCCGTACCGGCCTCGACCTGTGCGAGGTGTCCCGACTCCCCGTCGTCTACAGCCATTCCGGCATGCGCGCCGTGCGGGAGCACCCCCGCAACATCACCGACGAGCAGGCCAGGGAGTGCGCGGCCACGGGCGGGGTCGTCGGCATCACCGGCGTCGGCATCTTCCTCGGCGCCAACGACGCCTCCGTGGACGCCCTCGTACGGCACATCGACCACGCCGTCGACCTCGTCGGGCCGGAACACGTCGGGGTGTCCACCGACTACCCGTTCGACGAAGGGGACTTCAACACGATGCTCGAACAGAGCCCGGAGCTGTACCCCGAGTGCTACACCCGCTGGGGCGCGATCGAATTCATGCCGCCGGAAAGCCTGTTGACCGTCGAGTACGCGCTGCGCGGCCGGGGATATCCCGAGGACGCCGTCGCCGCGATCCTGGGCGGCAACTTCCGGCGGGTGGCGGAGCGGGTGTGGCGGTAGTGGGCAACCGGACCGCGGGGCAGGGCAGCTGTGCGGCCGTCGGCGAGCGCGGTGCCTTCCTGACCATCGCCCGGGCCGCCGCACCGCTGTATGTGACCATGCTCGCCTCCTCGGCCGGCTCGCTCGTCGACACCGCTCTGCTGGGCCGGCACGCCACCGTGTCGCTGGCCGCGTTCGCCGTGACGATCGCGGTGTTCGGCCCGGCCACCGCCACCGTGGCGGGCGCGCTGCGCGGGGTGATGCCGTTCGTCGCGCCGCACCGGGACGATCCGGAGGGACTGCTGCCGCTGGTGCGCGCCGGGATGTGGCTGGCGTTCGCCGTGGGCGGGGTCTGCGCGGCGGCGGTCGCGGCGGTGCCGCTGCTCGGCGGGGCGTTCGGCGTCCCGGACGGCATCCTCGGCCAACTGGGCCCGTTTCCCTGGATGTCGGCGGGCAGCGTGCTGCTGATCGCCGTGAACTCCTCGGCCTCCTCCGTCCTCGTCGCGCTCGGGCGGTCGGCGCAGGTGATGCGGTCCGGGCTCGTGGGCACCGCCGTGTCCGTGACGCTGTCGGTACTGCTGGTCGGCGGACCGGGACCGCTGCCCAGCTTCGGACTGACGGGGGCAGGGCTGGCCATGCTCGCCTCCAGCCTGGTCGCGGCCGGTCTCAACCAGTACGCGCTGCGCCGCCGTACGGTGCTCGCCGGCCGCCCGATCCGGCCCGGGCGGCCCGATCCGCGCCAGGTGCTGCGGCTGGCCCGGGTCGGTCTGCCGCTCGGCGCCACCGTGCTGGTGAAGTTCTCGGTGCTGGGCGTGCTGACCTTCGCCGCCGCCCGTATCGGCACCGGCAGCGCCGCCGTGCACGGCGTCGCCGAGTCCCTGGTGAACGTGGTCTTCACCGCCGCGGTCGCGGTCGGCCAGGCCACGGTGCCGCTGATCGCCGGCTACGCCGAGGAGCGCGACCTCGCCCGCACACGGCGCGCGGTGGACGCGGGGTTCGCGGTCGCCCTGAGCGCGGTCCTCGTCCTCGGCGCCACCCTGGTGGTGCTGCGCGGCCCGGTGATCGACCGGTTCACCAGGAGCCCGGACCTCGCCGACCAGGTCGTACACCTGCTGCCGCTGGTCCTGGCGGTGGTCGTCGGCGACGCCCTGCAGGCCGTCGCGGGCTTCGGACTCGTCGGGCTGCGGCGCACCGTGCCGAGCCTGGTGTCCACGGCGGTGTGGTTCGGCGTGCTGGCGGCACTGGCCGTCCCGATCGCCGACGCCACCGGCCTGCGGGGCCTGTGGACCGCGCCGGCCTGCGCGAACCTGCTCCAGGCCGGCACCAAAGTTCGTCTCCTTCAGGCGGCACAGCGCCCACGTCGTGGCCGCGTCCGCCCCGGCGCCCGTCCGGGACCTGACGGAGGCCTGAACTTGGACCGGTCCGGCCGGACCACCCCGCGATGTGACGTCACGAGGCGCGCCCATTACGTTCGTAGGGACGACGGGCACGCCGGAAGAGGAACAGCATGAGCAGCCGGAGCACGGGCGAGATCACGCGCGTCGAGGACGCGGCGCTCACCCTGGCCGCGCAGGCCGGTGACGTCGCCTCCCTGGGGCTGCTGCTGGAGCGGCACCGGGGCGGGATGCGGGCGGTCGCGGTGAGTGTGCTCGGGCCGGGGCCCGACGTCGACGACGTGATGCAGGACGCGGCGCTGACCGCGCTGCGGCGGGTGGGGGACGTGCGCGACCCGGAGGCCGTGGGGCCGTGGCTGCGGATGATCGTGCGCAACACCGCCCGCTCGCTGCTGCGCCGCGCCGCCGACCACCGGCCGCTCGACGACCACCACGTGCCCGCCACGGAGTCCGGCCCGGAACGCTGGCTGGAGCACCACACGATGCGGGACTGGATCTGGGAGGCCGTCGAGCAGCTGTCGCCCGCGCTTCGACTGCCGCTGGTGCTGCGGCACTTCAGCGTCGGCGTCACGTCGTACGAGCGGATAGCCGAGGCCTGCGGGGTCCCCGTCGGCACCGTCCGCAGCCGGCTCAGCCAGGGCCGGGCCAGGCTCGCGCTGGCCCTCGCGGCCACGGCGGACGCCCCGCACGGCGACGCGGGCCGCCGCACCCGCGCCAGCCGCGCCGAAGCACGGGAGACCCTGGAGGCCGCCGAGCGCGGACACTTCGGCAAGCTGGTCACCGAACGCTGGTCGCCCGAGGCCGCGCTGGTCCGCGGCGGTGAACCGGTGGGCGGCAGAAGCCTGTTGGTGCGCGGAATGGAGTGCGACCTGGAGGCCGGCGTACGCCAGCACCTCGCGCACGCCGTGGCCGGCCGGTCCCTCGTCGTCTGGGAGATGGACATCAGCAACCCCGACGACGACCCCGAGCACTGCCCGCCCGCCGTGGCCTGGCTGATGAGCCTGGACGGCGCCGGACGGGTGCACCGGCTGAGGCTCGTCCACCCCCGGCCGGTACCGGTCCCGCACTCCCTGCTGGTGTGACGGGCATCACTCGATCCGTTTCGAACTTCGCCCCGCCCCTCGCGTCCTGTCGGTGTCGTCACCATCCGCGGACCAGGGAGATCCCATGACCACGTCGAACGACCCGCTCGCCACCGGAACGCACACCGTCGAGATCGACGGAGTCACGCAGCGCTACCACGTCCACGGGACCGGTCCCGTGTGCGTCGCGCACTCCGGCGGCCCCGGTATCTTCTGGGGGTACCTGCGCATGCCCGCGCTGGAGGAGCACCTCACGGTCGTCGACCCGGAGCCCGTCGGCACCGGCGCCTCCGGCCGGCTGCCCACCCACCCGCACGGCTACACCCGGGCCCGCTACAGCCGCTTCCTCACGGCGCTCGTCGACCACCTCGGCGTCCCCGAGGTGCACCTGCTCGGACACTCCCACGGCGGGTTCGTCGCCCAGTACCACGCGCTGCACCACCCCGACCGCCTCGCCGGCGTGATCCTCTACGAGAGCGCGCCGGTGACCGGTCCCGAGCACGGCGCCGAAGCGATGCGCATGGTGCAGGAGTTCGCCGCCCGGCACGCCGACAACCCCGGGCTCCCCGAGGTCGTGGAGGCGTTCCAGAGCATCCCCGCCATCTCCGACGACACGCAGACGAGCGCCGTCGCCCGGGGGATCTTCCCCGCGTACTTCGCCGACTTCTGGGGCCGGGAGGCGGAGTTCGGTCCCGCGCGGGCCGCGGTGACCGGCACCTACATCTCCGGTCTCGACGAGGACCTCACCCCGGACGCCGTCGACGACCGTGCCGCGCTCGGCTCGCTCACCGTGCCGACCCTCGTCCTCGTCGGCCGCCACGACGTCATCTGCGGGGTGCGCTGGGCCGAGGAACTGCACGCGCTGATCCCGGGTTCGGAGCTGGTGGTCCTGGAGAACAGCGGGCACTTCGGGCACCTGGAGGAACCGGAGGCCTTCGCCAAGGCGGTGACGACGTTCGTCGAGGCCGCCGCCCGGAACTAGTACTCCAGTTGCACTTCTCCATATGCCCTGGTCGCGGGGCTCTTTCGGAGTCTAGTTGGCTGACGCTGCATCAGGTTGGTGGTGGTTCGTGACTCACTCGATCGGGGCGCGTGCGGCGCCGGTAGTGGCAGCGGCGGGCGATGGCCTGGTGGCGTCTGCGCCAGCGGGACCAGTAGAGCCGCCGCGCGGGCGACAGGTGCCGGGCCGAGGGGGGATGGGCAAGGTCCAGGAGCCGTCGGACTTCTGCCACGGTGAGGGGAACGAGGCCGCTCGAACCGTTTCTGCGGCCCCTTTTTCGAGGGCCTGGGCTGTCATCGCCGCCAGGAAGGCGTGCGCGAGCATGGCCAGGGTGATGTGCCGGTACCAGCCGACGTAGCGGCGGACTTCGTACTGGTCCAGGCCGCACTCGTTCTTCGCTGCCTGGAAGCACTCCTCGATCGCCCACCGGGCGCCGGCCACCCGAACCAGCTCGGAGACGGCGGCGTCCGCCGGCGCGAAGGCCAGGTAGTACGCGATCTCCTCGGGACGCGCCAGGCTGCGGCGCGCCAGCACCCAGCGGCAGTGGGCGGGATCCGAACTCTCCACGGCGGGCAGCTTCGCCGCAGCCCAGTCGTAGACCCGCGGCCCCTTCACACCGTCACCGCAGGAGATCCGCTCCCACGCGTCGGCCGGGGCACCGGTCAGGACATGGTCGATGCGCCAGCTTCCAGCCGGCGACTTGACCTGCTGCGACTTGGGCACCGCCAGGACGTAGCCCACTCCGGCCTCCTCCAGCATCCGCCGGAAGTGCCACTCCTGCCCGTAGGCCGCATCGGCGGTCACCCAGGCGATCGGCAATGCGGAGTCCAGTGCCCGCCGGACCATGGCACGGGCGAGTTCCGGCTTGGTCGCGAAGGACTTGCTCTCCGGAATCCGGGCGTTACGGCACCGGTCGGGATCCTCCGTCCAGGACTTGGGCAGGTAGAGCTCGCGGTCCACCAGGGCCCGGCCCTTGGCGGAGGCATAGGCGGCGAACACTCCGATCTGGCAGTTCTCCGTACGGCCCGCGGTGCCCGAATACTGCCTTTGCACCCCAGCGGAGACGGTGCCCTTCTTGAGGAAGCCGGTGTCGTCCACGATCAGGACACCGTCCGGCTGCCCGAGCTGGTCGGCCACGTAGTCCCGCAGATCGTCGCGGATCTCGTCCGGGTCCCACTGGCACCACGACAGCAGTCGTTGCAGCCCATACGGGGTGTCATGGCCTGCGTGCTCGGCTATCTGCCAGCTGTTCTTCCTGCCCACTGGGCCCAGCAGGCCACGCACGTAGTCCCGCATCCGCCGCCGCGGCTCGACGCGGCCGAACCGCTCGCCCACCCGCAGCAGCAACGACTCCAACTCGGCATCCCATGAACCGACTTCGGTATCGCTCTCGATATCCACAACCGGTTCAACGCGCCCCGATCGAGTGAGTCACGAACCACCACCAACCTGATGCAGCGTCAGCCAACTAGACTCCGAAAGGGCCCCGCGACCAGGGCATATGGAGAAGTGCAACTGGAGTATTAGGAGTCGGCCGGCGTGAAGTACCGGCGCGGGTTGTCGGCCGGCATGGTCGTGAGCTGGGCCTCGGTGACGCCTGCGGCGCGCAGGGCCGGGAGCACCTGGTCGTGGAGATGGGTGTGGTGCCAGTTCGGCGCGATCTGCTCCCGTACGCCCGGCGGGAACCAGTCGACGTGGCAGGACGCGTCGTGCGACAGCACCGTCCGCTCGGCGAGGCCCTCCCGCGCGAGCGCGGCGACGGTCGCCACCCGCTGGTCCTCGGGCAGCAGGATGTCGAGGCCGAACCGGTCCATTCCCACGTACGAGCCGTTGTCGACGAGTTCGCGCAGATAGTCCAGGTCGGCGGTGTCGCCGCTGTGCCCGACGACGACCGCACCGAGGTCCACGCCCTCCTCGCGCAGCACCCGCTGCGCGACAAGTCCCGTACGGGCGACGGCACTTGTGTGCACAGTGATCGGGGCGCCGGTCCGCAGATGGGCCTGCGCCACCGCGCGCATCACCCGCTCCACGCCCGGCGTGAGCTCGTTCTCGATGGCGCACTTGAGGAACGCGGCCCTGATGCCGGTGTCCGCGATACCCTCGGTGAGTTCCCGGACGAACAGCTCGGTCATGCCCTCGGGGCCGCCGAGCACCGTGCCCGGGCCGTGGTAGCGGAAGAAGTCGGGGATGTCGGCCGGCGTGTAAATGCCGGTCGCCGCAACGATGTTGAGGTCGACCTGCGCGTTGACCCGGGCCACGCGCGTCACATCGCGGCCGAGTCCGATCACCGTGCAGTCGACGAGAGTGGAGACGCCGGCCGCGGCGAGGGCCTTCAGCCGGGTCACTGCGTCGTCGACGCGCTCCTGCTCGTCCCAGGTCTCCGGGAGACTCTGCCGGAGTTCCTCACTGACGACGAAGACGTGCTCGTGCATCAGGACGGTGCCGAGGCCGCCCACCGCCATGGGCCCGCGGACTGTCTGCACCTGGGGGTTCGAGGTCGTGCTCATCCTTTGTCGCCTGTCGCCGGTCGGGACACCGGTGCCGGTGACCGCTCGCCACCACGTTCCGCACCGGTTCCGCATGCTTGGACCCGACTCTGCCAAGCGCACGGCGGCATGGTCTTTCGCCCCGGCGCGCAGTCCTTTCGCGTGGGCGTGGAGTCGTCTCGCGCCGGCCCGCTCCGGGGGCACTCCGGTCATGTCGTGAATGGCGTGCTACATCATCCTCTGCCCCGCGCTGGTACCTTGCTCGGGCGTCGGAGCCGTCCGCCGCCCCCGCCCCCGGGAAGAAGGAGAGGCGTCCAGTGGCCCCGCACGGGACGCGCCGCAGCCTGCCGGCCCTGTTCACCGCCGCCCTCGCACTCGTCCTGCTGGCCGGACCGGCCTGCGTACCCGGTGGCGAGCCCCCGCCCCGGACCGCGCCGACGGCCCCCGCACACGCGTCCGGCCCGCTGACGGCCTACGGCGCCTACGTCGGCTACGGCCCAGACGCCGTCCGCCGGGTCGCGGAGTTCGGCGCCTGGCTCGGCCGGCCCGAACCCCGGGTCGGCCACGCGTATCTGCCCGGCGACACCTGGACCGGCATCGAGGGTGCCACCGGCGACCTGGACCAGTGGGCCGAGTGGCGCCGGGCCCGCCAGGACCGCCTGCTGGTCCTCAACGTCCCGATGCTGGACCGCAACGAGGCCCACCTCCCCGACGACGTGGTCCGCGCCGAGCTGGGTGACGGGGCGGACGGCCGCTACGACGACCACTTCCGCACGCTCGCCCGGCGACTGGTCCAACTCGGCGCCCCCGACACCGAGATCGTCCTCGGCTGGGAGATGAACGGCACCACCTACACCCACCGCTGCGCGCCCGACCCCGCGTCCTGGAAGCGGTACTGGACGCGCATCGTCACCGCGATGCGATCCGTCCCAGGCCAGCGCCTCCGCTTCGACTTCACCCCGAACCGCGGCCGCGACGCGATCCCCTGGACCGACTGCTACCCCGGCGACGCCTACGTCGACGTGATCGGCATGGACGCCTACGACGCCCCCCGAGGCCTGCCCTTCACCGGCCAACTGACCGAACCGTACGGACTGTTGGCACAGGCCGACTTCGCCCGCACCCACCACAAGCCCGTCGCCTACCCCGAGTGGGGCCTGTTCGACAACGGCGACAACCCCGCCTACGTGCGCGGCATGCTCACCTGGATGGCGGCGCAGCACCCGCTCTACCAGACCATCAGCGACTACTGCCCGCACGGAGTGTGGCGCTGCCGCGCCAACCCCAGGTCGGCGGCCGTATACCGTGCCCTGACGGATCATCGGCCCTGAGGACGGAGAACGGCACCGCCCGGGGAAGCGGGCGATGCCGTCCGTGGGCCGTCCGACTACCCCGCTACGGCGTCCACTTCACGTTCGGATTGACCTGCCCGGTCCAGTTGAAGATCGCCATGTTGTCCCAACCGTCGCCGCTGGTCGCGATGTTGGCCGGGTCCCAGCCGTTGCCCGCGACCGCGTACCAGGTCGGCTCCCAGTAGAAGACGCCGATCGCACCCGCGCTGCGCGCCGTGTTCTGCACGGCGGTGAACTCCGCGCCCTGCCCCGCCCAGGTGAGCGGATAGCCCGAGCAGCCCGAGGTGACCGAGTTCGCCGTGCTGTCCGCGTCCGACGAGGTGAACGGATAGGCCGTCTCCGCGATGATGACGTCCTTGCCGTAGCGGGACTTCATGTCCGAGACGACGCTGCCCATGTTGGCCAGCGTGCCGTGCCACATGCAGTAGTACGACAGCCCGGTGATGTCCCAGTTGACGCCCTGCGCCTTGATGCCGTCGTAGAACCAGCGGGCGTTGGAGTCGCTGTCCGCGTCGGCGGTGTGGATGATCACCTGAGTGGAACTGTTGCACGCCTTGGTCGCGTTGTAGCCCGACTTCAGCAGCAGGCCCAGGTTGGTGAAGTTGTTGTTGACGACCTTGCCGTCGTCCCACAGCATGCCGACGTTGATCTCGTTGCCGATCTGCACGCTGTCCGGGGTGGTGCCCTGGGACTTGAGGCTGTTGCAGACGTCGTAGGTGTAGTTGTAGACGTCGGTCTGCAGCGCGCCGATGCCATGGCTCGACCAGGCCGCGGGCTTGTACTGCTTGCCCGGGTCGGCCCAGGTGTCGGAGTAGTGGAAGTCGATCAGCAGCTTGAGGCCCTTGGCCTTGACCTGCTTCGCGTAGGCCAGCACCTTCGCCTTGTTGTTGTAGCCGCTGGCGGGGTTGTTCCAGATCCGCAGACGTACGTAGTTGACGCCGGCGCCCTTGAGGATGTCGAGCGGGTCCTTGGCGGTTCCGCTGGAGTCGTAGTACTTGGCGCCGAGGTCGATCGCGCGCTGTGCGGACGAGACGTCGGCGCCGAGCATCGTGAGCGAGTTCGCGGCGGCGGCGTCCGTGGGGGTGAGCATCGCCGCCGGCAGGGCGACTGCGGCCAGCAGCAAGGCGGCCTTCACTATGCGGCCCGGGATTTTCACGGGGTACCCGACCTCCTTGGGTCGACTGACATGCGCATGCGGGTTGGGGTCTGAGAACGTTCACAGTAGGAGAGGTAACAGGCGCTGTAAATATGTGTGTCGGTGGTATTTCCCGCAGTTGGCAGAGGTGTACTCGATGTGAGCCGCATGGGAACGTACACAACGCGCGCCACACAGTCGTACCGCGGTACTACGCCCGCCCCCGCAACGGCCCCTCGGTACGACGGGTTCTGGGCCTCCGCCCTCCTAGCGTTGCCGGTGTCCAGACGGGGCAGTGGCACGTGAGCGTGAGGGATGGCGATGATCGAGGCGCAGCAGCTGACGAAGCGGTACGGGGAGAAGACGGCGGTCGACCGGCTGGACTTCGTCGTCAAGCCGGGCACGGTCACCGGCTTCCTGGGACCGAACGGTGCCGGGAAGTCCACCACGATGCGCATGATCGTCGGCCTGGACGCGCCCACCGCCGGCACTGTCACGGTCAACGGCAGGCCCTACGCCGAGCACACCGCGCCCCTCCAGGAGGTCGGCGCGCTCCTGGAGGCCAAGTCGATCCACCCGGGCCGCTCCGCGTTCGACCACCTGATGGCGCAGGCCTACACGCACGGCATCCCGCGCCGCCGCGTCGACGAGGTCATCGAACTGACCGGGCTGCAGTCGGTGGCCAAGAAGCGGGCCGGGGCCTTCTCCCTCGGCATGGGGCAGCGGCTCGGCATCGCCGCCGCGCTGCTCGGCGACCCGGCGACCGTGATGCTCGACGAACCGGTCAACGGCCTCGACCCCGAGGGCGTGCTGTGGATCCGCAACCTGCTGACCGGGCTCGCCGCGGACGGCCGTACCGTCTTCGTCTCCTCGCACCTGATGAGCGAGATGGCGCTGGTCGCCGACCATCTGATCATCGTCGGACGGGGGCGGCTGCTGGCCGACACCACCGTGCGGGACCTGGTCCGCACGGCCGGCGGCGACACCGTGACCGTGGCCTCCGAGCAGCCCGCCCGGCTGCGCGAGGTCCTCGCCGGTCCCGGCGTGGAGATCACCGGCGAGGTCGGCTCAGAGGAACTGCACGTCACCGGGCTGACCGCGCGCGCCATCGGCATCAGGGCCGCCGAGCACCGCATCCCGCTGTTCGAGCTCAGCGCGCGGACGGTCTCCCTGGAACAGGCGTTCATGGACCTGACCCGGGACGCCGTCGAGTACCACGGCACCACCACCGTCGAGACCGCAGGGAGGGCCGCGTGAGCACCATCACCGCGACCGACAGCACCGCACCCGCACCGGTGAAGCCGGCCCGTCCGCCGTACAGGGTCACCGGGCGCCGCGTGCTGCGCTCCGAGTGGGCCAAGCTGTGGTCCCTGCGCTCCACCTGGATCACCCTGGGTCTGGGCCTGCTGTTCCTGATCGCGTTCGGCCTGATCGCCGCCGCGCACTACAAGTCCTCCTACGACGGCGGGCATCTGCGGCCCGACGACGCCAACTCCACCGCGCTCGACATCTCCCTCTTCGGCACGAACTTCGCGCAGCTCGCCCTCGGCGTGCTGGGCGTCCTGGTCACCGCGGGCGAGTACTCGACCGGCATGATCCGCTCCACGCTGGCCGCCGTACCGCGCCGCCTGCCGGTGCTGTGGTCCAAGGCCCTCGTGTTCGGCGTGGTCGCGCTCGGCGCCTCGCTCGTCGGGGTGTTCGTCGCGTTCCCGATCGTCAGCGGCATCGTCTCCGGCACCCCCGCCGCTCTCTCCTTCTCGCACTCCGGAGTCGTCCGCAGCCTGCTCGGCGCCGGTCTCTACCTCGGCCTGGTCGGCGTGATCGGCACCGCGCTGGGCGCACTGCTGCGCTCGGTCGCCGGCGGCATCTCGGTGCTGGTCGCCTCGCTGATGCTGGTGCCCGGACTGATCTCGCTGCTCCCCAGCTCCTGGCAGGACAACATCAGCCCCTATCTGCCGAGCAACGCGGGCGAGGCGATGTTCTCGCTGACCCACGACGCGACGACCCTCTCGCCCGGCGCCGGACTCCTGGTCTTCGCCGGCTGGACGGCGCTCGCGCTGGGCGGGGCCGCCTACCGGCTGGTGAAGGCCGACGCCTGAGCCGGTTCCCCCGCGGCCGCGACGCGGCATCCGGCCTGCTCAAGGGTCGGATGCCGCATCGGTGCGCGGCCCCACAATGGACAGGTGACCTCCATGAACCCGGACCAGTGACACCGATGAGCCCCGACGACCCCGCCCACGTGCTGTTCGCGGAGACGGACCTCCCGTGGAGCCACCCCGTGGCCGGCGGAATGTCCCGGTTCGGCCGCCGGATCAAACAGGGCGACCGGCGCCACCCCTGGGTGCTGGACACGGCTCTGATCGTCCTGGTCGTGCTGATGTTCTGTCTGCCGGACATGCTGGACGGCGACGACGGCCGGCGGCGCGGCTTCGACAACAGCTTCATCCACCTGCCCTGGCCGGCGACCATCGCCCTTCAGCTGGGTCTGGTGCTGCCGCTGCTGTGGCGGCGCCGTAGGCCGACCCTGGCCTTCGCGCTGATCGCCGCCGTCTTCTTCGTCCAGGCCGGGCTGGGGGTCTGGCTGCGCGCGGATGTCGCCCTGCTGATCTCCCTCTACAGCCTGGTCCTGCACGGGCAGTTGCGCAGACTGCCCGCCGCCTGCGCCGTCACCCTCGCCGCCCTGGGTCTCTTCGCCCTCCGGCTGCCGTCCCAAGTGCCGGTCCTCGACGCGCTGTTCGTCCTGTTCAGCACCATCACCGCAGCCGTCGCGCTCGGGTTCGTGGTCCGTATCCGGCGCGCCCAGCTCGCCGTGCTGCGCGACCGCGCGGCCCGCCTTGAGGTAGAGCGAGACCAGCGGTCCAAGCTCGCCGCCGCCGCCGAACGCACCCGTGTGGCACGGGAGATGCACGACATCATCGGCCACAACCTCTCCGTCATCATCACGCTCGCCGACGGCGGCGCCTACGCCACCGACCTCGCCCCCGAACGCGGAAAGCAGGCGCTGCTCCTCATCGGCGACACCGGACGCCAGGCGCTCGGTGAACTCCGGCGCATGCTGGGCGTGTTGCGCGTGCAGAGCCCCACCCCGGACGCCCCCGAACTCAGCCCCCAGCCGGGTGTCGCCGATCTCGACGCCCTGTGCGCCCGGATCCGCGCGGCCGGTCCCCAGGTCGTGTACCGCACCGGCGGCGAACCGGCGGCCCTGGACCGAGGGGTCCAGCTCACCGTCTACCGCATCGTGCAGGAGGCCCTCACCAACGCCCTCAAGCACGCGGGCCACGACACGCGTGTCGAGCTGACGGTGAACGTCGAGGACACCCGTGTGCACATCGACTGCCACGACACCGGCCCGGGCACGGCCACCGCAGGGCCCGCACCGAGCCACGACCAAGGACACGGACTCGCCGGCATGAGAGAACGCGCCGCCCTCTACCACGGCACCGTCACCGCGGGCCCCGCCCCCGGCGGCGGCTGGACGGTACGGGCCACCCTCGACCTCACCCCGCTCGACGTGATCGAGGGAGCGGCATGACGACCGTGCTCATTGTGGACGACCAGCCCCTCCAACGCCTCGGATTCCGCATGCTGTTGGAGGCCAACCCCGACACCGAGGTGGTCGGCGAGGCCGGGCACGGCGGCGAGGCGGTGCGGATGGCCGCCGAACTGCGCCCCGACGTGATCCTGATGGACGTACGGATGCCCGGCATGGACGGCATCGAGGCCACCCGCCGGGTCGTCGCGGCGGGCGACCGCTCCCGCGTCCTGATCCTCACCACCTTCGACCTCGACGAGTACGCCCACGAGGCGCTGCGCGCAGGAGCCAGCGGCTTCCTCCTCAAGGACGCCCACCCCGAGGAACTCCTCGCCGGCATCCGCGCGGTGGCCTCCGGAGACGCCGTCATCGCCCCCGCCCTCACCCGCCGCCTGCTCGACGCCTACGCCCAGCACCTGCCGAAACGCTCACCGGAGGGCCCTGTGGCGGCCCCGGCGACGGACGACCCCCGCATCCGCTCCCTCACCGAACGCGAGCGCGAGATCCTGCTCGCCATCGGCCAGGGCTGGACCAACGGCGAGATCGCCGAGCGCCTCTTCGTCTCCGAGTCCACGGTGAAGACCCACGTAGGCCGCGTCCTGGCGAAGGTCGGCGCCCGCGACCGCATCCAGGCCGTGATCCTCGCCTACGACCTCGGCCTCGCCCGCCCCAACGCCCCCGACCAGTAGGCGAGCCGATCGTGCGGTCGCGAGAGCTCAGCTCGCGCGGCCCGCACGCAAGGCTTCGTACGCGCGGTGAACAGGTGCCGTCACCGGGCATGTCTTCCAGACCTGGGGCACCGGCGTCTGGACCAAGACGGCCCCCTCCGTCGGTGCCGGCCGCGTCTACGCCTTCCCGGACTCGACCACCGTCCGCGTCGAGTGCCAGAAGCACGCCGAGGTCGTCACCTCCGACGGCTACACCAACGACGCCTGGGCCTATCTGCCCGACTACAGGGCCTGAATGACCAACATCTACATCAAGGGCCCGGCCTGGCTCGACGGAGTACCCACCTGCGCCTGACCGCCCGCCCCTGATAAATCAGGTGCCCCACCGATCCGGGCTTCTCTACACTCGCCACGACCGTTGACGAGTGAGGGGAGCCCGCCGTGCGTGACCGCACCGCAGTGATCCTCCTGTCCTCGTCCCTCCGGTACCCGCCGCGCGGCCGGTACCGGACACCCGTGACGAGCGTCTGACTATCTGACTACACGTCAACTCTCTTTCCTCGTACGGGAATCGCGCCGCCCTGCACGGAATCACTCTCGAAAGGCCACGGGCCGTGCGCACCGAACGCCCTGTCACCAACCCGCTCACCGCCGTCCGCAACCTGGGCATCCTCGCCCACGTCGACGCCGGCAAGACCACCGTCACCGAGCGGTTCCTCTACCTCACCGGCACCACGCACAAGCGCGGCGAGGTCCACGACGGCACCACCGTCACCGACTTCGACCCCCAGGAACGCGACCGCGGCATCACCATCTTCGCCGCGGCCGTCGGCTGCGCCTGGGACGGACACCGCGTCAACCTGATCGACACGCCGGGACACGTCGACTTCGCCGACGAGGTGGAGCGCTCGCTGCGCGTCCTCGACGGCGCGATCGCCGTGTTCGACGCCGTCGCGGGCGTGGAGCCGCAGAGCGAGTCGGTGTGGCGCCAGGCCGACCGGTACGGCGTGCCGCGCATCGCCTTCGTCAACAAGCTGGACCGCGCGGGCGCCGACCTCGACACGGCCGTCGCCTCCATCCGCGAACGGCTCCATCCGGCGCCGTTGGTGGTGCAGTTGCCGATCGGCACGGAGGACGGCTTCACCGGAGTCGTCGACCTGCTGCGTCTACGGGCGCTGGTGTGGCCGGACACGGACGGACCGGCGGCCGAAGTCCCGGTGCCGGAGGGCCTGTCGGCGGAGGCGCGGCGGCGCCGACGGCTGCTGGAGGAGGCGGTGGCGGAACTGCATCCGGGCGCGCTGGAGGAGTTCTGCGCCGAATCCACCCTGTCCGCAGGGACGTTGAGCACGGCACTGCGCGACCTGACCCGCACCGGCGACGGTGTGGTCGTGCTGTGCGGCTCGGCCTACCGCAACCGGGGCATCGAACCGCTGCTGGACGCCGTGGTGGCGTATCTGCCCTCGCCGCTGGACGTGCCCCCGGTACGGGGAACGTACGACGGCGGTGAACAGGAGCGGCCCGCCGACCCTCAAGCACCCCTCTCCGCACTGGCGTTCAAGGTGAGTGCGGCGGGGACCGGACGGCTGACGTATCTGCGGATCTATTCGGGCGCGATCGAGAGAGGGGACACGGTGTGGGATCCGGGCGCACGGCGCACCGAGCGGATCGGGCGCATCCTGCGGGTGCAGGCCGACCGGCACGAACGGCTGGAGCGGGCGGTCGCCGGGGACATCGTCGCCGTGGCCGGACTCAAGTCCGTGCGCGCCGGCTCGACCCTGTGCGCGCCCGACGCCCCGCTCGTCCTCGAACCGCCCGCGGTCGCCGACCCGGTGGTGTCCGCGGCGGTCGAGGCACGCCGCGGCACCGACACCGAACGGCTGGCGGCGGCCCTCGCCCGGCTCGCCGAGGAGGACCCCTCGCTGGTCGTGCGCACCGACGCCGAGACCGGCCAGACGGTCCTGTCCGGCATGGGCGAACTGCACCTGGAGGTCGCGGTGGAGAAGATCCGCCTGGCCACCGGGGTCGAGGTCGACGTGGGCCGTCCCCGGGTGGCCTGTCGGGAGACCGTGGTGCGCGGGGTGTCCGGATTCGTGTTCCGGCACGTCAAACAGGACGGCGGCTCGGGACAGTTCGCGCACGTCGTACTGGACGTGGAACCGCTCGACGACACCGGCTCGGGCTTCGACTTCCGCTCGGCGGTCGTCGGCGGGCGGGTACCGCAGGATTACGTCCGCTCGGTGGAGGCCGGCTGCCGTGACGCCCTCGCCGAGGGACCGGTCGGCGGATTCCCGGTGACCGGGCTGCGCGTCACGCTGACCGACGGGGCGACCCATGTGAAGGACTCCTCGGAGCAGGCGTTCCGCACGGCCGGCCGGCTCGGCCTGCGCGAGGCCCTGCGCGCCTGCGAGTCGGTCCTCCTCGAACCGGTCGCCGAGGTCACGGTCACCGTGCCCGAGGACTCGGTCGGCGGCGTCCTCGGCGACCTGGCCGCCCGCCGCGGCCGGGTCACCGGCTCGACGACCCGCACGGGCTCCGCGCTCGTCACGGCGACCGTGCCGCTGGCCGAACTCTTCGGCTACGCGACGAGGTTGCGCAGCCGCACCCAGGGCCGGGGCACGTTCACGGCCCGGCCGACGGGGTACGCGCGGGTGCCGGGTGGGGCGGCGGTGGCCCGGTAGGGGCGTACGGGCGGGAGGCGTCTCCGTGCGGGGCGCCTCCCGCTTCCCGTTCCCAGGGCTCGGAAAGGCGTGCCCGGGGTGAACTCGCCGTCCGCGCGGGGCGGTTGCGCGGCAGCGGCAGCGGCAGCGGCAGCGGCAGTCGGAGACGGGGTCGGGGTCGGGGTCCGAGGGACGTTCCTCGCCCAGGCCGGCGCCGGGCGCGGCAGTGAACCACTCGGTGCCCGTCCCCGTAGGGGAGGTGTCCACGGTGGGGCACCTCCCGCCGCCTGTCTGTGGGAGGCACGCTCGGGACGGCACGTTTCCGCGTGCCGTCCCGACATTCTTGGAGCATCGCATGATCCTCATCGCCGTACGGTTCCCCGTCCGCCCCGAGTACCGCGACGAATGGCTCGACCGGGTCGCCGAGTTCACCGCGGCGACCCGGGCCGAGCCAGGCAATCTGTTCTTCGAGTGGTCGGTCGACGCGGTCGACCCCAACCGCTTCGTGCTGCTGGAGGCGTTCGCCTCCCCGGAGGCCGGCGCCGCCCATGTCGGCTCCGAGCACTTCAAGGCGGCCATCGCGTGGATGCCGGACGTCGTCGCCGCGACGCCCGACATCATCCACGTCGAGACGGAGGGCGGGGGTTGGTCGCCGATGGCGGAGATCACGCCAAGGGTGTGACGGTGGCGGGTGCGGACCGGAGGGGGAGCTCCGGCCCGCACCCACCACGACCTCAGGGGTAGGACACCACGGTGGACGGGACCGTCGACGTGCCCGAGGTCGCCGCCCCCGTCTCGTTGATGACGTGTTCGTACTGGCCCTGTCCGCCGAGCGAGACCACCAGCAGGTCGTGGAACTTCACGCCCGACCGGTTCGGCGCGGCGAAGCCGTTGTGCTGCACGATCGTCGGGTCGACGTTGTAGTAGCAGTAACTGCCCAGGCCCCAGCCCTCGTGCACGGTCACGCCGTCGGCGACCTTGTAGGCCGCGTATCCCTTGATCGAGCCGTTCTGGACGGCCGCCTGGTTCGGGGCGTCGTACGCCTTCTCGTTCTGGAAGAAGATCGTGCGGCCCCGCTCGCCGTTCCACTGCACGTCGTACTTGTTGAAGTGTTCGACGAACAGGCCGGTGGTCAGCACGTCGGCGCCGTTGACGACGAGGCCGTAGTCGGCCCGGTTGGTGTCCCAGCCGGTGCCGGTGCCGTGGTCGGCGCGCCAGAGCCAGGTGTGGTCGACGATGGTGTGCCGGTTGTTGATGACCATGCTGGTGGTGGCCCTGCCCGCGCCCGCGCCGCCGATGCGGACGAACACGTCCTGGACGGTGGTCGGGTTGGCGGAGTGGTCCGTCGTCGTGCCCGAAGGGCCCACCTCCAGCAGGGTGTTGGAGTTGACCGTGCCCGCGTCGATCAGGAACCCGGCCAGCCGTACGCCGTCGACGTCGGCCGTCTTGAGAGCTGTAACTCCGTTGTCGGGGACGAGAGTTGCGTAGCCCAGGCCCAGGACGACGGTGTTGGCCCGGTTCACCTGGATCGGCTGGTCGAGGTGGTAGATGCCCGGCGTCAGCAGGAGGTGAAGTCCCTGCGTGAGCGCCTGGTTGAGGGTGGCGGCCGTGACGCCCGGCTTCGCGACGTAGAACTGGGACAGCGACAGCGAGGTGCCGCGCGGGGTGCCGTTGCCCCAGGTCACGCCACTCGCGTTGGTGCGCTTCTCGGGGAGGAAGACGCGGTACTCGGTGCCGTTGAGGTAGAGGAAGGGCTTCTCGCGGGAGACGGGTGTCGTGGCGAGGGTGGTGTACACCGGGTTCGGGAAGCTCTGCGCGGGGGCGCCCTGCACACCGGAGAAGACCATGTTCCAGACGCCGTTGAGCCAGCTGCCGATCACACTGTCGCGGGTGTACCACTGCTGCTGCGAGTAGGGCTGGACCTGGCCGTCGATCCGGCTGTCGGCGATGTAGCCGCCGCTGGCCCAACCGTAGCCGTTGGGCGCGAGGTTGAGGTTGCCGCGCACGTGCATACGACGGAAGGGGGCCGCCTGAGCCACGGCCCACCTGTTGGTTCCGCTGACGGGGACGAGCGCGAGGTTCTCCGCCGAACGCCAGAAGTTCTGGGTGGCGTTGCCGTTGAACCAGCCCGCGTCGACCGTGACGTCACCGTTGATGGTGGTGTCGTCGGGGGAGAGGCCGAGGCCCGCGATCGAGGTGTAGAAGCCGAGCTGGGCGTTGAGCCCGGAGTAGGCGCCGGGCTTGAAGAAGAAGGCGTAGCGGCCGGTGCCGAACTGGGCCGTCTCCTGCTGGGCGAAGACCTGGTCCAGTCTGGCCTGGATGCCGGCCGTCGACGGGTCGAAGACGATGACGTTCGGACCGAGGTCGCCACCGCCGGGCAGGGCGCGCGGTGTCACCGCGGTGGGGGTGGAGGTGGCGGCGGAGGCGGCGGTGGGCAGGCCGGCCAGCGCCGAGGCGGCCGCTGCCGCGCCGAGAACGGTTCTGCGTCGCACTGAGGACATAAGGCGGCTCTCCTTGTTCATGAAATGAACGCCGGTGGGGTTGGGAGCGCTCTCTCGCGGGGGAATGCTTCAGCTCCGTGAACGCGGCCGTCAAGAGGTACGACCGAGTTCGACGAGTGGCGTCCAAACTCTTGACGCCTCTGTCTTCCGAGGTTTAACTCACGTCCTAAATTAAGTCGTGAGTGCATTCCCTGAAGGGACACCCGGAGTATGCGCAGCATCCGAGCCGCGGCCGTAGGCGCCGTCACCATGTCAATCGCCCTGGCGGCCACGGCCTGCGGAGGCGGTTCGTCCACGAGTGGGGGATCCAACGACTCGCCCAAGACGCTCACCTACTGGGCCTCCAACCAGGGCGCCAGCATCGCGATCGACAAGAAGGTCCTGCAGCCCGAGCTCGACAAGTTCAAGAAGCAGACCGGCATCACGGTGAAGCTGGAGGTCGTGCCCTGGTCCGACCTGCTCAACCGCATCCTGACCGCGACGACTTCGGGCCAGGGCCCCGACGTCCTGAACATAGGCAATACCTGGAGCGCCTCGCTCCAGGCCACCGGCGCCTTCCTGCCGTGGAACGCCGCCAACTTCGCGAAGATCGGCGGCAAGGACCGCTTCGTGGACTCCGCGCTCGGCTCGACCGGTGCCACCGGCAAGGATCCGGCCGCCGTCCCGCTGTACTCGATGGCGTACGCGCTCTACTACAACAAGCAGATCTTCGCCGACGCGGGCATCTCCCAACCCCCGGCCACCTGGGCCGAGTTGGTGGCCGACGGGAAGAAGATCCAGGCGAAGGGCAAGCAGGTCCTCGGCGCCGAGGGCGCCAACGTCTCCGAGAACATCCACCACACCTTCGTCTTCGCCAAGCAGCACGGCGCCGACTTCTTCACCGCCGACGGCAGGGCCGACTTCACCAACGACGGAGTCGTGGCCGCCGTCAAGCAGTACGTCGACCTGATGGCCAAGGACAAGGTCATCCCGGTCGGCAACGCCGAGTACGCGCAGAACCAGTCCGTCAGCGACTTCGCCAAGGGCAGGACGGCGATGCTGATGTGGCAGTCCGCGTCCGCCAACCTCAAGTCGCAGGGCATGAGCGACAGCGCCTACGGCATCGCCCCGATACCCGTGCAGTCCGGCACCCCCGGCACCGGCACGCAGGTCGACTCGATGGTGGCCGGCATCAACCTCGCCGTCTTCAAGAACACCGACAACCTCGACGGCTCCACCAAGTTCGTGAAGTTCATGACGAGCGACGCCGAGCAGAAGATCCTCAACACCGCCTACAGTTCCATCCCGCCGGTGAAGACCGCGCAGACGGACACCGCGTTCAACACCCCCGCGAACGCCGTCCTGAAGAACACCCTCGCCACCAGCGCCGCCGCGCTGCCGCAGGTCGCCGACGAGTCGCAGTTCGAGACGGCGGTCGGCACGGCCGTCAAGAACCTGTTCGCCGACGCCGCCGCCGGACGCGCGGTCACCACCGCCTCCGTCAAGGCGGAGCTCGAAAAGGCCCAGCAGCAGATGCCGGCGAAGTGAGTGCGACTGTGACGAGCACTGTCACCCCGGAGGCCGTCGTGCGGAAGAACCCTTCCGACCCGGCGGCCCCCGGCCCGCGCCGGCGGCGCGGCGAACGGATCCGCCGCATCGGACTGCCCTATCTGCTGCTCCTGCCGGCCCTGATCCTCGAACTCCTGGTCCACCTGGTGCCGATGGTCATCGGCATCGTCATGAGCTTCAAGGAGCTCACCCAGTTCTACATCCGCGACTGGGGCACCGCGCCCTGGTCCGGCCTCGACAACTACAAGGTGTCGGTGGACTTCAGCGCCCCGGTCGGCAAGGCGCTGCTCCACTCCTTCTTCGTCACCGTCGGCTTCACCCTGCTGTCGGTCGGCCTCTGCTGGCTGATCGGCACGGTCGCCGCGATCTGCATGCAGGACACCTTCCGCGGCCGCGGCTTTCTGAGAGCGCTCTTTCTCATCCCGTACGCGCTGCCGGTCTACGCGGCCGTCATCACCTGGGTGTTCATGTTCCAGCACGACAACGGCCTGGTGAACCACGTCCTGCACGACCAGCTGCACCTCACCGACAAGCCGTCGTTCTGGCTGATCGGCGACAACAGCTTCTACGCGCTGCTGATCGTGTCGGTCTGGAAGGGCTGGCCGTTCGCCTTCCTCATCGTGATGGCCGGCCTGCAGAACATCCCCAAGGAGCTGTACGAGGCGGCCTCGATCGACGGCGCGGGCCGGTTGCAGCAGATCGGCCGCATCACCCTGCCGTCACTGCGCCCGGTCAACCAGGTGCTGGTCCTGGTGCTGTTCCTGTGGACGTTCAACGACTTCAACACGCCGTACGTCCTCTTCGGCAGGTCGGCTCCCGAGTCCGCGGACCTCATCTCGGTGCACATCTACCAGGCGTCGTTCGTCACCTGGAACTTCGGCACCGGCTCGGCGATGTCGGTCCTGCTGCTCCTGTTCCTGCTCGTCGTCACCGGCGTGTATCTCGTGTTCACCTCACGCGGACGGAAAACCGCCGATGTCTAGCCCCACCTCGCCCATGGCCCCGCCCCGCTCCTTCATCTGGTCGCGGCGGATCTTCCTCACCCTGCTCACCGGCTTCGTCCTGGTGCCGGTGTACGTCATGCTCTCCAGCTCCCTGAAACCGCTCTCGGACGTCACGGGCAGGTTCCGCTGGCTGCCGAGCGGGCTCACCGTCCGCCCGTACATCGACATCTGGTCGACGGTCCCGCTCGCGAAGTACTTCATGAACTCGCTGATCGTGTCCGTCGCCGCGACGGTCTGCTCGGTGGTGATCGCGGTCTTCGCCGCGTACGCCGTCAGCCGCTACGAGTTCCGAGGCAAGCGCGTCTTCACGGTCACCGTCCTGTCGACGCAGATGTTCCCGGGCATCCTCTTCCTGCTCCCGCTGTTCCTCCTCTACGTCAACATCGGCAACGCCACGGGCATCGCCCTGTTCGGCTCGCGCGGCGGCCTGATCCTGACGTATCTGACCTTCTCGCTGCCCTTCTCCATCTGGATGCTGATCGGCTACTTCGACTCCGTCCCCAAGGACCTGGACGAGGCGGCGCTGGTGGACGGCTGCGGTCCGCTCGGCGCGCTGCTGCGGGTCGTCGTACCGGCCGCGATCCCCGGCATCGTCGCGGTCGCCGTCTACGCCTTCATGACCGCGTGGGGCGAGGTCCTCTTCGCCTCCGTGATGACCAACGACGCCACCCGAACGCTGGCCGTCGGACTCCAGGGCTACTCCACGCTCAACGACGTGTACTGGAACCAGATCATGGCCGCCTCGCTGGTCGTCAGCGTGCCCGTGGTCGCCGGCTTCCTGCTGCTGCAGCGCTATCTCGTCGCCGGGCTGACGGCGGGCGCCGTCAAGTGACCGACCCGACCAACTCCGCTGACCGTAAAGGGACTTCAGTGACCATCGACTTCGCCGCACTTCCGCACGACTTCCTGTGGGGCACGGCCACCGCGGCGTACCAGATCGAGGGAGCCGTCGCCGAGGACGGACGCGCGCCGTCGATCTGGGACACCTTCTCGCACACCCCCGGAAAGATCGACAACGACGACAACGGCGACGTCGCCTGCGACCACTACCACCGCTGGCGCGAGGACATCGGCCTGATGCGCCGACTGGGCGCCAACGCCTACCGGTTGTCGATCGCCTGGCCCCGGGTGCTCCCCGGCGGCGACGGCCCGGTCAACCCCAAGGGCCTCGCGTTCTACGACGAGTTGGTGGACGGACTCCTGGAAGCGGGCATCACCCCGTCCGTCACCCTCTACCACTGGGACCTGCCGCAGGCGCTCCAGGACCGGGGCGGCTGGCCCGAGCGCGCGACCGCCGAGCACTTCGCCGCGTACGCCTCGGTCGTCGCCGAACGCCTCGGCGACCGCGTCACCCACTGGGCGACCCTCAACGAGCCCTCCTGCTCGGCCTGGATCGGCCACCTCGAAGGCAAGATGGCCCCGGGTTGGACCGATCTGACCGCGGCCGTCCGCGCCTCCTACCACCTGCTCCTCGGCCACGGCCTCGCCGCGCAGGCGATCCGCGCCGCCGCCCCGAACGCCCGGGTCGGCATCGTCAACAACCTCTCCACGGTGTACCCCGCCAGCGACCGCGACGAGGACGTGCAGGCCGCCCGCCGACAGGACGGCCACGTCAACCGCTGGTGGCTCGACCCGGTGCACGGCCGCGGCTTCCCGGCCGACATGGTCGAGACGTACGGCGTCGAACTCCCGGAACAGCCCGGCGACTTGGCGACGATCGCCGCGCCGCTGGACTGGCTCGGCCTGAACTACTACTTCCCGGCGACCGTCGCCGACGACCCCACCGGCCCGGCCCCCTTCACCCGCGCCGTGCGCCGCCTCGGCGTCCCGCGCACCGGCATGGACTGGGAGATCGACGCCTCCGGCATCGAGACCCTGCTGCTCCGCCTCACCGAGGAGTACGACCCGCGCCGGATCTACGTCACCGAGAACGGCTCCTCGTTCCCCGACGTCGTACGCCCCGACGGCACCGTCGACGACCCGGAGCGCCAGGACTACCTGGTCCAGCACCTCGCCGCCTGCGCCTCGGCGGCCCGCAAGGGCGCCCCGCTGGCCGGGTACTTCGCCTGGTCGCTGCTCGACAACTTCGAGTGGGCGTACGGCTACGAGAAGCGGTTCGGACTGGTCCACGTGGACTACGACACCCAGGTCCGCACGATCAAGGGCTCCGGCCACCGGTACGCGGACATCATCCGCGACCACCGCAGCCGGGCCCGGCGCGCGGCCTGACCGAGACCGCCCCGGTGGGTGCGGGCGGGGGAGCCCGCGCCCACCGGGGCACCATCAACCCTGTTGGCCCCATGAGTCCCCTCGGCCCCGCCGATCCCATCAATGTCATGCGCACGTCAGCATGAGCGCCCCCGAAGGAGATCCGCCCTCAAGGAGACCCGCATGCCTACCCGCACCCTGCTCACGGCGCTCACCGCGCTGGCCCTGCTCGTCGCCACCCCGGCCCTCGCCGCCCCCGCCCCGCAGGTCGCCGCCGCGGCGACCTGGGACACCGACCGCGCGGCCGCCGCCTACGCCGCGAACCCGGCCGCCGTCACCGCCTCCGGCAGCGAGAACGCCGGCACCGCTCCCGGCCTCGCCTTCGACGGCGACGGCGCCACCCGCTGGTCCAGCAACTTCGCCGACGACGCCTGGATCCGCCTCGACCTCGGCACCACCCTCCGCGTCGACCGCGTCACCCTCGACTGGGAGGCGGCCTACGGCAAGAGATACGTCCTGGAGATCTCGTAGAACGGCACGGACTGGCCGCCGTTCTGCACGGAGACGGCGGGCACCGGCGGCCCGGTCACCACGAGCACCTACCCCCAGGAGGTGACGGGCCGTTACATCCGCCTGCGCGGCCTGGAACGCGCCACGCCCTACGGCTACTCGCTCTACGAGTTCCAGGTCTGGGGCACCGGCGGCAACGCGTCCGCCGACTGCCCGGCCCTCCCCGGCGACCAGTCGGGCACGTACCGGACGACGTTCTTCGACGACTTCACCTCCGCCGCCCTGGACCGCTCCAAGTGGCGGGTCGTGCGGACCGGCACGGAGATGGGCCCGGTCAACGGCGAGTCCCAGGCGTACGTCGACTCGACGGACAACGTCCGTACACAGAACGGTGAGTTGATCCTCGCGGCAAAGTACTGCAAGGGCTGCACCCAGGCCGGCGGCGGCACCTACGACTTCACGTCGGGCCGCATCGACACCAACACCAGGTTCGACTTCACCCACGGCAAGGTCAGCGCCCGCATGAAACTCCCGGTCGGCGACGGATTCTGGCCCGCCTTCCGGCTGCTCGGCAGCAACGTCGACAACCCGTCGGTCTCCTGGCCGGCCTCCGGCGAGACCGACATCATGGAGAACATCGGCTGCGCGAACTGGACGAGCACCTCGCTGCACGGCCCCGGCTACTCCGCCGACGGCAACATCGGCGCCCGCCAGACCTGCCCGAACGGCGGCACCGCCGACCAGTGGCACACGTACGCCGTCGAATGGACGCCGACCGCGATGCGCTTCCACGTCGACGACAACCTCGTCCAGGAGACCACCCGCAACAAACTCGAATCGACGCGCGGCCAATGGGTCTTCGACCACAACCAGTACGTCATTCTCAACCTCGCGCTGGGCGGCGCCTATCCGGCCGGCTGGAACCAGGTGACCACGCCGTACTGGGGCCTGCCGCAGTCGAGCGCCGACAAGGTCGCGGCCGGGGGAGTGCAGGCGGAGGTGGACTGGGTGCGGGTGGAACAGGAGAAGTGAGAGCTGGGCCGGTCCGGAGCGCGGAACCGGACCGGCCCGTTCGCCGCACGCGGGCGCCGGGCCGTGCCCGGGAATTCGGTTGCCGCACATCCGGCCCCCTGACACGCTCACGCCCATGCCGACCTTCACCGCATCCGACGGAACCCGTCTCGCCGCGCACGCCTCCGGCGACGGCCCGCCCCTGGTCTGTCTGCCCGGCGGACCGATGCGGGACTCGGCCTACCTCGGCACCCTCGGCGGCCTGACCGCCCACCGGCGGCTGATCCGGCTGGACCTCCGGGGCACGGGCGCGTCGGAGGTGCCCAGAGACCCGGCGTCGTACCGCTGCGACCGCCTGGTGGACGATGTCGAGGCGCTGCGCGAGCACCTGGGCCTGGACCGGATCGGCCTGCTCGCGCACTCGGCCGGCGCGAACCTGGCCGCGCTGTACGCGGCCCGGCACCCGGACCGCGTCTCCCGGCTGACCCTGGTCACCCCCAGTGTCTACGCGGTCGGCATCCAGATCACGGCCGAGGACCGGCTCCAGGTCGCGCGGCTGCGCGGGTCCGAACCGTGGTTCGGACCCGCGTTCGCCGCTCTGGAGGAGATCACCGCCGGCCGGGCGACGCCTGACTCCTGGCAGGCCATCTCGCCCTTCGCCCACGCCCGTTGGGACGAGACGGCACGTGCCTTCGAGGAGGCCGACGAGAAGGAGAAGAACGCGGAGGCGGCGGCCCTCTACGCCGCCGAGGGCGCCTTCGGCCCGGCCGACACCCGCGAGGCGCTGGCCGGCTTCACCTCCCCGGTGCGCGTTCTCGCCGGGGAGTTCGACATCTCCGCTCCGCCGCACGTGATGGCCCAGTACGCGGAACTGTTCCCGAACGCCGAGTTCGTGATCCAGCCCGGCGCCGGACACACGCCGTGGCTGGACGACGCCGAGCGGTTCGTCGAGCTGGTGCTGCCCGTCAGCAGTCCCTGAACTCCGGTGACTGGTTCAGCACTTGGGACCGCAGTGAAGTGAACCTGGCATACGTCTCACCGTCCCGCGCCGTCGGCCGGAACGCCGCCACCCGGTGGCAGTTCTGGAAGGCCAGGGCCACCCCGAAGTGGCGCTCCAGGCTGCCCCGGATCGCGTCGCTGGCCAGCGCCCGCAGCAGCTGGCCGCGTTCCTTCTCGGACGGCGGCGGGGTCTGGTTGTCGGTGAACTCCGCCGTGCCGTCGTGGAGTTCGGCG
Organism: Streptomyces sp. NPDC050549; assembly: GCF_040655035.1. NCBI lineage: Bacteria > Bacillati > Actinomycetota > Actinomycetes > Kitasatosporales > Streptomycetaceae > Streptomyces > Streptomyces sp. NPDC050549. The sequence continues at coordinate 135,446 of NZ_JBFAJD010000021.1, forward strand.
GCGAGGCCCGCGACGAGGTCGTAGGCGTACGGCAGGGACGTGCGGACCGTGTCCACGAAGTCCGCCTCGCGGAGGGTGCCGTGCTCGGCTTCGGCGAGGAGCTTCGGGGAGACGTCGAGAGACATGAAAAGGGGTGTCCTGTCGGGTTGTCGGAAGGGTTGGGGCGGGGTGAAGCGGGGTGGGGCGGTCGTCAGGTCAGTACCGGCGGGCCCGGTACGTAGTTCGGGTCCACCTGGGCGGCCAGGTCCAGGCCCGTCGCCCGGTCAGCCCAGGCCCGCGCGTTGCGCAGATGGAACTCGACGGCGTGGCGGTGCAGCGCCGGCCAGTCCCGGGAGCAGGAGTCCACGGCCTCGCGCAGCAGACGCAGGGCATGCACGTTGTGCGGCTCCAACTCGCCCTGCGCGCAGCCCTGTTCGGCGGCTCGGACGGCGGGGGAGTGGACCAGGTGGGTCAACAGGTCGTCGCCCACCTCCTGTTTGAGGAAGAGCAGGTCGTCCTCGCCGGTCACCTTGTTGCCGATCACGGCGAGCCGGATCCCGAACTCCCGTGCGTGGTCCCGGTACTGGCGGTAGACGGAGACGCCCTTGCGGGTGGGTTCGGCCACCAGGACGGTGAGGTCGAAGCGGGTGAACAGGCCGGAGGCGAAGGCGTCGGCGCCCGCCGTCATGTCGACCACCACGTACTCGCCGGGGGTGTCGACGAGGTGGTTCAAGTACAGCTCCACCGCGCCGAGTTTGGAGTGGTAGCAGGCCACCCCGAGGTCGCTCTCCGCGAACTCGCCCGTCGCCATCAGCGGTACGCCACCCGCCCGGACCACGTGCCGGGCGTGCACCTCGTCGTCGCCGAGCAGACGCAGCAGGCGTGAGCCGCGCCCCGGCGGGGTGGTCTTGATCATGGTCTCGGGGGAGGCGATGCGCGGGTTGGTGCCGCGCAGGAAGTCCTTGAGCTCGGTCAGGCGGTCGGCCAGGGGTGGGGCGGTGACCGGTTCGGTGCCGGGGGCCAGGGCCTCGGCCAGGTGCTGGTTGATGTCGCCGTCGATGGCGAGCACGGGGGCGCCGGAGCGGGCCAGGTGGCGGGCGAAGAGGGCCGACAGCGTGGTCTTTCCGCTGCCGCCCTTGCCGACGAACGCGACGCGCACTACCGGTCCGCCGCTTTCGCGGTTTTGAAAATGAATGTCATGTGGCTAGGTTTTAGGGGTCGGCCGCGGGGCTGTCAAATCGAGAGCGATCACGAGGGTGATCAAGAGTGGGAGTCTTAATGCATATGATGTGCAAGTGCTTGACTACTGCATCAGAGTGGCGGGCCCGGACGACGTCGACGGTGCGCGTGCCGTGATGCTCGACACCGTCTACCGCGACTTCGCCACCGGCTATGTGCCCCGCTGGCACGCCGACATCATCGACCCGGCCGCCGCCTACCTCGCCCCGCCCCGCCACACCCTCCTCGTGGCACTCGACCCGGCCGAGGCCCAGGTCGTCGCCACCGCCGCGCTCGACTCCCGTGGACCCGTCCACCCGCCGAACCCGCGCGACCTCGCCGCGCGCTACCCCTCCGGCGAGACCGCGCAACTGCGCCGCGTCTACGTCCGCCCCGCGCACCGCCGGCGCGGTCTCGCCCGGGACCTCGTCGCCGGACTCCTCGCGTTCGCCGCGGCCGACGGCGGCTACCGCGCCGTATATCTGCACACCGATCCCGCCGTGCCCGGCGCCGAGGCCTTCTGGCGGTCGCTCGGCGAGGTCGTGCACGACGAGCGCGACGATCCCGGCGGCGGGCAGGGAATCGTGCACTTCGAACTGGCGACGGAGCGATGACCCCGATGCGATTCCACCGAACCCGCCCTGCCCGACTGCTCCTCGGGCTCGCCCTCGCCCCGCTGCTCACCGGCTGTTTCGCCTCCGCCGGTGACGAGAGCGGGGAGCGGACCGGGAAGTCCGGTTCCCGGCTGCGCGTCGCGCTCGCGTTCCCGCCCGCCGAGAACCTCTCCCCGTACGGTGCAGACGCCACCGTCCTCAGCCGGCTCGGTGTCACCGAGGGCCTGACCTCCCTGGACGCCAACGGCTCCGCCGCCCCCGCGCTCGCCCGGTCCTGGCAGCGGGAGGGCGACCGCAGCTGGCTGTTCACCCTGCGCGAGGCCGCCTTCCAGGACGGCACCGACGTCACCCCGGCCCGCGTGGCCGCCGCCCTCACCCGCGCCACCGAGGCGAAGCCCGCCCCCGCCGCTCTCTCCGGCGTCACCCTCACCGCCGAACCCGCGGGCGGCGACCGCGTACGCGTCACCACCGAATCGCCCGATCCCGTACTCCCGTTGCGGCTCGCCGGCCCCGCCCTCGCCGTCCTCTCCCCGAAGGCGTACGAGGAGAAGGGGCGCGTCGACCCGGTCGGCACGGCCACCGGCCCCTTCGCGCTGACCGAGGTCACCGGCTCCACGGCCGCCACCCTCGACCGCTTCGACGACTACTGGGGCGGCCTCGCCCACGTGTCCGGCATCGACGCGCGGTTCATCGCGGACGGCACCGCCCGCACCAACGCGCTGCGCACCGGGCAGGTCGACATGGCCGAGGCGATACCCGTCGCCCAGGCCGCGACCCTCGACCGCTCGCTCCGCCGCGAGATCGCGACCACCCGCACCACGAGCCTCCAACTCAACACCCGGACAGGCCCGTTCAAGGATCCGAAACTGCGGGCCGCCGCCCGCGAGGCCGTCGACACCAGCGCCTTCGCGAAGGACGTGTACGAAGGTCACGCCGACGCCGGGACGGGCATCTACGGTCCCGCGGTCACCTGGGCCGCCGGCCGGCGCGAACAGCCGGTCGGACGGGCGGAGGCGGCGGTGCCCGAGGGAACGTCGATCACCCTCGCCACGTACGACAACCGGCCCGAACTGCCCGAAGTGGCCCAGGTGTTGAAGCAGCAGCTGGAAAGGGCCGGATTCCGGGTCGAGTTGGAGGTGCGCGAGTACTCGCGGATCGAGAGCGACGCGCTGGCCGGGAAGTTCGAGGCGTTCGTGGTGGCCCGCAACACCCTGGTGGACACCGGGGATCCGGTCGCCGTGCTCGCCAGTGACTACACCTGCGACGGCGGCTACAACCTGGCCCTGCTGTGTGACCGGGGCGTGGACCGGGCCGTGGCGAAGGCCCAGGGTGCCGCCGACACCTCCGCGCGCCGGAGCGCCGCGATGGCGGCCGAGGCCGAGATCCTCGGCACCGACGCGGTGGTGCCGCTGGTCCACCAGCGGGTCGTCACCGGTGTCGGCAACTCCGTCGAGGGCGTTCTCCTCGACCCGTACGAGCGCACCCTCGTCGGCACCGGAACCCGGCGCTGAACCATGCCGCACCGCACGGCCGCGCTGCTGTGGCGCGCCCTTCTCGCGGCCGGACTCGTGTGCGCCGTGGGCCTGTTGCCCTGGCTCTCGCACACCGATCCGGCGCTCACCGTACTCAGGGCACGCTCGGCGGAACGCGACCCCGACCCCGAGGTCCTCACCGCGATCCGCGCCCAACTCGGCCTCGACGACGGCCCGTTGCGCCTGCTCGCCCAGTGGCTCGGCGGCCTCCCGCGCGGTGACGCCGGCCGATCGTGGATCTCCGGCACCGAGGTCATGCCCGGAGTACTCCAAGCCCTGGGTGCGTCCCTGCTGTTGATGGGCGCGGCGCTCGCGGTGGCCGTGGTGACCGCCGGGGCGGTGTGCGCGGGCACGTTGCGGCGCGGCGGGTGTGCGGGGCGCGCCGCGCTGCCGGGGTTTCCCGGGCGGGCACGCGCCGATCGTCTCCCGGAGCGGTCCGGCGGCGGCTTCGGCGCGGTTCGCGCGGTGCTCCCCGGACTCCTCGCGGAGCGGCGCTGCGGCCGGCTCGCAGAGTGCTCCGCCGATGGCGAGAGCGATGGCGCGGTTCTCAGCGCTTCGCCGGGGCGTCTCGGACGCCGGCGCGCCGGTCCTCCCGCCGGTCACCCCGGCGGCACCGGCTCCGCCGCCCTCGCCGCGCTCCCCGAGTTCCTCACCGCGTCCGTGCTGGCCACCGTCGTCGGGGTGCAGCTCGGGTGGCTGCCCGCGCTCGGGTGGTACGGGCCGCGGTGGACGGTGTTGCCCGCGCTCGCGCTCGGGCTGCCCGCCGGGGCCGTACTGGGGCGGCTGCTCGACGATCTGCTGCCCGGTGCCTTCGCCGAACCGTGGGCACGGGCCGCCGTCGCGCGCGGGCTGCCCGGGGGGCGCATCGCCCGGCAGGCGGTGCGGCGGTGTCTGCCCGGACTGCTGCCGAACACGGGGCTGTTCGTCGTCGGGCTGACCGGCGGGGCCGTCGCCGTCGAGCAGGTCTTCGACATCCCCGGCCTCGGCCGCACCACCCTCCAGGCCGCCCTGGCCCAGGACCTGCCCGTCCTCCAGGCCGGCACCCTCGTCCTCCTCCTGCTCGCCGCCCTCACCGCCGGGCTCTGCCGACTCGCCACCCGCCTCCTCGCCGGACCGGCACTGCGAGCCGGGGCCCTGCCCTCCCTCCACGGACCTGCCCCAACACCCCAGCGGATCGCGCCACTTGTGTACGGAGCCCTCCTCCTCGGCGTCCTCGCCCTCGGCCTGCCCCGCGACCCCCTCGCGCTGAACACCGGACTGCGCCTCCAACACCCCACCTGGGCCCACCCGTTCGGCACCGACGCGCTCGGCCGTGATCTCCTCGCGCGGATCGCCCACGGTGCCGTCGACACCCTGCTGCTCGCCCTCGCGATCAGTGCCGCAGCCCTCACCACCGGCGTTCTGCTCGGGCTGCTGCCCCGGTTGTCCGGACCGCTCGTCGACACGGTGAACGCCGTACCGCCCGTCCTCGTCGCCCTGTTGGTCACCGCGGTGGCCGGCGGCGGGAGTGGTACGCCCGCCCTCGCCGTCGCCCTCCTGGCCTGGACTCCCCTCGCCGCGCACACCTCCGCACTGCTCCGGCAGGAACGCGCGACCCCGCACGTGACCGCCACCCGGGGCCTGGGCGCGGGCCGTTGGCACGTCCTGCGCCGCTCGCTGCTGCCCGCCGTCCTGCCGCCCGTCACCCGGCACGCCCTGCTCCGGCTGCCCGGTGTCGCCCTCGCCCTCGCCTCGCTCGGCTTCCTCGGCCTCGGGGCCCAGCCGCCCTCCCCGGAGTGGGGTCTCCTCCTCGCCGAGAACCAGCCCTACGCCGAGCGCGCCCCCTGGGCCGTCCTCGCCCCCGCCGCCGTCCTCGCCCTCCTCGGAGCCCTCGCGGTGACGGCCGCGGGCAGCGTACGAGCGGCAGGGCAAGGGAAGTTGGCCGCCCGGTGAGCACGACGACCGTCGTACGCACTCCGCTCCCGCCGCTCCTCCGGTTGCTGTTCCTCACTCAGTTCGCCTTCACGTCGGCTTCTTCGCCGTGCTGCCGTTCCTCGCCGGGCATCTGGCGGACGTGATCGGCATGGCGGGCCGGCTCGTCGGGCTGGTCCTGGGGCTGCGGACCTTCAGCCGGCAGGGGCTGCTCGTGGTCGGCGGGGCGCCGGCCGACCGGTAGGGGGTGCGGCCCGTGGTGCTCGCCGGGTGCGTGCTGCGGATCGCCGGGTTCGGCCGGCTCGGGTATGCCGAACGGACCCGGGCGGTCGTCTGGGCCGTACTGCTCATCGGGCTCGCCGCCGCGCTGTTCTCCCGGCCGTCGAGCCGGAGGTCGCACGGCAGGCCGTCGTAGGGGAGGAGGCGGGCGGCGGCCAACGGACGCGCGTGCTCGCGCTGTTCACCGTCGCGGGGCAGGCCGGGGCGTTCGTCGGGCCGTTGCTCGGTGCGCCGCTGCTCTCATCGGCCGCCGTATCCCGGTAGATCGACGAATCCGCGCACAAGTCCGCCCACCCGGACTGAACGCCCCACGCGTCACCGCCGTACCAAGCCATGAACCAGATATGAGCTGCCCCCTAAACAGCCATCGACGGCAACGGCGGCAGCGGCCCGTGGGAGGATCCGTCACCATGAGCGCATCCCCGGCGGTACGGAGCCTGCGCGCCGCGGTGTTCGCCGCGGTGTGTGTGCTGCTGGCTGCCGCCGGGCACGGGCTCGCCACCGGTGCGACGCCACCGCCGTGGGCGGACGGCGCCGGGTTCCTCGTCGTGTTCGGCACGGGGTTCCTGCTCGGCGGGCGGGAACGGTCCCTTCCCGGCATCGGTGCCGCCATGCTCGCCACCCAGGCGGGGCTGCACCTCGGCTTCGACCTCGCCCGGCCCCGGACCGGGATGGCGATGGCCGGGATGGCGCACATGCCGGGGGACACCATGGACCCCATGCGGCAGACGCAGGCGATGACCCCGCACGCCGTGGCCGCGCACGTCGTCGCCGCCCTCGTCGCGGCCTGGTGGCTGCGGCGCGGGGAGGCCGCGCTGTGGTCGCTGCTGCGCTGGGCCGTCGCCTTCGTACCCGGACTGGTCGCCTGGTGGCGGGACGCCCCCGCACCCCTGCCCGCCCGCACGGTGGGTCCCGGCCGCACCGGCGCCGACGCGGCCCCCTTCCGCCAGCTCCTCCTGCGGCACGCGGTCAGCCGCAGAGGGCCACCGGTCCCGATCCCGTACCCCGTCTGAACAGCCAACTTCCTTTTCCCGTACGGAGATCGCCTCACCATGTCCGCATACCGCACCACCCTGCGCCGCGCAGGCACCGTCGCCGCGCTCGCCACCGCCGGAGTCCTGGCCGCCGCCGGCGTCGCCTCCGCGCATGTCACCGTCCACCCCGAGAGCTACGCCAAGGGCGCCACGGACGGCGTGCTGACCTTCCGCGTCCCCAACGAGGAGGACAAGTCCAGCACCACCAAGGTCCAGGTCTATCTGCCCACCGACCACCCCGTCCTCGGCGTGCTGGTCACCCCGCAGAACGGCTGGACCGCGAAGGTCACCACCAGCAAGCTCAAGACGCCGGTCAAGACCGACGACGGCACCATCACCGACGCCGTCTCCGAGATCACCTGGACGGGCGGGAGGATCGCGGCCGGACAGTACGAGGACTTCAACGTCGCCTTCGGTCAACTGCCCGAGGACACCGACCGGTTGACGTTCAAGACGCTCCAGACCTACGCGGACGGCGATGTCGTCCGCTGGATCGAGGAGGCCGCGGCGGGCGACGACGAGCCGGAGAACCCGGCGCCCGTCCTCAAGCTCACCGCCAAGGCGAGCGAGGACGGCGACGGCGCCCCGGCCGCCTCGGCCTCGACGGCGGCCACCGCCACGAAGACGGCGTCCGCCTCCGCGGCGAGCTCCAGCAGCGACTCGACCGCCCGCGGTCTCGGCATCGCCGGGCTGGTGGTGGGCGTGCTCGGCCTCGCGGCAGGGGCGTTCGCGATCGTGCGCAGCCGGTCCCCGCAGTCGTAGAGCACCTGCCGTAGCACGCCGAGGGGCCCGGATCACCAGTGATCCGGGCCCCTCGGCGCAACCGTCCCTACTGCGAGACCAGTTCCAGCAGCTTCTCCTCCGTCGGAACCTCCTCGGCGAGGGAGGTGCGGGAGGTGCGCCACAGCCACAGGATGTCGCGGCCGAAGGACCACACCAGGGTGCCCAGCGCGAGCGCCACCACCGCGAGGTTGGCCGTGTGCGGCAGCAGGTCCGAGCCGGCCAGCAGCAGGAGGATGCCCTGGGTGGCGGCGACGGTCTTGCGGGCCGTGCTCGGCGGCAGCGGGGCGTTGAGCCACAGCCAGACGCGGGCGGCGGCCACGAACCCGTAGCGCATGGCGCCGATCAGCAGGACCCACGGGCCGAGCTGCGTCGACACGTACACGCTGAGCACCAGGATCAGGAACGCGTCGACCTCCATGTCGAAGCGCGCGCCCAGCGCGGTGGAGGTGCCGGTGCGCCGGGCGACCTTGCCGTCGACGCCGTCCAGGATCAGGGCCACCGCCGTCAGCCCGACCAGCAGGGTGACCGGGGGTGAGCTCTCGAAGGAGTCCGCGACCAGCGCGGTCACCCCGCCGACCAGGATGGCGCGGCCGAGCGTGACCCGGTTGGCCGGGCCGAAATTGCGCGTCCGGGTCTTGTGCAGGGCCTGGGAGAGCACCGCCCAGGTGGCGATCGCGAACGCCAGTCCGGTCAGCCAGCCCGCCGGGCCCATCCCGATCGCCGTACCGAGCAACGCCAGCAACAGGATCTGAACGCCCGCTCCCACAGCGGTCTCCTGCTGGACCAGCCTTGCTTCGTATGTGTTGTTCAGGGCCACCGCACACCCTCCGGCCAGATGACAGAGTCGATCAACGCCGCGTACTGTGCGCGGCCTGTGGTTACCCGTACGTGAACAGCTTCCCGATCGTTCAGGAGGATTCCGATGAAACGCACCGCCAGGGCGTTCTGGATCGGCTCCCCGGGGCACGGCGAGATACGTGACGTGCCCCTTCCGGACCCCGCCGAGGACGAGGTGCTGGTGCGTTCCCTCTGGTCGGGCGTGAGTCGCGGCACCGAGACCCTCGTCTTCCGCGGGGGTGTTCCCGAGAGCCAGCACGCGGCGATGCGGGCACCTTTCCAGGACGGCGACTTCCCGGGCCCGGTCAAGTACGGCTATCTCAACGTCGGGGTGGTGGAGGAGGGCCCGGCCGCGCTGCTCGGCCGTACCGTCTTCTGCCTCTATCCGCACCAGACGCGCTACGTCGTCCCCGCGAGCGCCGTGACACCGGTGCCGGACTCCGTGCCGGCCGGGCGGGCGGTCCTGGCCGGGACGGTGGAGACCGCCGTCAATGCCCTGTGGGACGCGAGGCCGCTGATCGGTGACCGGATCGCCGTGGTCGGCGGAGGCATGGTCGGGTGTTCGGTGGCCGCGCTGCTGGCCCGCTTCCCGGGCGTACGCGTGCAGTTGGTGGACGCCGACCCGGCACGCGCGAAGACCGCCGAGGCCCTGGGCGTCGGCTTCGCGCTCCCGGCGGACGCGCTCGGCGAGTGCGACCTCGTCGTGCACGCCAGCGCCACCGAACAGGGCCTCACCCGCGCGCTGGAACTCCTCACTCCCGAGGGCACCGTCCTCGAACTGAGCTGGTACGGCGACCGGAAGGTGAGCCTCCCGCTCGGCGAGGCCTTCCACTCCCGCCGTCTGGTCATCCGCAGCAGCCAGGTCGGCACCGTCTCCCCGAACCGGGCCGACCGCTCCTACGCCGACCGCCTCGCCCTCGCCCTCGACCTCCTCGCCGACCCCGCCCTGGACGCGTTGGTCACCGGGGAGAGCGACTTCGAGGAGCTGCCGGACCTGCTACCCAGGCTCGCCTCCGGAGAGATTCCGGCCCTGTGCCACCGGGTCCGATACACCGACATCGGTTGAGAATCGTTCAATCCGCTACGACAAGAGCGTCTGACCTGAGAAAAGAGTGAGAGAGGGCTGAACAGGGGGAGGCGTGCAGCCGTACTACACGGCATCCCCCGGCAGGGATCAGCCGGGGGACCAGACGCGCCGCACCTGGAGGGTCGTCCGTTGTTCAGCATCACCGTCCGCGATCACATCATGATCGCCCACAGCTTCCACGGCGAAGTGTTCGGCCCCGCGCAGCGTTTGCACGGAGCCACGTTCCTGGTGGACGCCACCTTCCGGCGCGCAGAGCTGGACGACGACAACATCGTTGTCGACATCGGACTGGCCACCCAGGAACTGGGCGCCGTCGTCAGCGAGTTGAACTACAGAAACCTCGACAACGAGCCCGACTTCGCGGGCGTCAACACCTCCACGGAGTTCCTCGCGAAGGTCATCGCCGACCGGCTCGCCGAGCGGATCGAGAAGGGCGCGCTCGGCGAGGGCGCCCGCGGCCTGGCCGCACTCCAGGTCACCCTGCACGAGTCGCACGTCGCCTGGGCGAGTTACGAGCGTGCCCTGTGAGCGACGTGACCATCGACCGCGCCACCTCGCTGGGATTCCTGCCCGCACAGCGCGCGGCCTCCCGGAATGCCGAGATCATCCCCATGTCCCTGCGCACCGTGCACTTCGTGATGCCGGGCGGTGTCGACGACCCGGCCGCGCCGAGCGGCGGCAACGCCTACGACCGGCGGGTCAGCCTGGACCTCCCCGGCTTCGGCTGGCAGGTCCACAAGCACGCCGTCGACGGCGAGTGGCCCCGGCCCGGTGCCGCCGCCCGCGCGGAACTCGCCCGGGTGCTGCGCGAGTTGCCGGACGGCGCCGCCGTACTCCTCGACGGCCTCGTGGCCTGCGGAGTCCCCGAGATCGTCGTCCCGGAGGCCGACCGGCTCGGCCTCGCGGTCCTCGTCCACCTCCCGCTCGGCGACGAGACCGGCCTCGAAGCCGCCGTCGCCGCGGACCTGGACGCGAAGGAACGCACGGTTCTGCGCGCGGTGTCGGCGGTCATCGGCACCAGCGACTGGGCGGTCCGCCGTCTCGTCTCCCACCACGGCCTGGCCCCCGACCGGGTCCATGTCGCCACCCCCGGCGCCGACATCGCCCCCCTCGCCTCCGGCACCGACGGCGTCTCGCGCCTCCTGTGCGTCGCCGCCGTCACCCCGCGCAAGGGTCAGCACCGGCTGATCGAGGCCCTCGCCGCGGCGGCCGACCTGCCCTGGACCTGCACCTGCGTCGGCGGCCTCGGCACCGACCCGGAGTACGTCGACCATCTGCGCGGCCTCATCAGGCAGTACGGCCTCCAGGACCGACTGCACCTCGCGGGCCCGCAGGCCGGCGCCCAGCTCGACGCCAGCTACGCCTCCGCCGACCTCATGGTCCTCATGTCGTACGCCGAGACCTACGGCATGGCCGTCACCGAGGCGCTCGCACGCGGTATCCCCGTGCTGGCCACGGACGTCGGCGGGCTGCCCGAGGCGGTCGGCCGCGCCCCCGACGGAGGGGTGCCCGGCATCCTCGTCCCGCCGGAGGACCCCGCCGCCCTCGCCGCCGAACTGCGCGGCTGGTTCGGCGAGGCCGACGTACGCCGGCGCCTCAAGGCGGCCGCGCGCGGCCGGCGCGCGGCCCTGGACGGGTGGGCCACCACGGCCCGCAGCCTCGCCGGTGTACTCACCCGGCTCCCCAGCGAATCCCGGAGGGCGGCATGAGGAATACGCGTTCCACGCAGTCCGCACGGGCCGCGGGCCCGATCGGCAAGACCGGACGGATCCCGGCGCAGCCGGGACCCAGGGGTGTACCGCTGGGCATGTTGGTGGCCCCGGCGCAGCCCGAGACGAAGGACGCGACGGCTGACCAGCCGGGGCCGGAGGACGTGATGGTGGGGACCGTTTCAGCGGATGCCGGCGAGCAGGCCGGGCACGGAGCCGTGATCCCCGGCGCCGGACCCGCGACCCACTCCGGCGAACGGGCCACCGTACGACTGCGGGACGTCGGACCCGACGACCCGCCGCGCTACGCGCCCGAGTGGCTGGAACTGCGGGAGGGCGCCGACGCCGTCGCGCGGGCACCCGAACTCCTCGACCCGCTGCGCATCAGGCTCGCCAACCTGCCCGGAAAGTCCGGGGTCGTCATCCACGACCTGGGCTGCGGCACCGGCTCGATGGGACGCTGGCTCGCCCCGCGCCTGGACGGTGCCCAGCACTGGATCCTGCACGACCGCGACCCCTACCTCCTGCACTTCGCCGCCGTCGCCTCCCCGCGTGCGGCCGCCGACGGCAGCCGCGTCACGGTCGAGACCCGGCGCGGCGACGTGGCCCGGCTGACCCCGGACGCCCTGGTCGGCGCCTCGCTGGTGACGGCCTCCGCGCTCCTGGACGTCCTCACCCGCGAGGAGGTCGACGCCCTCGTCACCGCCTGCGTCGGCGCCGGCTGCCCCGCGCTGCTGACCCTCTCCGTCGCCGGACGGGTCGAACTCACCCCGGCCCACCCGATGGACGCCGAGATCGCCGACGCGTTCAACGCCCACCAGCGGCGCGACGGACTCCTCGGCCCGGACGCCGTCACCGTCACCTGCGAGGCCTTCGCCGCGCACGGCGCGACGGTCCGCGTCCACCCGAGCGCCTGGCACCTCGGCCCCGACGACCTCGCGCTGACCGCCGAGTGGCTGCGCGGCTGGGTCGGCGCGGCCGTCGAGGAACGCCCGGAACTGAAGGAACGCGCCGACCGCTATCTGCGCGAACGCCTCGCGGCCTGCGCGGCGGGGGAGTTGACCGTGCTGGTCCACCACAGCGACCTGCTGGCGCTGGCCCGGCCGACAGGGGGAACATCATGAGCGTCGAGACGATGAGGACGGTCGCACCGCGCCCGGGCACCACGAGGCGCCGGGTGCGCGTCGAGCGGCCCGCGCCGGTCGCACTCGAACTGCGCGACCGGGCAACCGTCGAGGAGGTGCGCAGGCGGCCCGCGCACACCCCGCCGCTGCACAGCTCGGCCGTCTCCGGCGACCGTATCGGAGTGATCGTCGCCGCACCGCGACCCGGCACCGAGCGCACCCGGGGTGCCCGCCGCGTCCTGCGCGCGATCCTGACCCGGGTGAACTCCCGCGCCGTACGCGCCCACTTCGGCTCGGTCGCCGGCATCGCCATCCTCGGCGTCCTCCTGTGGCGCCTGGGCACCGGCGTCTTCGTGGACGGCCTGAGCCGCATCGACGTACCGACCCTGCTCATCGGGCTCGGCATCGGCGTCGTCACCACGGTGTTCAGCGCCTGGCGCTGGGCTCTTGTCGCGCGCGGGCTGCGCATCAGGCTGCCGCTCGGCCCGGCCGTCGCCGACTACTACCGCGCCCTGTTCCTCAACGCGGCCCTGCCCGGCGGCATCCTCGGCGACGTGCACCGCGCGGTACGGCACGGACAGAGCGCCGGTGACATGGGCCGCGCCGTCCGCGCCGTGGTCCTCGAACGCGTCGCGGGCCAGATCGCGCTGGCCGTGGTCGGGGTGGGGGTCCTGCTGGGCCTTGACTCCCCGGTGATGGCCGACGCCCGCAGCCTCGCCCCGCTCGTCCTGCTCGCCGCCGTCGGCGCGCTCGCGGTCGTGGCCGCCGTCCGCATGAACCGTCCGCCCACCGCCTCCCGCCGGGGCCGCGCCCTGCGCAGCACCCTCGACGAGATGCGCGCCGGACTCTTCTCCCGCGCCAACTGGCCCGGCGTCGCCCTCTCCTCGCTGGTCATCCTGGCCGGCCACCTCGCGATGTTCGTCGTCGCCGCGCACGCCGCCGGATCCGCCGCCACCGTCGGCCAGTTGCTGCCGATCGCGGTCCTCGCGCTGGTCGCCATGGGCCTCCCGCTGAACGTCGGCGGCTGGGGCCCCCGCGAGGGCGTGACCGCCTGGGCGTTCGGGGCCGCGGGCCTCGGCGCGAGCAGCGGACTGTCCGTCGCCGTCATCTACGGCGTGCTCAGCTTCGCCGCCGCGCTGCCCGGCCTGTTCGTCCTGGTCGCCCGCTGGTACACCGGACTGCGCACCGCCGGGCCCGGCACCGCCGTACCGGACCCGGCACCCGCTCAGGAGTCCGCGGTCAGCATCGAGAAATACGCGCCGAAGGAATCGGCCAGGCTCGCCAGCAGGACCTTCCCCTTTTCCGCCGAGCCGAGGGACGGGCGCCCGATGACGCCCGACTCGGTATAGCCGGCCATACCGAGCGTCAGGAGATGGCGACGGTCGTCGGCGACGAAATCGGAGGTCTCATAACCGGGACGGATCAATTCGGGATGAGCGTGCAGAAGAATGGAGGTCTCGATTTCCCCCGCGTGCATATCGGTGAGCAGCGAGGTCAGCACCCCGGCCCGCTCCCGCGCCGCCTCCCAGTCCTCGGCGGCAGGGAACAGCGCCATCCGCTCACCGCGCGCGGAGGACTCCTGAACGACGTTGCCCAGTACGTAGTTTCCGCCGTGTCCGTTGACCACCACCAGGGCCTTGACCCCCGAGCGGCGGAGCGAGTCCGCGATGTCCCGCACCACCGCATGAAGGGTCACGGAAGAGATGCTGACGGTCCCCGGCCAGGCCGCGTGCTCCTGCGAGCAGGCGATCGTCACCGGCGGAAGCAGGTGCACCGGGTACGCCGCGGCGATCTCCCGGGCCACGGCACAGGCGACGAGGGTGTCGGTCGCCAGGGGAAGATACGGGCCGTGCTGCTCGAAACTGCCGACCGGAAGGACCGCCACCTGTGCCGAGACACCTGCCCCCCTAGCCCGTACGTCCTCCGTGGTGTCCGCCGGCACCAGTCCGTATGCCGCCGTCCGTGAGCCCGAACCATTCATTGTTTCACGGCCTTTCGTCTCTGCTTAGGAACCAGATCATGACAGATAACATTGGCGTACTCGGCAAGCAGAAGTCCGCGCAGCCCAGGGGCGCGGAACGCGTCGTGAATGCTCCGTTGCCCACCGTGTACGGCAAATTCCAGGCGATCGGTTACCTGGACCACGACCGCGGTGACGAGCAAGTGGCCCTGGTCTACGGCGACATCGGCACGGACGACGTACTCACCCGGCTGCACTCGGAGTGCCTGACGGGCGACGCCTTCGGCTCGCAGCACTGCGAGTGCGGCGACCAGCTGGACGCGGCGATGCGGGCCGTGGTCGCCGAAGGCCGGGGCATAGTCGTCTACTTGAGGGGTCACGAGGGCCGCGGCATAGGCCTGCTCGCCAAGCTGCGCGCGATGGCGCTGCAGGCGGAGGGCCTCGACACCGTCGAGGCGAACCTCGCCCTCGGTCTGCCGGTCGACGCCCGCGACTACGGCGTGGCCGCCGAGATCCTGCACGACCTCGGGGTGACGAGCGTCCGCCTGCTCTCCAACAACCCGCGCAAACGCGAGGCGTTGCTGGAACACGGCATCAAGGTCACCGAAGAGGTACCGCTGTTGATCCCGCCCTGCGAGAACAACATCACCTACCTGCGCACCAAGCGGGAGCGTCTCGACCACCACCTGCCCCATCTGGACGCGGTGGCGCACTGGTCCTGATTCCGGGGAGCGGAGTCCGGACAGGAAGAGGGAATGACCGACGACGTCCTCTTCCTCTCCGGCGACCCCGACCGCCGCACCGCCCTTCCCCGTCGGGACGATGGTCACCGCACGGCAGGCCGTCACCGGCGCGTCCCCGTCGTCCCCCGCACGGTCGCCGGTGCGGGCGGCTTCCCGCCCATCCGCCGCGAGCTCGGTCCGGGGGCCGTACGACGCTCGGCGGCCGTCGTGGGGACGGCCCGGAGACCGCGGCCGGACCCACCGGGCCGGCCGTGGACGCCCTGCGTGACTGACGGGGCGCCCGGCCCCGACGACCCGATCCCGCTCGGCGCCGTGTTCACCGGCCGTAGCAGCGCCCGCACAAGCCCGGACGGCATCGTCCACCAACACGGCGCCGGACCCGGTATCCAGGACGCTGTCGCGGCCCGGGCCGTCACCGGCGCGGCACAGAAGGAGCGCCCGTGAAGCGTCAGGCCGAGGTTGTCGTCATCGGTGGCGGGGTCATCGGTACCAGCATCGCCCACCACCTGGCCCGGGCCGGCGTCAGAGACGTGGTCCTGGTCGAACGGGACGAACTCGCCGCCGGGTCCACCTCGAAGGCGGCCGGCGGGGTACGGGCGCAGTTCTCCGACGTGCTCAACGTGCAGCTGGGCGCCCGCAGCCTGGAGGCCTTCGGCCGCTTCGAGGAGGACACCGGGTACGACATCGGGTTACATCGCGTCGGCTATCTGTTCCTGCTGTCGACAGCCGAACAGGTCGCCTCCTTCGAGGCGGGCGTCCGGCTGCAGAACTCCCTCGGCGTGCCCAGCCGCCTGATCGACCCGGCCGAGGCCGGCCGTCTCTCCCCGCTGATCGACACCGAGGGCCTGCTCGCCGCCGCCTACTCGCCCGACGACGGCCACTGCACCCCCGAGGCCGTCGTCCACGGCTACGCGTCCGCCGCCCGCGCGCACGGTGCGACGATCCTGCGCCACACCGACGTCACGGGCATCGAGACCTGCGGCGACACCATCTCCGCCGTGCTCACGACCCTCGGCCGCATCGACACCGACACGGTGATCTGCGCGGCCGGCGCCTGGTCGAAGGCCATCGGCGCGATGGTGGGCGTGGACCTCCCCGTACAGCCGCTGCGCCGCCAGATCGCCGTCACGGAACCCGTCCCCGGGCTGCCGTCCACGCTCCCCATGACGATCGACTTCACGACGAGCCTCTACTTCCACACCGAGGGCCCCGGTCTCCTCGTCGGCATGTCGGATCCCGACGAGCGTCCCGGCTTCGCCACCGACACCCACGACCGCTGGATCCCGCGCCTCGCCGAGGCCATGCGGCGGCGCGCCCCCGGCCTCCTCGACCTGCGCCGCACCGGCGGCTGGGCGGGCCTGTACGAGAACACGCCGGACCACAACGCCCTGATCGGCGAGGCGAGTTCGCTCTCCCGCTTCCTGTACGCGACGGGTTTCTCCGGCCACGGTTTCCTCCAGGCTCCGGCGGTCGGCGAGGTGATCCGCGACCTGTACCTCGGCCGCGTACCCTTCGTGGACGTCAGCCCCCTGAGCGCCGGCCGGTTCGCGGCCGACGCCCCGCGCCCGGAGGACAACCTGGTATGACCGAGCTGCATCTGTGGCTGCGCCACGAGACCCGCACGACCGAACGCCGCACGCCGGTCGTCCCCGCCGACGCCCGCCGGCTCGTGGAGAGCGGGGTGACCCTCACGGTCGAGGAGTCCCCGCAGCGGATCTTCCCCGTCGAGGAGTACGAGGCGGCCAGCGCGAAGCCCGCACCCGCGGGCTCCTGGGGGTCGGCACCGAAGGACGCGGTGATCCTCGGCCTGAAGGAACTCCCGGACGATCCAACGGAGTTGACGCACCGTCACGTCTTCTTCGGGCACGCCTACAAGGGCCAGCCGGGCGCGAGGGACCTGTTGCGCCGCTTCGGTGCCGGGGGCGGCGCGCTGCTCGACCTCGAATACCTGGTGGACGACACCGGCCGCCGCCTCGCCGCGTTCGGCTTCTGGGCCGGCTACCTGGGCGCGGCCCTGGCCGTCCTGCAGCACCGGGGCCGGCTGGTCGCACCCCTCACGCCCACCTCGAAGGAGGAACTGGGCGAGACGCTCCAACCGGCGGCCGAGGACACGGAGTTCAGTGCGCTGGTGATCGGCGCGCTGGGCCGCAGCGGCCGGGGAGCACGGGCCGCGTTCGGCACCGCCGGGATCGGGCCGACGAGTTGGGACCTGGCGGAGACCCAGAACCTGGACCGCCCGGCCCTGTTGGCCCACGACGTCCTGGTCAACTGCGTCCTGGCGACCACCCCCGTCCCGCCCTTCCTCCGCGCTCAGGACCTCGACGACCCGAGCCGCCGCCTGCGCACCGTCTCCGACGTCACCTGCGACGTCGGCTCGCCCCTCAACGTCCTGCCGGTCTACGACCGCACGACCGAATGGGACGCCCCGGTACGGCAGTTGCACGAACGGCCCCCGCTCGACCTCATCGCCATCGACAACCTGCCGTCCCTCCTGCCCAGGGAGTCCAGCACCGACTTCTCGGCCGACCTGCTGCCCCAGCTCCTGGACTTCGCCACCGGCGGGGCGTGGGGGCGCTGCCTCGACCTGTTCCGCACGAAGGCCCGGGAACTCGGAATCGCCGTGGCGGAAGGGGAGTCGGGCCATGTCTGACGTGGTTCGCGCGAGCGGCACCGTGCACTGGATCGGCGCCGGGCTGTCCACGGGCAGCGGGCTCGCCCTGCTGTGCGACACGGCCGGGCGGGTACGGCTGTGGCACCGTACCGAGGACCGGGCGGCGCAGGCCCTCGACCGGTTGGGGCTGACGGGACGCGCGCAGCCGCGCGCGTTCGACCTCGCCGCGCTCTCCTCCGAACTGGCCCCCGGAGACGTCGTCGTCTCCATGCTGCCCGCGCCCGAACACGCGGCCCTGCTGGCCGCCTGTGTCCGGCGGCAGGCCCACTTCGCCTGCTCCAGCTATGTGTCGGACGCCGTCCTCGAACAGGTACCGGCGGCGGGGAGGGCGGGCATCGTCGTCCTCACCGAGGCCGGACTCGACCCCGGCATCGACCACCTCTTCGCCCACAGCCTCGTCGCCCGCGCACGGGAGGCGATCGGCGCGGACACGGCGGCCTCCTACAGCCTCACCTCGTACTGCGGCGGGGTCCCCGCGGTGCCCAACGACTTCCGGTACCGCTTCAGTTGGGCGCCCGCCGGGGTCCTGGGCGCGCTGCGGTCACCGGCGCGCCATCTGGAGGACGGAGCGGAGACCGTCGTCGGCCGGCCCTGGGAGGTGACCCGGACGCACGTCGTCGACGGCGAGACCTTCGAGGTCTATCCCAACCGGGACAGCGTGCCCTTCATCGAGCAGTACGGGCTGCCCACGGCCTGGCAGCCGCGCACCTTCGTGCGGGGCACGCTGCGCCTGGAGGGCTGGCTGCGGGCCTGGGAGCCGGTGTTCGAGGAGCTGAAGGCGGGCGACGACACCCGGATCGCCGCGCTGGCAGGGGAGTTGGCGGCCACCTATCCCACCACGGACGCCGACCACGACCGGGTCGTCCTCGCCGTGTCGCTGGACGTCCGCGGCGACACGGGTCTTTCCTGGTCCGGCAGTTACCTCCTCGACCTGGTGGGCGACGAGGAGGAGAGCGCGATGGCCCGCTGTGTCTCGCGCCCCCTGTCCCTCGCCGTCCGGCACATCCTCGCCGACGACCTGCCGTCCGGCCTGAACCGGGCGGCCGAGACGGCACCGCGGTCCCGGGAGTGGCTGAGCGAACTGGCGGGGGAGGGGCTGGAGTTCACCCTGCGGGTGGACCGCTGAGCGGGCGGTCGCGGCTCAGTCCGTGACCGCCTCGTGCAGCAGCTGCTTCAGCTCGGGCATGATCTTCAGGGAGGACTTCGGCCGCAGCTGGGTCATGAACTGCACGGTCAGGTCCCGGCTCGGGTCCACCCAGAACGTCGTCGTCGCGACCCCGCTCCATCCGAACGTGCCCAGCCCCGCCGGGGCCTGGGTGCGCTCGGGGTCGACGACCACGGAGACACTGAGGCCGAAGCCGATGCCGTCGTTGCCCGGCTCCTGGTGGGAGGGGCTGCCGAAGGCACGCATGTCGGCGCCGCCGGGAAGGTGGTTGCTGGCCATCAGGTCGACGGTCTCGGGGGCCAGCAGCCGGACGCCGTCGAGTTCGCCCCGGCGCCGCAGGAACTCAGCGAACCGGTGCACGTCGTACGGGCTCGCCGCCATCCCGCCGCTGCCCGACAGGAACCGCGGCCGGCCGCCCCGCAGCGGCAGCCCGAGGATCGGCTCGATCCCGCCGCCCTCGGCGTCGCCGTACAGCTCGGCCAGCCGGTCGGCCTTCTCGTCCGGGACCTGGAAGCCGGCGTCCGGCATGCCGAGCGGACGGAAGATCCGCTCGGCGAAGAACTCGTCGAGCCGCTGCCCGGACACCACCTCCACGACCCGGCCCAGCACGTTCGAGGAGACGGAGTAGTTCCACTGCGTGCCCGGCTCGAACTGGAGCGGCAGGCTCGCGTACACGTCGATCGTCTCGGCCAGGTTGGCGCCGGCCGGCACGGACGACTCCAGGCCCGCCTCCCGGTAGAGGGCGTCGACGGGGTGCGCGTGGTAGAAGGCGAAGGTCAGACCCGAGGTGTGGGTCATCAGATGCCGGATCAGCACCGGCTGCTCCACCGGCCGGGTCTTCAGGCCGGCGCCGGAACCGCTGTCGTAGACCCGCATGTCGGCGAAGGCCGGGAGGTGGTCGGCGACCGGGTCGTCCAGGGAGAGCCTGCCCTCCTCCATCAGGAGCAGCGCGGCGACCGCGGTGACGGGTTTGGTCATGGAGTAGATCCGGTACAGCGTGTCCGGCGTGACGGGCAGTCCGGCCGCCACGTCGCGGTGCCCGTGGGCGGTGAGGTGGGCGACGCGGCCGCCGCGGGCCACGGACACCAGGAAGCCCGGCAGGCGCTCCACGTCGACGTAGTGGGCGAAGTGCTGGTCCAGGCGGTCCAGTGCCTTGTGATCCAGTCCGACCTCGTCCGGGTCGACCTCTTGTCGCAGCTGTGCCATGGCTCTCCTCCGAATTGCGTTCACGAGGTGGGGTCCCGCATACCCGGCCCCGGACACCTCGGAACTCATCGTCGCGCAGGAACACCTGCGCGGTCTCCTGTAACGCCGTGATGTGTGAGCGACGCGACTGTCCGGCCGGGCAGTACGAGACACGCGAGAGCACCGGTCAGGGCCACTGCGGCGAGGACGGAGAGGGCCGCCGTGGAGCCGTCCGCGGCCATCAGCGCGCTTCCCGCGGCGACGCCCGGCGTCGGACCCACGTTCACCGCGGTCTGCTTGAGTCCGCCCGCCGCCCCGGCGGACTCCACCGCGGCCGCCCGCACCACCACCTGCGTGGCCGCCACCATCACGGTCCCGAACCCGGCCCCGAGCAGGGCGAATCCCCCGCACACGACGACCGTGCCCGAGGCCCGCGACAGCACGAGAACGGCCAGCGCCACGACCACCATCGCCGCTCCGGCCGTACGGCGGGCCCCGACCCGGCGCAGCAGCGCCGGGCACACGGGTGCGGACAGGACCATCGCGACGGCCAACGGCAGCCCGCGCAGGGCGCTTTGGAAGGGACTGAGTCCCATCGTGTCCTGGAGGACATAGGTGACGACGAACAGTGTCCCGGAGAACGCGGCCGAGGCCGCCAGCAGCATGCCGAGCGCGCCACGGATCGCCGCCGACCGGGCGACGTCCGGCGGCAGCAGCGGATGCTCCGTACGACGCTCATGGCGTACGAAGGCGAAGCCGGCGAGCAGGGACACCACCAGCCCGGCGGCCGAACCGCGCGGATCCGCCAGCGCCTGGACGAGCGCGGCGAGGGACAGCGCGAGCAGCAGGGCTCCGGGCAGATCGAACCGCACGCCGTGCGACTCCCGCCGCCCGGACTCCCGCGCGGTGAGGGCGAGCACGCCGAACGCCAGCGAGGGCACGACATGGAGGAAGAACACGGCCCGCCAGCCCACCGCGCTCACCAACGCCCCTCCCACCAGAGGTCCGGCCGCCGCGGCCACCCCGATCACACTCGTCCGTACGGCGATCGGCACGGCAAGGCGGTCGGGCGGGAACGCGGCCCGCAGCATGCCGAGCGTGGCCGGCTGGAGCAGCGCCCCGAACACCCCCTGCACGACCCGGAGTCCGATCACCCAGCCGACACCGGGCGCCAGCCCGACCCCGGCCGAGGCGACCCCGAAACCGAGCATGCCCAGCCCGAACACCCGCTGATGTCCGTACCGGTCCCCGATCCGCCCGGCCGACACCAACAGGCTCGCCACGGCCACCAGATACGCGGTGCCCGTCCACTGGACCTGCGCCGGCGACGCCCCCAACTCCCTCTGCAGCGTGGGCTGTACGACGGTGAGCACGGTCCCGTCCAGGGCGACGATCGCGGCCCCCGCCGCACTGCTCGCCAGCACCAGCCGTCCACGCGCCGTCACCGGGCGGCCTCCGGACCGAGATGCGCGTCGAGGACGGACCGCAGCAGGGGTACGAAGTCGTCGGCGCCGGTGGCGAGTTGGAGGCTGCCCCAGCGCCAGAGCTGGGCGAGACCGTGCAGGTTCGCCCACAACGCGCCCGCGGCCGTGCGGGCGTCCACATCGGGACGGGCCGGCCCGACCAGGTCCACCAGCACGGCGAACAACGGCAGGCTGGTCCCCCTCAGCCCCAAGTGCCCGCTCTCCAACAGATCGTGACGGAACATCAACTCGTACATGCCGGGGTTGTCGAGCGCGAACTCCAGGTAGGTGCGGCCCAGCGCCGTCAACTGCGCGCGCGGGCTCGCCGTACCGTCCCCGATCGCCACCGTCGCCCGCTCGCCCAGCGCGGCGAAACCGCGCCGCGCGATCGCGGACAGCAGCTCCAGATGGGTGGGGAAGTACCGGCGCGGCGCCCCGTGCGAGACACCGGCCCGCCGGGCGATCTCCCGCAGGGTGAGGGCCTGCGCCCCCTCGCCCGCCAGCAGCTCCACACCGGCGTCGACGAGCCGGTCCCGCAGTCCCGCTGCTTCCGAGTCACTCATGGACACTGTCTACCAGTCGGCCGTAGACAGTGTCTACGGGGAATGGCGGACGTGCGGTCCCCGTTGTCGCAGGTATGACTCAGGACACGACGCAGGACGACGCCCCGCTCCTTCAGCTGCTGTCCGACGGCCACGGCGGGGTGCTGGTCACCCTCAAGGGCGACGGCCGGCCCCAGCTGTCGAACGTCAGCCACGCCTACTGCCCCGACGAGCGCACCATCCGCGTCTCGATCACCGACGACCGCGCCAAGACCCGCAACCTGCGCCGCGACCCGCGCGCCTCGTACCACGTGACCAGCGCCGACCGGTGGGCGTACACGGTCGCCGAGGGCACGGCCGACCTCACCCCGGTGGCGGCGGACCCGCACGACGAGACCGTCGAGGAGCTGATCCGGCTCTACCGTGACGTCCTCGGCGAGCATCCCGACTGGGACGAGTACCGGGCGGCCATGGTGCGGGACCGGCGGCTCGTGCTGCGGCTGCGGGTGGAGCGGGTGTACGGGATCCCGAAGGGCGCCGACCAGGGGTGACCGATCGTCACCTCCTGTCCCCGGCCCCGAGGTTGATCCGCAGCACGGAGGCGTGCGGACGACGGGGGAGTGCGCGAGGTGATCGATCCGGTGTCCATGGGCGCCGTCGCCGCGGTGTTCGGAGCCGTCGGCTCCGGGATGGCGGGCGAGGCCGGCGAACGGGCCTGGGAATCGGCCGGCGGACCGGTCAGCCGCCCGGCGGGGCGCGAGGTGCCCGCACCGGCCACCTCCGACGAACTCGACGCGCTCGCCCGCATGATCCACGACCGCGTCCACGACGGCCCCGAACTCGCCCCGATCCGGACCCGGTTCGCGCGCGGCGTGCGCACCCCGGGCCGGCTCACGGGACCGGCGCCGTCGCCGACCGGCACCGTTGTCCACTCGGCCCCCGCCACGCCCCTCGACCACCTTTCGCGCATGTGATCGGACAACGGTGGTCAGCCCCGGGCCCGCGTGTGCCGGCCGCCCCTGAAATCGGCCGGTACACGCGGAGACCCTCCGGGCGGCGCAGGGCCGCGATGCCTTGTCGGCGCCCCGCGCGCGCAGGTTCACGAAGGCCGGTCGCCGGCCTCGTCACCGTCCTACCCCGGTTGGCGCCGCGCCACGTGCCCGCCGGGGGACGGATGTTCCGCGTGGCCGACAGCGCTGTTCATTTCTGCTTGCTCGGGCCGATGTTCTTGCGCGAAACGCCAGCTGTCAACGGCTCGGCACCTCACTGGCGGCTGACGGTCCGGGTCACACCGGTGACGACCGTCGTGGCCAGGATCCAGCCGGTGACGATGAGGGCGTAGCTCAGGTACTGGTACCAGCCGGTCGGCGCGAACGCCTCCTCCTGGCCGAAGGAGATCACCGGCAGCAGCAGGTCGAGGGTGTAGAACACCGAGTTGAAGTGTGGGGCCTCGGACGACTTGAGGGCGTGGGGCTGGTGCAGGCCGTAGGCGATGGAGCCGATGGCCAGCAGCGACAGCAGCCAGGCGCAGGCGCGCAGCGGGCGGAAGCCGTAGCCGACGGTGGCGTCCTGGACGTAGCCCCAGATCCGGCCGTAGCGCGGGAGGGTGCCGCGCAGGCGGCGCTGCTTGGCGAGCTGGACACGGCGGGCGGCGTAGTCGTCGCCGGTGCGGCGGTAGGCTCCGGCCAACTGCTCGTAGGCGTGCGGGACATAGCCGTCGCCGTCCTGCTCCAGCATGGTCAGGCGGCGCTCGGCGGGCTCGTGGGGGATGAGCGAGGTGTAGACGAGGCTGGTGAGATACACCTGGCCCGGCACCACCTGCGGCTCCAGCAGCAGCACGTCGATCTGGGCACTGCGCAGCACGACACCGCCCTCGATGGGCGGGCTCTCCCGCAGCCAGAGTTCCCCGATGGTGGCGCTGCTCGCCAGCAGCACGGAGCTGCCGGGGTTCGACAGGGTGCTGTACGACAGGTCCAGCCGGCCCGCGATCCGGGCGCCGCGCAGCCCGACCCAGCCCTCCACCTGGGCGTGCCGGAACAGGATGTTGCCCGCGACGACGAGCACCTCGGCGTCGATGGCGGAGTGTCCGGGGTGGGAGAGGTGCGCGGTGTTGAGGTTGACCGACCCGGCGACACTCGCGCCGCTGAGCCGGATCTGCCCCTGGGTGCGCAGCCCGGCCGCCCGGAGATCGTCGCCGACGGAGGCCTGGTTGAGCTGGAGGACCGGTTCCTCGGCGTCCGGGGCGATGATCTCCGAGCCCTCCATGAACAGACTCCCGGCGACCTTGACCTCCGCGAGCCGCACCACACCGCGGAACCGGGCCCGGGTCAGCCGCAGCACGCCGTCGACCCGCATCGCGTGCGCGGTCAGCCCGGGCAGGAAGGAGTCGCCGAGGTTGAGTTCACGCAGCCGGGCCGCGTAGCAGCGGGGCACCTCCTCGAAGTGGCAGTAGCGCAGCCGCACGGGGTGGTCGATCGTCGCGTACTGCAGGTCGAGCCTGCCGGTGATCCGGGCGCCCGCCAGGCTGAGGGACGCTATCTCCCCCGCTTCCTGCGGCCCGTTGAGCAGCAGCGCCCGCAACACCGAGGCGCGCACGGTCCGTTCGGGCCCCCAGTCGCCGCCGAGGGCGATGTCCTCGTCCTCCGCCGTACGGAAGTCCACGGACTCGCCCAACGGGAAGGCCCGCCACACCTGTTCCTCGGCCGGTGTCAGATCGTTGATCTCCATCAAAGGGGACTCTAGCCCGGCGGAAGTCGCGGGCACAGAGGACGACCGCGGCCCGGGCCGCGCGCCAACGCGCGGTCCGGGCCGGGGAGTTGTGCCGTTACGGCCGGGCGTTCCACTCCGCGACGACGGGGCGGTCGTGCTCGGTGGAGAGGCGGCTGACGGTGCCGGTCGCCAGCTGGAACAGCCGGCCGTCCGCCGCCGGCAGGCCCAGCCGGCGCGCTGTGAGGACACGCAGGAAGTGGGCGTGCGCCACCAGGACCACGTCACCGTCGGCGAGCGCGGAGTCCACCCGTTTCAGCACCCGGTCGGCGCGTGCGCCGATCTCGTCCGGGGACTCGCCCGGGTGTCCGGCGGGGCCCGGCGGCACGCCGTCGGTCCACAGGTACCAGTCGGGGCGGGCGCGGTGGATGTCGACGGTCGTGACGCCCTCGTAGCCGCCGTAGTCCCACTCGTGCAGGTCGGGGTCGGGTGCGGCCCCGGTGATGCCCGCGAGTTCGGCGGTGCGTATCGCGCGGTCCAGCGGACTTGTCAGGGCGAGTGCGAAGGTCCGGCCGGCCAGGAGCGGGGCGAGGGACTTGGCCTCTTCCTCGCCGTGCCGGGTGAGGGGCAGGTCGGTCCAGCTGGTGTGCCGGCCCGACACGCTCCACTCCGTCTCGCCGTGGCGGACCAGCAGAAGATCCCCCACGGCGGGCCTACTTGGTCTCGACGGCGTGGCCGCCGAACTGGTTGCGCAGGGCGGCGACCATCTTCATCTGCGGTGAGTCCTCCTGGCGGGAGGCGAACCGGGCGAAGAG
>NZ_JBFAJD010000022.1:0-154455 GCF_040655035.1 Streptomyces sp. NPDC050549
GCGTACTGGCTGTGGGAACTGCTGCGCCGTGACGGGTTCCGCTGGAAACGCACCCGCGACAGCATCCGGCATCAGGCCGATCCCGTCCTCCAGCAGGCCGCCCGGGCCGAGCTGGAGGACTTGCGGCCTTGCGGCAGGCCGCCGACGCCGGACAAGGCGACCTGATCTTCCTGGACGAGTCAGGGTTCGCTCCGACCATGCCCACCGGCTACACGTGGTCGAGGATCGGGCAACGGGTGGTGGTCCCACGCGAGGACACCAGAAACCGTCGGGTCAACGTGCTCGGCGCCCAAGTCGTCGGCAGTGCCCCCGACCTGGTCTGGCAGCACACCAGCGGCAAGATCGATGCCGGCGTGCTGCTGGAGTTCGTCTGTGTGCGGCTGGCGGGCCTGGGCGGCGGCGCGGCCGTGCTGGACCTGGCCGCCGACGGCCTTGGCGCCGATGTCATGCCGGTCTGGGAGCGCCGCAAGCCGTGCACGGTCGTGCTCGACAACGCCTCGGCGCACGTGGCCAAGGCATTCAAGGGGCGCCGCCGCCAGCTGGCGAAGATCGGGGTGGAACTGTTCTATCTGCCGCCATACAGCCCGGAGTTGAACGACATCGAGCTGGTCTGGCGCCAGGCGAAGTACCAGGACTACCCACAGCGCGCCCAGACCAGCACCGAGGCCATCGGCGCCGCCGTCGACCGGGCGATGCGGCGGCAACGCGAACGGATCCGACAAGCAACACCGAACTTCACCCAAACCGCTTAGAGAACTACAGAGCCCTACACCGGGTCGTACGTCCGCTCGACCTTCTGCGTGCCGCTGCGCGTGCGGTACGAGCGCTCCCAGGACGAGGTAGCTGTGGCCGAGGTGCGGTCGGACAGGACGTAGTAGTCCATCTGTGCCCGGTCGGCGGTGATGTCGAGGACGCCGTAGCCGTGGCGGTCCGTGTCCACCCAGTGGACGTGCCGGTTGGCGAGCTGGATGAGCGGGGCGGCGAGCGCGGAGACCGTGCCCTCGGGCACCTTCACTATGTCGTCGAGGTTGTCGGAGGTCACCGAGGTGATCACGAACTCCGTTGCCGCAGAGGGCGAGAGCGGGTACGTGCCGGCGTCCACCGGTACGTCGTTGGCCCAGGACATGTGGATGTCGCCGGTGAGGAAGACCGTGTTGCCGATCGCGTTCGAGCGCAGATGGGCGAGGAGTTCACGGCGGTCGTCGGTGTAGCCGTCCCACTGGTCGGTGTTGACGCCGATGCCGTCCTGCGGCAGGTCCAGCAGCTTGGCGAGCGGTTTGAGCAGGTCGGCGGTGAGCGAGCCGATGACGAACGGCGCGATCATCACCGAGTTGCCCACCAGCCGCCACTTGGTGTCCGAGGCCTTCAACCCGGCCTTCAGCCAGTCGAGTTGGGCGCGTCCGGTGATCGTACGGTCCGGGTCGTCGACCGAGCCGCTGCCCGAACTCGCCTGCTGCGAACGGAAGGAGCGCAGGTCGAGGAGTGATAGGTCGGCGAGCCTGCCGAAGCGCAGGCGGCGGTAGGTGGTTCCCTCGATCGCCGGGCGGACCGGCATCCACTCGAAGTACGCCTGTTTCGCGGCTGCTCGGCGTGCCGCCCAGGTGCCCTCGGCGCCCTCGGTGTGGTTGACCGCGCCGCCCGACCAGGCGTTGTCCGCGAACTCGTGGTCGTCCCAGATCGCGATGACCGGCGCCTTCAGATGCAGCGCCTGGAGGTCGGGGTCCGTCTTGTACCTGCCGTGCCGGGTGCGGTAGTCGGCGAGCGTGATGATCTCGTTCAGCGGCGCGTGCGGCCGTACGACCGTGCCGCGCGCCGCGTACTCGCCGGACTTGTACTCGTAGATGTAGTCGCCCAGGTGCAGCCAGGCGTCGAGGTCGCCGCGCGCCGCGAGATGGCGGTACGACGAGAAGTAGCCCGCCTCCCAGTTGGCGCAGGTGACGACACCGAAGCGGAGGCTGGTCACGGTGGCGTCCGCCGCCGGCGCGGTGCGGGTGCGCGCCGCCGGGGAGTCGGTGCCGCCGGCCGAGAAGCGGAAGAAGTAGTCGGTGGCCGGTGCCAGGCCGCGGATGTCGGCCTTGACGGTGTGGTCGGAGGCGGCGGTCGCGGTGAGCGAGCCCCTGGAGACGATGTTCGTGAACGCCTTGTCGGTGGCGACGGTCCAGCTCACCTCGGTGTCCGGGCCGAGCCCCGAACCCGGGACCGCCTCGGCGGTGGGCGTCACCCGGGTCCACAGCAGGACGCCGTCCGGGAGCGGGTCCCCGGAGGCGACCCCGTGCAGGAAGGCGGGGGTCTCGGTCGCGGCCCCGGCGGGCAGCGCGGCGACGAGCGGGCCGGCCAGCACGGCGGTGGCGGCAGCGGCCTTGACGACCGTACGGCGGCGCGGGAAGGGCGAGTTGGCGCCCTCGGTTGCTCTGTATCGACTGGTCACGAGCGACCAGGTTACTGACCGGTATTAACAACGGCGGGCGAACTCGTAAAAGTTCGCCCGCTCTTTGTCGGCCCGTTGCCCGCGACGCGGACTTCGGGTTTGCGATACCAGCCCGGCGGCGGCGTTGTCATGCGCCGGACTCAGTGGAACGGAATGTCACGCGGTACCCGTGTACGTCTTCCGGTCCTTCGGGGATCCGTCGGCCCCGTTCTGATGCCAGACCTGGAGAGTGACCTTCTTGCCTTCGGGTATGTTGACGCCGGCGCCGCCCGTCGCGCAGGTGCCTGCTCCGCCTGTGGCCGCCAGGTAATGGATGTGGTTCCCGCCGGAGTCCTCCCAGTAGATGGAGATCTCGGCGCGATCGCCGTCTGCCTCGCGGTCGCACACCTTCCAGTCGTCCCCGTCTGCGATGAACCACCCCTCGGCCACTTGGACTCGGGTGCAGCCAGTACCGAGAGGCGAGCAGTCGTCAAAATACGAGTAGCCGTGTGCGTTGGTTCCAGCAAAAGCCGGAGTGGCGCTGAGGCCGAGGACTGAAGCGGTAACGGCTGTCCCCATCAGTGCGCGCTTGAAATTCCTGGTGAGCTTCTTCATTTTCCCCCCTGAGTAGTCGAGAGTTCTAATTTTCCTGCGTGTCGATGGCATGTGAATGCGCCTCGACTGGTCGCGGATGACTCTAACCTTGGGTCCTTCGAACGGCAAGAGCGAATAAATCCGGTGAGCAATTACAGCTTAATTGCTAAAAAGGGATGATGTTGCTAAAATAATCATAAGAGTCTCTTTTGAGGGTAGGTTCTAATTTTTGCCCTAGATGTCTGGTTAGTTACTCGAGGGCGAGGGCGAGGGCGAGGTGGCATTCGGTATAGGCTCGGCGTCCGGTGGCGGTGTTGATGCATGCAGGGAGTGGGTCACATGCATCAGGTGCGCTTCTCGGGCAGATGCCCGTGCACCCCCACGCTCGGGACGTTACTCAGACGAAGGCCCGTTCTTGTCGGAGGCTTCACTCGCATCTGGCACGGGGAGGCTTGGTGCGAGCATGCCCGCGCAGCGTCATGCTATAGGGGGGCTCGCGTGTTCCCGGCTCCTATGTGGTATAATTCTGATCTTTGCGCGGAGAATGGTTAGACCGGAGCTGAGCTGCTTCCTCTCTGGCTTTGCGGGATCTCGAAGATGGAGTGTCAATCGCTTTCTAGATTTTACCTAGATTCGAGCTGCCTCCTGGGGATTGTTGGTGATGGCTAGAGAAGTGGGTGATCGGGTTAATGGAACGGGCGGGGCGAGCGGAGTGCGTTGCCGGCGAAGCCGGATGTGCCAATGAATGAATTCGACGAGGAAGCTGTCGTTCAATCTTCCGATGGCTCTGACGCCATGCAACAGCGCTGGCTATCGGGGTCCCCTGTAGACACATACTTTCAGGACGTACACGACCAGGACCCCCGCTGGGCGCGGGACCTTTCCACTCAGGCGCCGGTGACCGAGGCGCCCTACGACCGTGCCGCGCACCCCTCACCATCCCCGGGTACCTACCACCCCCAACAGCCGTTCTACGCGCAGCCGCCCACCCCGCAGTACGCCCCCGACCCGCGCGTATGGGCCCAGATGCCTCCGCCGGAGTCTGTCGGCCCGACGCGGCACCTGTCGCACGGCGAAGACACCCCCACGATCCAGTTCGTGGGCGTTGACGACCTCGTTGCCCAGGCAGCCGGGCAGCAGCCCGAGTCTGACGCCTTCGCCCACCTCTTCCATGACCAGGGCCAGGGCAGCGGCCGCCCGCCTGGTGTGCTGTCACCGTCCCTGGAACAGGTTCCGGCCGCCCCGCGGCCTACGGTGCCCGCATCCGAGCCCGCGGCGAACAATTCCGGTGGTCGTGCGTCAGGACTGCTGAAGTCGAGCGCGGTCATGGCGGCGGGGACGCTGGTGTCCCGGCTCACTGGTTTCGTACGCACCATGGTCATCACGGCCGCTCTCGGCGCCGCGACGCTCGGTGACACTTGGACCGTCGCGTACACCCTGCCGACGATGATCTATATCCTCACCGTCGGCGGAGGACTCAACTCGGTCTTCGTACCTCAACTGGTGCGGTCGATGAAGGAAGACGAGGATGGCGGCGAGGCCTACGCCAACCGTCTGCTGACACTTGTCATGGTGACCCTCGGCGTGATCGTCACCGCCGCCGTCTTCGCCGCACCGCTACTGATCCAGTTGATGTCGGACTCCATCGCGAGCGACCCGGCGTCGAACAACGTCGCGGTCTCGTTCGCCCGCTACTGCCTCCCCACGATCTTCTTCATGGGTGTCCACGTGGTCATGGGCCAAATCCTCAACGCCCGCGAGAAGTTCGGCGCGATGATGTGGACTCCGGTCCTGAACAACATTGTCATGATCTTCACGTTCGGGATGTTCCTCTGGGTGTACGGCACCGCCGGGAACTCCGGCATGTCCGAGAACAACATCCCGCCCGAGGGCATCCGGCTGCTGGGCATCGGTACTCTGCTCGGCTTGGTCGTCCAGGCCCTGGCGATGATGCCGTATCTGCGTGAGACCGGGTTCCGGTTCCGTCCGCGCTTCGACTGGAAGGGCCACGGTCTCGGCAAGGCGATCAAGCTCGCCAAGTGGACAGTGGCCTTCGTGCTCGCCAACCAGGCGGGCGTCCTCGTCGTCACTCAGTTGGCCACCGCGGCGGGCAAGGCCTCCGGCAGGAGCGGCGCGGGCATCCTGGCCTACTCCAACGCTCAGTTGATTTGGGGCATGCCACAGGCGATCATCACGGTCTCCGTCATGGCGGCCATGCTCCCGCGGATTTCACGAGCCGCCCACGACGGCGACACGGGTGCCGTCCGCGACGACATCTCCCAGGGGCTGCGCACCTCCGCGGTGGCGGTCGTCCCGGTCGCCTTCATGTTCGTCGCGCTGGGCATCCCCATGTGCACCCTGCTCTTCGGTTCCAGCAGTGTCGCGGCCGCCCAGTCCATGGGCTACGTCCTCATGGCTTTCGGCCTCGGCCTGATCCCGTTCTCAGTGCAGTACGTGGTCCTGCGCGGCTTCTACGCCTACGAGGACACCCGCACCCCGTTCTACAACACCGTCATCGTGGCCGCCGTCAACGCTGCCGCCTCCGCTGGCTGCTATTGGGCGCTGCCAGCTCAGTGGGCGGTCGTCGGCATGGCAGGCGCGTATGGCCTCGCGTACGCTGTGGGCGTCGGGGTGGCCTGGCAACGACTGCGAAGGCGGATTGGAGGCGACCTGGATGGCGCCCGCGTACTGCGCACCTATGCCCGCCTCTGCCTGGCTTCCATTCCGGGCGCCCTGGTAGGTGGCGCCGTAGGCTTCGCGATCACCCGAGTCCTCGGACACGGGGCCCTCGGATCCGTCGTGGCGCTTCTCGCGGGGTCGACCGCCCTACTCGGCGTCTTCTGCGTCGTCGCGCGGAGGATGCGTATCGAAGAACTGAACTCAATGGTCGGCATGGTCCGCGGGCGTCTGGGGCGCTGAGGCGCACTGTGTGTAGAAGGGCACCAGAGGATCTCTTTGTCTTCCTAGATCTGCTGATCTTTTCTCGTTGAGTTGAGGTTTTACCAGGCCGGGACGGCCTCTGTGAAGAAGGGCTGTAAAGCTTCCTGATACATGGATATGAACGGGCGAATCGTCATCTTGTGAGACCTGTTCCGGCTGGGGCTGGAAGCCCCAGCCGGAACAGGTGACACGCATGGCGGCCCCGGCCCGAGACGACCGCAAATGGGGTCCGCTCAGCGTCATGGACGAAGTGCGTCGTTCAGGTGTCGGACCGTGCGGCGCACAGCGCGTGGGAAAGGGCCCGCACACCGCAGCCTCCTACGCGATGGGCACCGCGTCCTCGGGGATCAGTGGTCAGCCCGTAGCCATGGCGGCATAAATGCGGTGTTACGACACGCTCTCGGTCTGCGTATGGCAGATACAACCGCAGCGAGGCACCAGCAATACACCCATGGCCCTGGGCAGGGGAACATCCTCGGTCTGGCGGCAAGCCGTGTGCAGATCCTCATACCCGGGCCGCTTTGCGACCGTGCACTCAGCCGAGAACGGCAGGGTATCTGTGGCGGCGGCGAGGATACTCATCGTTCGACCGTCTATCCCTTGTGGCGGAAACATTTGCACGGCCGGAAAGCGGCCGTCGCTGGCAACGGCTCATGGCCGTCCATGATGCTCAAGGTGCCGCGATCCTCGATGACTTGCCCACGACGGTTCACCGAATACACGCGGATCGTCATCTTGACCCTGCCAGCGCGGTCCCGCTCCGGGCCTGTAGCGTGCGCCATGTCGACCTGCTTCCTTCAGGTTGGCCACGCCCCGGGATCGGTCGCACGGTCGCCGGGGTCTGGTGGGCAGTCGCCCATCTATCAAGAGAATCGCGGTACTTGATTCCGCGGAACAGCCAGTCCACGGGCCAATCAGGGGGCCAGAACGGAGGCGTCTATGGCAGCGGAGACCACAGGCCATCTGCTCAGGCGGCTACGTGACGAGCGCGGTTGGACCCAGCAGCAGGTGGCCGACGAATACTGCCGAGTGTCCGGCGCGATTGCGAAAGACGCGCGGGAAGTTGGACGCTGGGAGCGTGGTACGCGCATTCCGACCCCAGAGACACGAACGCACCTCGCGATTGTGTTCGGCGTGCCAGCAGGCGTACTGGACCGAGCAGCCGGCGCAGCCCGGCAGGCACGGCAGGAAGAGCCAGCGGGGGGAAGCGCACCAGCCCCCGGGGAGGTCATCGACGTGGACCGTCGGACGTTCATCGGTGCCGTGGCCGCCGCACCGATCTCCACGGCAATGGCTGAACCCCGGCACGTCGACTCGGCGCTGATCCCGTACTTCCAGCAGCAGTTGGAAGGGCACTACCGAGCCGACATGCTGCTTGGGCCGCGCGCACTCCTGGGGATGGTCACTGCGCAGTGCGACCTCATCGGCCAACTCGTGGACGCGGCGGACGGCCCCACGCGACAGCGGATGGCCCAGGTCGGAGTGTCGTATGCGGCGTTCGCCGCTTGGCTTCACCTCGATGCAGGTGACCCGGCAAGGGCGTTGCGTGGCATGACGTGGCTCAGGAGTTGGCGCACCGCTCTCGTGACCGGGAAGCGGTCGCCTGCGCGCTGATGGACCGCGCCTTGGCGCGTACTGATCAGGCTATGGGGAGCACCGTGGTCGACCTCTGCGAGGGGGCGTAGATCGATACTCGGCATCTCTCCCCAGAAGTCCAGGTCTTCGCCCTTCAACAGTAGGCACACGGCGTCTCACTTCTTGGCGGCCGCCGCCAGGTTGACGAGCTGCTGGATAAGGCGGGACGCGTCCTTGATGCCGTCGACGTCGAGGTGTGGGGCACGGCTTGCCTGCGGACGCCGCACTACGTAGAGGTACAGCGGGCCACCTGTTACGGCCGCCTTGGCCTGGCCCGTGAGGCTGATCGGGTGTGGCAACAGATCATTCCCTCGGCTCCCGCAACGGCACGGCGAGATGTCGGTGTGTGGGTGGGCCGACAAGCAGTTGCAGTCGCGTCGCTGGGAGAACCAGAACGCGCTGTAGAGCTCACGCGGCGGGCGGCCGGGGTCGTGGCGGAGACGGGTTCGGAACGTGCTCGGTGGGAGCTGGCGGCCGTAGAAGCGGCTATGGCGCCGTGGCAAGCTGAACCGGTTGGCCAGGACCTGACGAAGGCGCTGGCACCCATCGGCAAGGGGGTTTGACCGTGGCTGAGGCTCTGTCGACGGAACAGATCGAGGAACGCATCAGAGAGCTGCCTGGCTGGACGACAGACGGCCGTAAGATCGAGCGCTCGTACTCGGTCCAACACATCCAAGGGGCCGCGTTCGTCGTCCATCTCGCGGCCATTCAGGACGACTTCGGGCACCATTCGGACGCGACGCTCGGTCACGTCCGCGGGAGTGGTGTATCGACGGCCACTCGGTGATCTCTTCTTTGAGGCTATGCGGTGAGTCCGGTTGGGATGATGGTCTCGTCGGTTTTGTGACTCGATCGGGTGGAGGCGAGCCTTGGCCAGGAGGTCGAGTCCCATGTAGCGGCGCGCTTCGGTCCATTCGTCATTCTGCTCGGCCAGCACCGCGCCGACCAGGCGGATCAGGGCGGTGCGGTCGGGGAAGATGCCGACCACGTCGGTGCGGCGACGGATCTCCTTGTTGAGTCGTTCCTGCGGGTTGTTCGACCAGATCTGCCGCCAGATCTCACGCGGGAACGCGGTGAAGGCCAGAACGTCGCCCTGTGCGGCGTCCAAGTAGGCTGCGGCCTTGGGAAACCTGGCTTCCAGGGCGTCGAGGACGTGGCGCGTCTGGGCCTCCACGGCGTCGGTGTCGGGCTGTTCGAAGACGGTCCGCAGCAGGGTGGCCACCCACGGCTGGGCCGACTTGGGCACCTGGCTCAGCAGTGCGCGGGCGTAGTGGGTGCGGCAGCGCTGCCAGCTCGCGCCGGGCAGGGTGGCGCCGATTGCGTTGACCAGTCCCATGTGCGCGTCGGAGACGACGAGTTGGACGCCGGACAGGCCGCGGGCGACCAGGGAGCGTAGGAAGGCGAGCCAGCCGGCGCCGTCCTCGCTGGTGGCCACGTCGATGCCGAGGATCTCGCGGTGGCCGTCTGCGTTGACGCCGACCGCGATCAGGGCGTGGACGTTGATGATGCGGACGCCCTCACGGACCTTCTGGGTGAGCGCGTCGACCCAGACGAACGCGTAGGGTCCCTGGTCCAGGGGCCGGTTGCGGAACGCGGCGACCTCCTCGTCCAGGTGCTTGGCCATCGCACTGACCTGGGACTTCGGCAGTTGGGTGACGCCGAGGGATTCGGCGAGCTTCTCGACCCGGCGGATGGAGACGCCGAGCAGGTAGGCGGTGGTGACCACCGAGATCAGGGCCTGCTCGGCCCGGCGGCGGCGTTCCAGCAGCCAGTGCGGGAAGTAACTGCCCTGGCGCAGCTTGGGGATGGCTAGTTCGACGGTGCCGGCCCGGGTGTCCCACTCGCGCGGGCGGTAGCCGTTGCGGTGGTTGACGCGTTCGTCGCTGACCTGCCCGTAATCGGCATTGCAGAGGGCATCGGCCTCCGCGGACATGAGTGCGTCGGCGAACGTTTTCACCATCACACGCAGCAGATCGGGACTCGCCGCGGCGAGGTTGTCTTCCGCGAGGGCGTGCAGGGGCAGACTGTCGGGTGCGGTCATCGTGCTGATCTCCTTCGAGGCTTCGACACTTCGAAGATCAGCCGGTGGCCGTTCATCTATGCGGGCACCATCCCGATGCCGGAGCAAACCCCCGGATCAGGTCGAACCCGTACACCACTTCACTGGACGCAACCCGACGCTCGGCTACAAGGCCGTGCACATCTCGATCAGTTCAAGCGACCTCGGCGGGTATGTCGCGGAGCACGACGTCGAGTTGGCGCGGCGCATCGAAGCAGCCGCGCTAGCTAGCACACGGCGCGACCTGATCCACATAGCGTCCAAGCAGCCCCGGCGCGGCCACTCGGCCGGGGCTGACCTACGTCCCTTCTGGTGGCCCTCGGGCCCTGGCTCTGCCTTGTCTTCGAGCAGATCCAGGGCCCAGGTTCGCCGCCGTCCCTATATGACGGGTCGCCGCTCGTCCCTCCAAGCAGTGATCTTCGGCTCGTCGAGATCAGTCGCCCGATGGGCTGGGAGTTGCACACTCCAACCGATCCGGTGCCTCAAGGTCCACATGTCTGGCTTTGGCCGGTCAAAACAGGCTCAGGCCTTAAGTGCCTTCTCGATTGCGGTGTTGAACTCGGCGACGGTCATCGGAGCGTTCTGACCGTCGGAGCCGGTGAGCTTCTTGCCGTCCATCACCAGGCTCGGCGTGCCGTTGACGCCGTCCCTGTTCGTGTTGAAGGTCTCGGACATCGCCAGCGCCCAGGCGTCGTACGTGCCGTTCTTGACGGCGTTCTGGAACTTCGAGTTGTTCTTCAGGGCGTCGACCGTGTTCGCGACCTTGATCAGGTAGTCGTCGCTCTTGAACTTGTCGTTCGTCTCGTCGGGGTGGTATTTCGCCGAGTAGAGCGCGGTCTTGTACTCCAGAAAGGCTTCCGGGCTCACGTTCAGCGCGGCGCCCAGGGCGCTCATCGCGTTCTTAGAACCTTCGCCGCGGGAGCCGATCTGAATCTTTCCGCTCTTGTCGGAGTCGCCGTCGAGGAACGTGCCGCCGATGTACTGGATCTTGAACTTGCCGTCGTCGAGGTCTTTCTTGACGGTCGAGCCGACGGTTTGCTCGAACTGGGCGCAGATCGGGCAACGAGGGTCTTCGTACAACTTCAGAGTCTTCTTCGCGCTGCTCTTGCCGAGTACCACGGTCGTGCCGTTCGTGCCCGTGGTGTTGGCCGGCGCGACGAGCTTGTCGTCCTTCGCCGACTCCCAGTAGCTCGGCTTGCTGTTCTGCACGACGGCATAGCCGATGCCGCCGGCTATCGCGAGGACGCCGACGACCGAACAGGCGACGATGATCTGCCTCTTGGCCTTGTCACGCTTGGCCTGGCGCTCACGCTCGGCGCGCAGCCGCTCTCGGGCCGCCGTCTTCGCCGCGGCGCTGTTCCGTTTGCTCATGTTGGTGATCTCCATATGGGACGCGCACACGTCGTACGCGGAATACGTGCGGGGGGACTTGTACGTGCTCAGGTGCCTGGGGTGCGTCGGTACGTCAGCCCGTCCGACGGGCTCGTCAGACAGCAGCGACTGGGCAGGGCGGTCCACGCCGTCCCAGGGCGTGCACGAGCAGCAGCTCGCGGGCGGCGGCCGTACGGCGTGCGGGGCGCGGCGGCCGGCGAACCGCCGAGGTGCGCCGCACCGTCACGGCGGCGACGGCGAGCAGCAGCGGCCGGAAGGTGACGGCGGAGGCCGCGCGCAACAGCTCGGCCAGCGCGCGCTCGCCGCGGCGCAGATACGCGGCGGCCAGCAGCCCGACGCCGATGTGCGCGCCGAGCAGCAGCCAGGCGGCGGTGGCGTCGGTGTGTGCGAGCAGCGCCGCCGCCTGCTGGGGGTTGTCGGTCATCCGGGCCAGCGGGGTGCCCACGCTGCCGCCGCTGCACAGCACGTCCAGGCCGACCGCGCGCAGCGGTCCGGCGACCGGGCCGCCCGCCCTGCCGTAGCAGGCGTGCTGGCCGGTGGTGAACACCGTGTCGGCGGCCAGTTCCAGCGGGATCAGCAAGGCGGCGATCCGGCCGAAGCCGCGCTCGCGGCCCGCCAGCGCGTAGGCGAGGACGAACACGGTGGCCGCGATGGCGGCCACCGTGCCGAACGGAAGGGGGACCCGGGACAGCAGCACGTGCGACGCGGTGCTGAGCGTCACGACCAGTGCCGTGAACAGCGCCGCGCGTACGGCCCTGAGCTGGATCCCGGATATGTCCATGGTGTGGAGAGTCTGTCACGCGCTCCTGTAAGGGACCACTAAGGGCTTCCTGTGAGCGTTGCCAACGGTGCCACCACGCGATGCGGAGAAGTACGAGGGCAACCAAGGTGCTCGTTAGATAGTGGCGCGGTTGATCCGGCCGGTGAACTCCTCCTGTATCTGGTGGGCGGAGACGCCCTTGAGGCTGTTGACCGGCTTGGAGGCGGCGACCTGTTCTCGCACGCCTTGAGCCTGGTCTCTTCGCAGTGCGTGAGCATTTCGTCGTCGAACGCTTCGTGCCGGTACTTCGTCACGAAGATCAAGTGGACATGCGTTGCTGAAACGATGCGTCTGATCCGGCTTTGATCGTTCTGCTGCCTCATGGTGTTGATCGTGCGTAGCGTCCTGGTCATGCAGTTGCGCTACAACTTCCGGGTCTACCCGGACGCCTCCCAGCGTCGTGCGCTGGCGAACGCGTTCGGGTGTGCCCGTGTGGTGTGGAACGACTGTCTGCGCGACCGGAGGGAAGCGCACGCGGCCGGGCTGCCGTACGTGAAGTCGGCCGAACTGTCCCGGCTGCGCATCACCCAGGCCAAGCGCACCGAGGAACGGGCCTGGCTCGCCGACGTGTCGGCGGTCGTTCTGCAACAGTCCCTGCGGGACCTGGACACGGCCTACAAGAACTTCTTCGACTCGGTCAAGGGCAAGCGGCAGGGCCGCAGAATGGGGCCTCCCCGCTACAAGTCGAAGAAGGACTCCCGGCAGTCCATCCGCCTCAACACCAACGCCTTCTGCCTCCAGGACAACGGCACGGTGTATGTGGCCAAGGTCGGCAACCTCAGGGTCAAGTGGTCGCGCAGGCTTCCGGCCGCACCCACGTCCCTGACCGTCACCAAGGACAGCTCCGGCCGGTACTTCGTCAGCTTCGTTGTCGACACCGAGCCGGACATCCTTCCCGGCCTGGAGACCGACGTCGGTATCGATCTCGGTCTGTCCGCCTTCGCGGTCCTGTCCGACGGGACGAAGATCAGCGCTCCGCGTTTCCTGCGCCGGGCCGAGAAGAAGCTCAAGCGCCTTCAGCGGGAGCTGTCCCGCAAGGTGAAGGGATCGAAGAACCGGGCCAAGGCCCGTATCAAGGTCGCACGCCAGCACGCCAAGGTCGCCGACCGGCGTCGGGACTTCCACCACAGGGCATCCACACAGATCATCCGCGACAGCCAAGCGGTGTACGTGGAAGACCTCGCGGTGTCCGGCCTCGGACGCACTCGGCTCGCCAAGTCCGTGCACGACGCGGGGTGGTCGCAGTTCGTCGGCATGCTGGAGTACAAGGCGGCAAAGCACGGCCGGACCTTCGCCAAGGTGGACCGGGCTTTCCCGTCCTCGCGAGTCTGCTGGGCCTGCGGATTCCGGGACGGCCCCAAGCCCCTACACGTCCGCGAGTGGACGTGCGGCGAGTGCGGCACCGTGCATGACCGCGATCACAACGCGGCCCGCAATGTCCTTTTTGAAGGACGTCGTATCGTCGCCGCCGGACGGGCGGAGACGCAAAACGCCTGTGGAGCGCTGGTAAGACGTGCACACGTGCCCGCACAGCGCGGTGAAGCAGGAAGCCCCCGGAAGGGTCACTCGACCCAGGCCGGAATCCCTGGCCCTTAGACCAGCGAGCATGTCAAAGACCCGGAATCCGGCCGTTGCGGAACAGGTCGACGAAGATCTGGTGGTCGGCACGCGCGCGTGTGCCGTAGTCGTGGGCGAAGTCGACCAGGACGCCCGCGAAGCCGTCCTCGTCGGCCGCGATCGCCGCGTCGATGGCGCGCTCGGTGGAGAACGGCACCAGGGACTCGCCGGACTGGTCGTCGGCCGCCGCGTGCATGGTGGCCGTGGCCCGCCCGAGGTCGGCGACCACGGCGGCGATCTCCTCCGGGTCGTCGATGTCGCTCCAGTCCAGGTCCACCGCGTACGGCGACACCTCGGCGACCAGCTGCCCCGAGCCGTCCAGCTCGGTCCAGCCCAGCCACGGGTCCGCGTGCGCCTGGAGGGCGCGCTGGGAGATCACCGTGCGGTGGCCCTCGTGCTGGAAGTAGTCCCGGATCGCTGCGTCCGTGATGTGCCGGGAGACGGCCGGTGTCTGGGCCTGCTTGATGTAGATCACGACGTCGTTCTCCAGGGCGTCGCTGTTGCCCTCCAGAAGGATGTTGTACGAGGGCAGCCCGGCCGAGCCGATGCCGATCCCGCGGCGGCCGACGACGTCCTTCACGCGGTAGGAGTCGGGGCGGTCCAGGGAGGACTCGGGGAGGGTCTCCAGGTAGCCGTCGAAGGCCGCGAGGACCTTGTAGCGAGTGGCCGCGTCCAGCTCGATGGAGCCGCCGCCCGAGGCGAACCGGCGCTCGTAGTCGCGGATCTCCGTCATCGAGTCCAGCAGCTCGAAGCGGGTCAGCGAGCGGGCGGTGCGCAGCGCGCCCAGGAGCGGCCCGTCGGCGGTGTCCAGGGTGAACGGCGGCACCTCGTCGCTCTTGGCGCCGGTCGCCAGGGCGTGCACGCGCTCGCGGTACGCGCCCGCGTAGATCTTCACCAGCTCGGTGATCTGCTCGTCACTGAGCGCCTTCGCGTACCCGAGGAGCGCGATGGAGCCCGCGAAGCGCTTCAGGTCCCACGTGAACGGGCCGACGTACGCCTCGTCGAAGTCGTTGACGTTGAAGACCAGGCGGCCGTTCGAGTCCATGTACGTGCCGAAGTTCTCGGCGTGCAGGTCGCCGTGGATCCACACGCGCGAGGTGCGGTCGTCCAGGTACGGGCCGCCCCGCTTCTCCGCGTCGAGGTCGTGGTAGAAGAGGGCCGCCGTGCCCCGGTAGAAGGCGAAGGCGGAGGCCGCCATCTTCCGGAACTTCACGCGGAACGCGGCCGGGTCGGCGGCCAGGAGCTCGCCGAAGGCGGTGTCGAAGACAGCGAGGATCTCCTCGCCGCGGTGCTCGTCGTTGAGCTGCGGAACCGACATCGCTCTGTGCCTCCTGGTACGGGTGGTGCATGACATGTGACGGGTCTGTCGTCACCTTCCAACGCTCGAAGGTACGTGGGAGTGCCCGCCGAGTGTCAGTCCTGAGGCATAGGATTCGGTCTCGTCCCCCCAGACCGCCCGCTGTCTGTTGTCGACTGTTTTCCCTGGAGGCCAAGCCGTGTCAAAGCCGCCGTTCACGCACCTGCACGTCCACACCCAGTACTCGCTGCTGGACGGTGCCGCGCGGCTGAAGGACATGTTCAACGCGTGCAACGAGATGGGCATGACCCACATCGCGATGTCCGACCACGGCAACCTCCACGGGGCCTACGACTTCTTCCACACGGCGAAGAAGGCGGGCGTCACCCCGATCATCGGCATCGAGGCGTACGTCGCCCCCGAGTCCCGGCGCAACAAGCGCAAGATCCAGTGGGGCCAGCCGCACCAGAAGCGCGACGACGTGTCCGGTTCGGGTGGTTACACCCACAAGACGATCTGGGCGGCTAACAAGACGGGCCTGCACAACCTCTTCAAGCTCTCCTCGGACGCGTACGCCGAGGGCTGGCTCCAGAAGTGGCCGCGCATGGACAAGGAGACCATCTCCCAGTGGTCCGAGGGGCTCATCGCCTCCACCGGCTGCCCCTCGGGCGAGCTGCAGACCCGGCTGCGCCTCGGCCAGGAGGAAGAGGCCCTGAAGGCGGCGGCCGAGTACCAGGACATCTTCGGCAAGGACCGCTACTTCCTGGAGCTGATGGACCACGGCATCGAGATCGAACGCCGGGTCCGCGACGGCCTCCTCGACATCGGCCGCAAGCTCGGCATCCCGCCCCTGGTGACCAACGACTCGCACTACACGTACGCGCACGAGGCGACCGCCCACGACGCCCTGCTGTGCATCCAGACCGGCAAGAACCTCTCCGACCCGGACCGCTTCCGCTTCGACGGCACCGGCTACTACCTGAAGTCGACGGACGAGATGTACGCCGTCGACTCCTCGGACGCCTGGCAGGAGGGCTGCCGCAACACCCTCCTGGTAGCCGAACAGATCGACACCACCGGCATGTTCGAGGCGAAGAACCTCATGCCGAAGTTCGACATCCCCGACGGCTACACCGAGGTCACCTGGTTCAAGGAGGAGGTGCGCCTGGGCATGGAGCGCCGCTTCCCGGGCGGCGTCCCCGAGGACCGCCAGAAGCAGGTCGAGTACGAGCTCGACGTCATCATCCAGATGGGGTTCCCCGGCTACTTCCTCGTCGTCGCCGACTTCATCATGTGGGCGAAGAACAACGGCATCGCGGTCGGCCCCGGCCGTGGCTCCGCCGCCGGTTCGATCGTCGCGTACGCCCTGGGCATCACCGACCTCGACCCGATCCCGCACGGTCTGATCTTCGAGCGGTTCCTCAACCCCGAGCGCGTCTCCATGCCCGACGTCGACATCGACTTCGACGAGCGTCGGCGCGTCGAGGTGATCAGGTACGTGACGGAGAAGTACGGCGCCGACAAGGTCGCCATGATCGGCACCTACGGCAAGATCAAGGCCAAGAACGCCATCAAGGACTCCGCGCGCGTGCTGGGCTACCCGTACGCGATGGGCGACCGCCTCACCAAGGCGATGCCCGCCGACGTCCTCGGCAAGGGCATCGACCTCGACGGCATCACCAACCCCTCGCACCCCCGCTACGGCGAGGCGGGCGAGATCCGCGGGATGTACGAGAACGAGCCGGACGTCAAGAAGGTCATCGACACCGCCAAGGGCGTCGAGGGCCTGGTCCGGCAGATGGGCGTGCACGCCGCCGGCGTCATCATGTCCAGCGAGCCCATCGTCGACCACGCCCCGATCTGGGTGCGGCACACGGACGGCGTGACCATCACACAGTGGGACTACCCGCAGTGCGAGTCGCTCGGCCTGATCAAGATGGACTTCCTGGGGCTGCGCAACCTCACCATCATGGACGACGCCGTGAAGATGGTGGAGAGCAACAAGGGCGTCAAGCTCCAGCTCCTCGACGTCGCACTGGACGACCCCAAGACCTATGAACTGCTGTGCCGCGGCGACACGTTGGGCGTGTTCCAGTTCGACGGCGGCCCGATGCGTTCGCTGCTGCGCCAGATGCAGCCCGACAACTTCGAGGACATCTCCGCCGTCTCGGCCCTGTACCGGCCCGGCCCGATGGGCATGAACTCGCACATCAACTACGCCGAGCGCAAGAACGGCCGCCAGGAGATCACCCCGATCCACAAGGAACTCGCGGAGCCCCTCGAAGAGGTCCTCGCGGTGACCTACGGCCTGATCGTGTACCAGGAGCAGGTGCAGAAGGCCGCCCAGATCGTCGCCGGGTACTCGCTCGGCGAGGCCGACATCCTGCGCCGCGTGATGGGCAAGAAGAAGCCCGACGAGCTGGCGAAGAACTTCACCATCTTCCAGGAGGGCGCCCGGAAGAACGGCTACAGCGACGAGGCGATCCAGGGCCTGTGGGACGTTCTGGTGCCCTTCGCCGGCTACGCGTT
Source organism: Streptomyces sp. NPDC050549 (assembly GCF_040655035.1). Taxonomy (NCBI): domain Bacteria; kingdom Bacillati; phylum Actinomycetota; class Actinomycetes; order Kitasatosporales; family Streptomycetaceae; genus Streptomyces; species Streptomyces sp. NPDC050549. The sequence goes on from NZ_JBFAJD010000022.1 coordinate 17,291, forward strand.
CAACAAGGCGCACTCCGCCGCGTACGGCCTGGTCTCGTACTGGACCGCCTACCTCAAGGCCAACTACCCGGCCGAGTACATGGCGGCGCTGCTCACCTCGGTCAAGGACGACAAGGACAAGTCCGCGATCTACCTGAACGAGTGCCGGCGCATGAAGATCAAGGTGCTCCCGCCGAACGTGAACGAGTCGGTGCACAACTTCGCCGCCCAGGGCGACGACGTGATCCTCTTCGGCCTGGAGGCCGTGCGCAACGTCGGCACGAACGTGGTCGACTCGATCATCAGGTCCCGCAAGGCGAAGGGGAAGTACGCCTCCTTCCCCGACTACCTGGACAAGGTCGAGGCCGCCGCCTGCAACAAGCGCACCACCGAATCCCTCATCAAGGCAGGCGCGTTCGACACCCTCGGGCACACCCGCAAGGGCCTCACCGCACACTTCGAGCCGATGATCGACAACGTGGTGGCGGTCAAGCGCAAGGAGGCCGAGGGGCAGTTCGACCTCTTCGGCGGCATGGGCGACGAGGACACCAGCGAGCCCGGTTTCGGACTCGACGTGGAGTTCACCACCGACGAGTGGGAGAAGACCTATCTCCTCGCCCAGGAGCGGGAGATGCTCGGTCTCTACGTCTCCGACCACCCGCTGTTCGGCCTGGAGCACGTGCTGACCGACAAGGCCGACGCGGGCATCGCCCAGCTCACCGGAGGCGAGCACGCGGACGGCGCGGTCGTCACCATCGGCGGCATCATCTCGGGCCTCCAGCGCAAGATGACCAAGCAGGGCAACGCCTGGGCGATCGCCACCGTCGAGGACCTCGCGGGCTCCATCGAGTGCATGTTCTTCCCGGCGACCTACCAGCTCATCTCGACCCAACTCGTCGAGGACACCATCGTGTTCGTCAAGGGCCGCCTCGACAAGCGCGAGGACGTGCCCCGTCTGGTCGCGATGGAGATGCAGGTCCCGGACCTGTCGAACGCGGGCACCAACGCGCCCGTGATCCTCACCATCCCGGCGACCAGGGTCACCCCGCCGATGGTGAGCAGGCTCGGTGAGATCCTCAGCCACCACCGGGGCGACAGCGAGGTCCGCATCAGGCTCCAGGGCCCGACCAAGACCACCGTGCTGCGCCTGGACCGGCACCGGGTGAAGCCCGACCCGGCCCTGTTCGGCGACCTGAAGGTGCTGCTCGGCCCGGCCTGCCTGGCCGGCTGAGCAACGGACCTGCAGAAGTGGCTGAGGGGCGCATCCGCCAACGGATGCGCCCCTCAGCCGTTCAACAATCCTTGATGCGGGCGTCAGTTGTGGCCGAAGCGCTTCTGTTTGCCCTTGCGGGCCATGTCGCTCGGCGTCGCCTGGGATATGCGCTGTTCGGCCTGTGCCTCCATCGAGGACGACGTGGCCTGCTCCTGGGCGCGCTCCGACTGCGACGACTGCTTACGGTCACGGTTCTTGTTCTTGGCCATGGTGATCTGCCTCCTGAGGGGGATCTAGGGGCCAGGGCCGCGACCAGATTCACATAGGCCGACGAAGAACGCATTTCGGATAATTACCGTGTGTGACATGGTTGATGCGAGAGAGAAGCCCCGAAACGCCACGCCGAAGATCGAGTTCGGGCCGTTAACCCCTGCGCGGTCGGGCAGACTCGAAGCAAGCCCGAAGTGAACCGACCGGGAAGAGGGTGAGTCGCGTGGACCGCTGCATCGTCCTGGTGGACGCCGGGTACCTGCTGGGGGCGGCGGCCAGTCTCCTCGCCGGAGAGCCCTCGCGTTCCAGGATCACCGTCGATCACGCCGCCCTCATCCAGGGCTTGCGCGAGCGCGCCGAGTCCGACACGGAACGGCCACTGCTCCGCATCTACTGGTTCGACGGCGCCCCCGACCGCGTCCCGCAGCCCGAGCACCGCAGGCTGCGCGTGATGCCCCGGGTCACCGTCCGCCTCGGCGCGCTGACCCGCAGCGACGGCCGCTGGGCGCAGAAGGGCGTCGACGCCGCCATGCACGCCGAGCTGACCGAACTGGCCCGCAACCGCGCCTGCTCCGACGTCGTCCTCGTCACCGGCGACGGCGATCTGCTGCCGGGCATGATGGCCGCCAAGGAGCACGGCGTCGCCGTACACCTGTGGGCCGTGCAGGCCGCGGACGGGGACTACAACCAGTCCGAGGACCTGGTCGCCGAGGCCGACGAGCGGCGGGTGCTCGACCGGACGTGGATCACCAAGGCCGTACGGGCGAAGGATCTCGGCGGGGTGTGTGCACCACAGCCCGTGCCCAGGCCGGAGATCGCGGCGATCCTCTCCGCGCCGCTGCCCGAGTCGGCGCCCACGGCGCGCGAGCGGGTGGTCGAGGAGGGTGAGCACACGACGGCGGAGGCCGGCTCGGAGAACGGCACGCAGGAGCGGGTGCCCGCGCCCAAGGGCGTGCCCACTCCGAAGGACCTGGCGAGCCTGAAGGCCCCGGGGGCCGCCGCGCCCGCGCAGCATCCCGCGAGCGCGACCCTGCGCTGGTCCTCCGACAAAGGGTGGGTCGACCGGCCGGGCGGCGCCGCCGAGCCGCCCGAGGTCGCCTCGATGCCGACGCTGGCGCAGCTGACCACCGCCGAGCAGCGCTGGGCCGACCGCGAGGAGGACATCACCACGGTCGGCGGCGACCCCTTCGAGGTGGGCCAGGTGTTCGCCCGCCGGTGGATGGGCCGGCTCGGCGACCAGGACGCCCACCTGCAGAAACTCTCCGGAATGTATCCCCGCGTCCCGCACCGCATCGACGGGGAGCTGCTGCGCTACGCGGCCCGCTTCGGACTCCTCGCCCACAAGGACGACCAGATCGACGAGCACGACCGGTACGCGATCCGGGCCGGGTTCTGGCGCGAGATCGACGTCCGCACGGCGGCCGAGCACGCCCCCGCGGGGGATTGACGCTCTTTACCGGGGTATTTGCGGTTCTCGACCCACCCGCGGGCGGGCGGGGGCCGCGGACCCCGTAGTCTCGTCCACGTGAGCACGCGCGCGGGACAGGCACTTCGACACGGTGGGGATGTCGTGTGCGCGGTGCGCGGACTCAGCAAGACCTACCCGGCGGTGCGCGGACGGCGCGGTGCGCCGGGAGCCCCCGAGGTACGGGCCACCGACGCGGTGACCCTCGACATCCGCCGGGGCGAGATCTTCGGACTGCTCGGCCCGAACGGCGCCGGCAAGTCCACCCTCGTACGCCAGCTCACCGGGCTCATGCGGCCCGACGCCGGCAGCGTCGAGATCCTCGGGCACGACATCGTGCGCCACCCGGAGCGGGCCGCGCGGATCCTCGCCTACCTCGGCCAGGAGTCCTCCGCGCTCGACGAACTGACCGTGTCGCTCGCCGCCGAGACCACCGGCCGGCTGCGCGGCCTGGAACTGCGCGAGGCACGGGCCGAACGGGACGCCGTACTGGACGAGTTGGGTCTTACGGCCATTGCCGGACGGCCGCTCAAGAAGCTGTCCGGCGGGCAGCGGCGGCTGGCGTGTGTGGCCGCCGCGCTGGTCGGGGAGCGCCCGCTGGTGGTGCTCGACGAGCCGACCACCGGGATGGATCCGGTGGCGCGCCGGGCCGTGTGGTCCGCCGTCGACCGGCGCCGGGCCGAGCGCGGGACCACCGTGCTGCTCGTCACCCACAACGTCATCGAGGCCGAGACCGTCCTCGACCGGGTCGCCGTCCTCGACCAGGGCCGGGTCATCGCCTGCGACAGCCCCGCCGGGCTCAAGGAACAGGTCGCCGGAGAGGTGCGGGTCGAGCTGGTGTGGCGGGAGAAGCCGCCGCTGGACGTCCCGGAGGTCGCCGCGCTGCGGGACCGGGCCGTCGAGTCCGGCCGCCGCTGGACGCTCAGGCTCGCCCCCGAGGAGGCCCGGGTGGCCGTCGCCACGGTGACCGGCGGGGCCGCCTTCGCCGCCCTGGACGACTTCACCCTGGCCACGCCCAGCCTGGAGGACGTGTATCTGACGCTGGGCGGAAACGGACAGGGGCTGGTGAAGGCATGAGTACACGGGCCGTCGTATCCGTATGGGACAGGGCGACTGCCGGCGTCGAGAGGAGCAGCGCGACGTGAGTGTCGTATCCGCCGATGTTCTGCCGAGCGGCCCGCTGGCCGTGCCGGAGGACGCAGGGTCAGGCGCTGCCGAGCTGGGGCCGAGGGCGCGGCTGTGGCCCTCCCTGGCCGCCGTGTACCGGGCGCAGCTGTCCCGGGCGCGGGTCGCGCGCATCCCGTTGCTCTTTGTGGCGACCTTCCAGTCGGTCGGCATCCTGGTCATGATGCGCGGGGTCGTCGACGGCGGCAGCCACGACGCCCGGTTCGTGGTCGCCGGGGCGTCCGTACTGGTCGTCGCCTACGTCGGGCTCAACCTGCTCGCGCAGTACTTCGGCCAGCTGCGCGGCAGCGGCGGGCTCGACCACTACGCCACCCTGCCGGTACCGCCCGCGGCCGTGGTGCTGGGCGCGGCGGGAGCGTACGCCTCCTTCACCGTGCCGGGGACCGCGCTCACCGCCGTCTTCGGGTGTGTGCTGTTCGGGCTGCCGATGGGGAACATCTGGATCCTGGCGGCGGTGATCCCGCTCGCCGGGGCCGCGCTCGCCGGGCTCGGGGCGGCTCTGGGGCTGCTCGCGCCGCGCCCCGAACTCGCCACACTGCTCGGGCAGTTGGGTATGTCTGCGGCTTTGCTGCTGGGTGTGCTGCCGGCTGATCGGATGCCGGAAGCGGTGCGGTTCCTGCGGGATCTGGTGCCGTCGACGTACGGCGTGGAGGCCTTCGCGCAGACCTTCGCGGCGCACCCCGACTGGGCGCTCGTCCTCGGTGACCTCGCGGTATGCGCCGCGGTCGGCGTCGTTTCGCTGACCGTCGCGGCCTGGGCCTACCGTCGGGCTGCCGTCCGGTGACGCGCCGCACAGCCGGGCCTGGCACGATGTCAACGTGACCGCACCGCTGACTCCGCCTCCGCCGCCGCGTGACCAGTCCCCGCACGACCCGTGGCAGCCGCCGGGCGACCCGGGGACCCCGGGCGCCGGGTATCCCGTGCACGGCCCGCAGGAAGCGTCCTACGGGCAGGACGGCCCCGGACTGAAGACCGAGGTGATCGAGGCCGTGGTCGCCACGGTCGTCGTGGCGCTCGCCGGGGTGCTGCTCGGGCTGCTGTGGTGGTGGCTGGCACCGCATGTGCCGCTGGTCGGGGACGTGGTCGACAAGAGCTGGGTCGTCTACCTCAAGGATTCCGAGGGTGAGCAGGCGGTGGGGGTGGACGGAACGTTCACTCTGCTCGCGGTCGGTTTCGGGGTGCTCAGCGCCCTCGCCGCGTTCCTGTTGCGGCGGCGCGGGGGAGTGCCGCTGGTGGTGGCGCTGACCGTGGGCGGGCTGCTGGCCTCGCTGCTCGCGTGGCGGCTCGGGATGTGGCTGGGCCCGACGAAGGACGTCCTCGCGCACGCCAAGTCCGTGGGCAAGGGGGTCACGTTCTCCGCGCCGCTGAAGCTGGGGGCGAAGGGGGCGCTGCTGGCCTGGTCCGTCGCCGCGCTGGTCGTTCATCTCGGGCTGACCGCGCTGTTCGGGCCGCGGGATCCGGAGCCGCAAGGTGTTCCGACCGACGTTTACGGGGCGCCGCTGTCGTAGGGGCGGGGGGCTCTTCGCCCCGCCGCCCCTGCCCGTCCCGTCCATGGGGGCTGCCGCCCCCAGGCCCCTGCGTCGGCCTGAACGGCCTCGTCCTCAAACGCCGGACGGGCTGAGAGACCTACGCCGGCCGGTGTCCATGGTTCGAGCGGCGTTTTTTGATGCGCCACTTCCGTTTCCTGGTTTTCTTCGACATGCCCCTTGTGCTTAACCGAGGACGGGGCCGACGTCGAGGGGTCACGCACGCCCGATGGGCGCCAGTACCGCTGACGTGAGGGTTGCCAGGTGTTCGGGGGAGAGTTCGACCTCCAGGCCGCGGCGGCCCGCCGAGACGCAGATGGTGGGGTGGGCGGCGGCCGAGTCGTCGAGGACCGTGCGGAGCTTCCTGCGCTGGCCGAGGGGGGAGATGCCGCCGCGGACGTAGCCCGTGGTGCGTTCGGCGAGGGTCGGGTCGGCCATCGCCGCGCGTTTGCCGCCCACCGCCGCCGCGAGTGCCTTCAGGTCGAGCTGGCCCGCCACCGGGACCACGGCCACGGTCAGCGCGCCGTCCACGTCCGCGACCAGTGTCTTGAAGACGCGGTCGGGGGAGACACCCATCGCCTCGGCCGCCTCTTCGCCGTAGGACGGGTGGGCGGGGTCGTGGTCGTAGGCGTGCACCTCGTACGGCACTCCGGCGGCCGTCAGGGCCACGGTCGCCGGAGTGCCGCCGGACTGGGGCTGCTGTTTCCTGGGCTTCTTCGCCATCGCGGGTCTCAGTTCAGGCTCGTCGGGTTGCGCGTCAGGTCCGACGCGGGCAGGGACGGCAGGTTGCGGATGATGGCCGTCTCGGAGCGCAGGAGCTTCAGCTCGTCGCGCAGGCGGGAGGCGGTGTCGGGGGCCTGGAGAAGGCGCTGCTTGGTTGCTGTGTCGAGCATCATCGCGGCGGCTACCAGGTACGACACCACCGCCGGTTCGTCGGGGAGTTCCGCGTCGCCGGTCGACAGGGAGCGCTCGCGGGCGCCGGCGAGGCGCTTCTGGTACTGGCGGAACGCGCGTAGCACTCCCTCGGCCAGCGCGCCCGCCTCGTCGCCCTTCTCCTCGGGCAGCTCCTCCAGCTCGGCCGTCAGGAACGGGCCCGAGGCGTCGACGGTGAGCAGCCGCATCCGGGTGGTGCCCGTCGCCAGCACCTCGAAGGTGCCGTCGGCGCGCTCGCGGATGGTGGCCGCGTCGGCGACGCAGCCCACCGAGTGGAAGGCCTTGAGCGGGTCGGGGCCGAAGCCGGCCGTGGGCCCGCGCTCGGGCACGGCGGTCTGGTCCGGCATGCCCTGGGCGGTCGGGGCCACCTCGTGGCCGTCACGGATGGCGACGACGGCGAATCGGCGCGGTTCCTCCTCGGGGGTCTTGAGCAGTTCGCGCATCATGGCGCGATAGCGCTCCTCGAAAATGTTCAGAGGAAGCACGAGCCCCGGGAACAGAACCGAGTTCAGGGGGAAGAGCGGCAGCCGGACGGTGGTCACGGCGCAAAAGCCTAGTGGTCGCCGGAGCGGGCGCGACCGTCGTGCTCACTCCGTGGATACGGCGGCGCGTCCTCGAAGCCCCACGGCGGCCCCGGAACCGCCGTGAGACGGGGCGGAACCGGCCCGCCCAGCGGCAGTTGCGAGGCCACCGCTATCCGCACCCCGTCGCGCACCTCCAGGAACTGGCCGAGCGGGTCGTCCGAGATCCGGTCCCAGGGGAAGGACGTGGCGTACGGGCCGATCAGGCGCAGTTGGTCGAGGGCGTCCGGCCAGCGTTCGAGGCGGATGAGGACGTAGGCCAGCAGGTTGCGGACCTCCGCGGGCCAGGGGTCGGCCGTGGGGTAGCCCGCCGAGAGGGCGATCGCGAGGTCGGCCGCCGCGTCCAGCCGGGCGCGCGGCACCGTGGCGCCGCAGCCGTCGGTCAGACAGGCGAAGGCGGCCCGTACCGGCAGCGCCTGGACGAGCGAGCCGGGCAGGGCGTCCTGTGCGGCCCGTTCGGCGAAGTCGAAGCACTCGCGGTGGGAGGGCCGCGCGGTGTGGGGCGTGCCGTCCCACTGGGCGCAACAGGCGGCCGAGAGGTACTGGAGGGCGGCCACGTGGCAGCCGTAGTGGTGCGGGGAGCGGCGGACCGCCTCGCCCCACAGCCGTTCGAAGGCGGCGTGCCCGGCGCGGGTGCCCCGCGCGTGGTCCAGGGCGATCCGCCAGGGCACCGGGTCGCGCGGTTCGGCCTCGGCCGCAGCCGTGATCGACGGGCCGAGTTCGCCGAGCAGTTCGGCGCGGGCCGGCGACTCCCAGCAGCGGTCCACCGCCAGCTGGGCGCCGACCAGCAGCGCGTCGGGGTCGTGCGGGGCGGCGGCGCGCCAGTCGGCCAGCCACTCGGGACGGGAGCGGGCGAAGGCCGCGAGCCTGCGGGTGCAGCGGTCGCGGTCCTCCCACTCGGCGGCGGCGCGGGTGGTGGCCAGCAGCTCGGCGGCCGGCCCGTACTCGCCGCGGCCGGCCGCGACCAGCGCGGGGCCGAGCCGGTCGTCGGGCGCGTCGAGAAGGACCTCGTCGTCGGCCGGGAGTCCGGCGGCGAGCCGCGAGGTGTTCCTTGCCATCCGGGCGGTACGGACGAAAGCGCGCAGCAGAGCCATGGTGCCGACCATTGAAGGACCGGGATCCGGAGTGCGCCAGACCGTTTGAGCACCCCGTGGAAAGTTGTACGCGTCTCGGTCAAGCCCAGGTAAAAGGTGACTTTTACTCACCTGTTCGAATGCTGTGTGCCAGGCGCCCGCTAACCGCGCCTGAGCAGCCGGGTCGCCCCCGCCGCCACCGTCGTCGCCAGGATCCAGCCCAGCAGGATCAGCGCCACGGACAGCCACTGCCAGCCCCCGTGCAACTGCCACTGGCCCACCTGCCCCAGGTCGATCACCGGCAGCAGCAGGTCCAGCGCGAACAGGGCGGGGCTCCACGGCGGATGCCCGCCGCTGTTCACCGGCACGTGGTTCGCGTGCGCGAAGGCCAGCGAACCGGCCGCCCACAGCACCGCCATCCATACGGCGGCCCGGCCCGGCCGGTACCCGTAGGCGACCGTCCAGTCCTGCGCGAACCCCCACAGTTTGGCCGCGACGGGCAGGCTCTCCCGGCGCCGCCGCTGCTTGGCGAGCAGCACCTCGCGCGCGTCCTCGTCCTCACCGGCGTTGCGCAGCACGGTCGCGAGCCGCTCGTACGGCTCCGGGTTGTACTCGGCGGTCGCGGCGGTCACCCAGTCGAGGCGGGCCTCCAGCGGGAACGGGCCCTGCGGCACGAGGTTCTCGTACACGAAGCCGCCCATGTGGAGGTTGCCCGGGCCCGGCCAACTGTCCTTGCCGTCGATGAGGTTGGCGACCCGCGCCCCCGACAGCACGACCTTGCCGCGCTGCGGTCTCTCCCCGAGGAAGCGCAGCTCGGGCGCCTGGATCCGCAGCAGTGACAGCTCCTGGTCGTCGGTGAAGGTGAACCGGGCCCGCTCCAGGTCCACCGCGTCCCCGAACCGCCCGTCGTCCAGGCGCACCCCGCCCTGGCACGTGAAGCGCTGGATGCGGGTCCCGCGCGCGGGCGTGGTGCCGCTCAGCCAGGGGCCGCCGACGCCCGCCGGGGTGAGGTACAGGGTGCGGCCGACGGTCAGCTGCGGCGCGTTCAGGGCGAGCCGCGAGTACGGGTTGGCCAGCCGGGCGCCGCGCAGGCTCAGCGAGACCCCGACCTTCGCGCTGCGCAGGCTCAACTCGCCGTGCGATTCGAGGAGTTCGGCCTGCAGATCCTGTCCTACGGTCATGCCGTCGGCGGCGATCGAGCGGCCTGTGCGGTCCCGGTAGACGATCGCCTGGTTGAGCAGCAGATCGGTGCCGATGTGCGCGTCGGTCAGCCGTACCCCGTTGTGGAAGCGGCAGCGCGGCAGATGCAGGTCACCCTCCGTGTGCACCCGCGCCGCCTCCAGCCGCGGCACCGAGCAGTTCACCAGCCGTACGGTCTGGAAGCGGGCCTCCGGCAGCAGGATCTCGTGCTCGAAGCGGCAGCCCTTCAGCTCGACGAAGGGTGTGATCGTGCCGCCCGCCAGGTCCAGGGTGCCGCTGATCTGCACTCCGGTGAGTTTCAGCGAGGCCACCCGGCCCGACAGTGCGGGCGGGCCGTCCAGGAGGAGCCAGCACACGAACCGTGCCCGTACGGTCCGCTCCGGGCCCCACGGATGTCCGCCGTGCGGATCGTCGACGACGTTGTCGCCGCTGCTCAGGTCGTACACACTGCCGTTGCGGAAGGCCTGCCACATCCCGGCCTCGGCGGCGGTCACGTCGTCCGGCACATCCCCCGCGCGGAGGCCGGCACCCTCGGTCACTGCTCTGTCATCCCTCTCGACTGCTCACGGGTTTCGCACAGCTGTTCATGCCCGCTGAGTAACGCCCGGAACACTAGACGTGAAGGGGATCTTCCGGGTTCCGGCCACGTTCTGTATCAGCCATTGATACGCGCGGACGACGCCCGATCGCCGTCTGAGAGAATTGGTTCGTGATCTCCCGAATCGATCTGCGCGGCGACGCCCTCCCCGACGGGCCCGCCCTGCGCGACCTGCTGCCCCGAGCCGACTTCGACGTCTCGGCCGCCCTGGAGAAGGTGCGGCCGATCTGCGAGGCCGTGCATCATCGGGGCGACGCGGCGCTGATCGACTTCGCCGAGAAGTTCGACGGCGTGCGGCTGGAATCGGTACGGGTCCCGGCCGAAGCGCTCAGTGACGCACTGGAGCAGCTCGACCCGGCCGTGCGCGCGGCCCTTGAGGAGTCCGTCCGGCGCGCCCGTCTCGTCCACCGCGAACAGCGCCGCACGACCCGCACGACCCAGGTCGTGCCCGGCGGCTCGGTCACCGAGAAGTGGGTGCCGGTCGACCGGGTGGGGCTGTACGCGCCCGGTGGACGGTCCGTCTACCCGTCGTCCGTGATCATGAATGTGGTGCCCGCCCAGGAGGCCGGCGTCGGATCCGTCGCGCTCGCCTCCCCGCCGCAGGCGGACTTCGGCGGTCTGCCGCACCCGACGATCCTCGCCGCCTGCGCACTGCTCGGCGTCGACGAGGTCTACGCCGTCGGCGGTGCCCAGGCCGTCGCGATGTTCGCCCACGGCACCGAGTCCTGCGCGCCCGCCAACATGGTCACCGGGCCCGGCAACATCTGGGTCGCCGCGGCCAAGCGCTACTTCACGGGCAGGATCGGCATCGACACCGAGGCCGGTCCCACCGAGATCGCGGTCCTCGCGGACGAGACCGCCGACCCGGTGCACGTCGCCGCCGACCTGATCAGCCAGGCCGAGCACGACCCGCTCGCCGCGGCCGTCCTGGTCACGGACTCCGTGACGCTCGCCGACGCGGTCGAGAAGGAACTCGAACCGCAGGTCGCGGCCACCAAACACATCGAGGACCGGATCGCCCCGGCGCTCGCGGGCAGGCAGTCCGCGATCGTCCTCGTCGACGGCGTCGACGAGGGCCTGCGGGTCGTCGACGCGTACGGCGCCGAGCACCTGGAGATCCAGACCGCGGACGCGGCCGCCGTCGCCGACCGGGTGCGCAACGCGGGTGCGATCTTCGTCGGACCCTGGGCGCCCGTCTCGCTCGGCGACTACGCGGCCGGCTCCAACCACGTGCTGCCGACCGGCGGTTGCGCCTGCCACTCCTCCGGCCTCTCCGTGCAGTCCTTCCTCCGGGGCATCCACATCGTCGACTACACGAAGGACGCGCTGGCCGACGTGGCGCATCACGTGGTGACGCTGGCGGAGGCGGAGGACCTGCCCGCGCACGGCGCGGCGGTCAAGGCAAGGTTCGGTTGGAAGGTGCCCGGCAAGTGAGCTTCGGAATCGACGATCTTCCCGTACGGGACGAACTGCGCGGCAAGTCCCCTTATGGCGCGCCCCAGTTGGACGTCCCCGTACGGCTGAACACCAACGAGAACCCCTACCCGCTGCCCGAGGCGCTGGTCGAGCGGATCACCGAGCGGGTCCGCGAGGCCGCCCGCGGCCTCAACCGCTATCCGGACCGGGACGCGGTCGAGCTGCGCGCCGGGCTGGCCAACTACCTGACGAAGACCGGCGGTCACCGCGTCGGCGTCGAGAACGTGTGGGCGGCCAACGGATCGAACGAGGTCATCCAGCAGCTGCTGCAGACCTTCGGCGGCCCCGGCCGCAGCGCCATCGGCTTCGAGCCGTCGTACTCGATGCACGCGCTCATCGCGCGCGGCACGGGCACGGGCTGGATCTCCGGGCCGCGCAACGAGGACTTCACGATCGACCTCCCGGCCGCCGAGCGCTGGATCGCCGAGAACAAGCCCGACGTCGTGTTCGTCACGACCCCCAACAACCCCACGGGCAACGCCGTTCCGCCCGGGACGGTGCTCGCGCTGTACGAGGCGGCCCAGGCCGCCAAGCCGTCCATGGTGATCGTCGACGAGGCGTACATCGAGTTCAGCCACGGCGACTCGCTGCTGCCGCTGCTCGAAGGTCGGCCGAATCTCGTCGTCTCCCGCACCATGTCGAAGGCGTTCGGCGCGGCGGGGCTGCGCCTCGGCTATCTCGCCGCGCACCCGGCGGTCGTCGACGCCGTCCAACTCGTACGGCTGCCCTACCACTTGTCGGCCGTCACCCAGGCGACCGCGCTGGCCGCCCTGGAGCACACCGACACACTGCTGGGGTACGTCGAGCAGCTGAAGTCCGAACGGGACCGGCTGGTGGGCGAGTTGCGGGCGCTCGGCTGTGAAGTCGTCGAGTCCGACGCCAACTTCGTGCAGTTCGGCCGGTTCGCCGACTCCCACACCGCCTGGCAGGCGATCCTCGACCGGGGCGTCCTGGTCCGGGACAACGGCATCCCGGGGTGGCTGCGGGTCTCCGCCGGAACCCCCGAAGAGAACGACGCGTTCCTCGACGCGGTCCGTGAGTTGATGAAGGAGCAGAGCACATGAACCGCGTAGGACGTGTGGAGCGGACGACCAAGGAGACGTCGGTCCTCGTCGAGATCGATCTCGACGGCCACGGCAAGGTCGACGTGTCGACAGGGGTCGGCTTCTACGATCACATGCTCGACCAGCTCGGCCGGCACGGTCTGTTCGACCTGACCGTGAAGACCGAGGGCGATCTGCACATCGACTCCCACCACACCATCGAGGACACCGCCCTCGCCCTGGGCGCCGCGTTCAAGCAGGCGCTCGGCGACAAGGTCGGGATCTACCGGTTCGGCAACTGCACGGTCCCGCTGGACGAGTCCCTCGCCCAGGTGACGGTTGATCTCTCCGGCCGTCCCTACCTCGTGCACACCGAGCCCGAGAACATGGCGCCGATGATCGGCGAGTACGACACCACGATGACCCGGCACATCCTGGAGTCCTTCGTGGCCCAGGCCCAGATCGCGCTGCACGTGCACGTGCCGTACGGGCGCAACGCGCACCACATCGTGGAGTGCCAGTTCAAGGCGCTGGCCCGCGCCCTGCGGTACGCCTCCGAGCGCGACCCGCGTGCGGCCGGCATCCTCCCCTCCACGAAGGGCGCGCTGTGACCAGCCTGTCGAGCCTCCTCATCGTCGTCGGGCTCTTCCTGCTCGGCGGGGTCTACTCCTTCGTCAAGCAGAAGATGCCGCGCCAGCTCATCGTGCTGATCTCCATCGCCGCCGCGATGTGCCTGGTCGCCGGTGTCATGAGGCTGGAGGTGTGGAATTGAGCGCAGCGAAGAAGGTAGTCGTTTTTGACTACGGCTTCGGGAACGTCCGTTCCGCCGAGCGCGCCCTCGCGCGCGCGGGTGCCGAGGTCGAGATAACGCGTGACTACGACAAGGCCATGAACGCGGACGGGCTCCTGGTGCCGGGCGTCGGCGCCTTCGCCGCCTGCATGGAGGGCCTGCGTGCCGCGCGCGGCGACTGGATCGTCGGCCGCCGCCTGGCCGGCGGGCGCCCGGTGATGGGCATCTGCGTGGGCATGCAGATCCTGTTCGCGCGGGGCATCGAGCACGGCGTGGAGACCGAGGGCCTGGACGAGTGGCCCGGCTCGGTCGAGCCGCTGCAGGCCGAGATCGTGCCCCACATGGGCTGGAACACCGTGGACACCCCGGCGGGCTCCCGGCTCTTCGCGGGCCTGGACGCCGACGCGCGCTTCTACTTCGTGCACTCCTACGCCGTCCACGACTGGTCCCTCGAAGTCTCCAACCCGGCGATGCGCGCCCCCCTGGTGACCTGGTCGACGCACGGCAAGCCCTTCGTGGCCGCCGTGGAGAACGGCGCCCTGTGGGCCACCCAGTTCCACCCCGAGAAGTCCGGCGACGCCGGAGCGCAGCTGCTCACCAACTGGATCGGAACCCTGTAGACCATGGCCAAGCTCGAACTCCTCCCCGCCGTCGACGTCCGCGACGGCCAGGCCGTCCGCCTCGTCCACGGCGAGTCCGGGACCGAGACCTCCTACGGCTCCCCCCTGGAGGCCGCCCTCGCCTGGCAGCGCTCCGGCGCCGAGTGGCTGCACCTCGTCGACCTGGACGCCGCGTTCGGCACCGGAGACAACCGCAAGCTCATCGCCGAGGTCACCGGCGCCATGGACATCAAGGTCGAGCTGTCCGGCGGGATCCGCGACGACGACACCCTCGCCGCCGCCCTCGCCACCGGCTGCACCCGGGTGAACCTCGGCACCGCCGCCCTGGAGACCCCGGAGTGGGTCGCCAAGGTCATCTCCGAGCACGGCGACAAGATCGCGGTCGGCCTCGACGTACGCGGCACGACCCTCCGGGGCCGCGGCTGGACCCGCGACGGCGGCGACCTCTACGAGACGCTGGACCGCCTCAACTCCGAGGGCTGTGCCCGGTACGTGGTCACCGACATCGCCAAGGACGGCACCCTCCAGGGCCCCAACCTGGAGCTGCTGCGCAACGTCTGCGCGGCGACCGACCGCCCGGTCGTGGCCTCCGGGGGCGTGTCCTCCCTGGACGACCTGCGGGCCATCGCCGAGCTGGTACCCCTCGGTGTCGAGGGCTCCATCGTCGGGAAGGCCCTCTACGCGAAGGCGTTCACCCTGGAAGAGGCCTTGGAGGCGGTGGCCCGGTGACCGAGCTACGACGCGTGTCGACCGGCGCGCCCTGGGAGGACGCCTTCGGCTACTCCCGCGCGGTGGAGCTGCCGAACGGCCTGGTGCTGGTCTCCGGGTGCACGTCGATAGTGGACGGCGAGATCGCCGGGGGCGGTCCCTACGAGCAGACGGTCAACGCGTTCAACGTCGCGTTCGCGGCGCTGGAGCAGCTGGGCCTCGGCCCCACCGATGTGGTGCGCACTCGTATGTACATCACCCACGCCCGCGACGTCGAGGACGTGGGCCGCGCACACAAGGAGCTGTTCGACGCGATCAGGCCTGCCGCGTCCATGATCATCGTGTCCGGCTTCGTCGACCCGAGCCTGGTCGTCGAGGTCGAGGTGGAGGCGTACCGAGGGGAGGGTTCCTCGTGACCCTCGCCGTACGAGTCATCCCCTGCCTGGACGTCGACAACGGCCGGGTGGTCAAGGGCGTCAACTTCCAGAACCTGCGCGACGCGGGCGACCCCGTCGAGATGGCCAAGGTCTACGACGCCGAGGGCGCCGACGAGTTGACCTTCCTGGACATCACCGCGTCCTCCGGCAACCGTGAGACGACGTACGACGTGGTCCGCCGCACCGCCGAGCAGGTCTTCATCCCGCTCACGGTCGGCGGCGGCGTCCGCACGGCCGAGGACGTGGACAAGCTGCTGCGCGCGGGCGCGGACAAGGTCGGCGTCAACACGGCGGCCATCGAGCGCCCCGATCTGATCCGGGAGATCGCGGAGCGGTTCGGGCGGCAGGTGCTGGTGCTGTCGGTCGACGCACGGAGGACTGACAGCGGATCCTTCGAGGTCACCACCCACGGCGGCCGCAAGGGCACCGGCATCGACGCCGTCGAATGGGCGCATCGGGCCGCCGAGTTGGGCGCCGGGGAGATCCTGCTCAACTCGATGGACGCGGACGGCACCAAGGACGGCTACGACCTGGAGATGATCGCGGCGGTCCGCAAGCACGTGACCGTGCCGATCATCGCCTCCGGCGGTGCGGGCAAGCTGGCCGACTTCCCGCCGGCGGTGGCGGCGGGCGCCGACGCGGTACTGGCCGCCTCGGTCTTCCACTTCGGGGACCTGCGGATCGGCGAGGTCAAGCAGGCGTTGCGGGAGGCCGGGCACCCGGTGAGGTGACCCCTCCTGTGGAGGCGTTGTAAGCCCCGATCGCCTGGCGGTCGGGGCTTACTTGCGAGCAGATATGCAAGGAATATTGCGCAAGAAAAGTTGTGCAATATTCCTTTCGTATCTACTCTGGGGGAGTGACCGACAGAGACAGAGACCGCCGGATCAAGGACGTGGGCACCCTCAAGGCCATCGCGCACCCGCTGCGGGCGCAGTTGTACCGGCTGCTGATCCTCAACCGGGTGGCGACCGCCTCCCAGCTCGCCGACCAGGTCGACGAGGCTCCCTCACTGGTCAGCTACCACCTGCGCAAGCTGGCCGAGCACGGGCTGATCGAGGAGGCCGAACCGCGCAGCGGGGACGGACGGGAGCGGTGGTGGCAGCCCGCCTCGGAGGGCCTGAGCATCCACGACGAGGACTTCCGGGACGCCCCGGAGAAGGCCGCCGCACACAGCGCGGCCAGCCGCCTGTTCTTCGATCAGCACGTCGACATGTACCGGCGCTACCTCGAGGAGCGTGCCCACTGGAGCGACGAGTGGACATCGGCGTCCGACAACTCCGAGTGGCTGCTGCGGCTCACCCCGGCCGAACTGGCCGAGCTGTCCAAGGAGATGTACGCGGTCGTCCGCAAGTACGAGGAGAGCGGCCGGGCCGCCGTCGCCGCGGGCGACACCGAGGGCCGCGAGAACGTCGCGGTGCACACGTACGGCTTCCCGTTCCGCGTCTGAGATCCCGCGTCTGAGATCCCGCGTCTGAGATTCCGCGCCCGAGAGGACGGTCCTCCGTGACCACCACGCCCGTGCTCCAGGTCGGCCAGGACGACCGGCCGGCGCACCGCGACCCGAACGTGCTGCGCTGGCTCGGTGCCTACGCGGCGTCGATGGCAGGCGACGGCGTCTACTACATCGCCCTGTCCTGGGCCGCCGTACAGGCAGGGTCCCCGGCCCGGGCCGGCCTGGTGATGTCGGTCAGCGCGCTGCCGCGCGCGGTGCTGATGCTGGGCGGGGGAGTGATCGCCGACCGCTTCGGGCCGCGCCGGGTCGTCATCGGCAGCGACGCGGTGCGCTGTGCGGCCGTACTCGCCGTGGCAGCCCTGCTGTTCCTCACCGGCCCGCGGCTCTGGCCGCTCGCGGTACTCGCCTTTGTCTTCGGCATCGTGGACGCCGTCTTCGTACCCGCCGTCGGTGCGCTGCCCGCACGCATCACGGGCAAGGCGCAGCTCGCCAGGGTGCAGGGCATGCGGGGCCTCGCGTACCGGTTCGCCGTGATCTTCGGCGCCCCGGCCGGTGGCCTCGCGGTGGCGTTCGGGGGCGCGGTGGCCGCGTTCGCGACGGCCGGGCTGCTGATCGCGACATCGGTACCGCTGCTGATCTCCGTGCGGGTCCCGGAACTGCCGCCGGACGACACGGCCGCCGACGGCACGACGACCGCTTGGCGCGACCTGGTGACCGGTCTCCGCTACATCCGCCGTCACGAGGTCCTCGCGCCCTTGATGCTCGCCATCGCCCTCGGGGACCTGGGGTTCGGCGGCCCGCTCAACGTGGGGCTGACCCTGCTCGCCGACGAGCGGGGCTGGGGGGCGTCCGGGATGGGGTGGGTGCTCGCCGGGTTCGGGGTCGGCGCGGGGATCGCCTCGATGACGCTTACCGTGCGCGGCACACTGCCCCGCGCGGGACGGATCACCGGCTGGTCGACCATTGCCGGTTCCGTCGCCATCGCCGCTCTCGCCCATGTCCCGAGCGTCCTCGCCGCCGTCGGCGTGGCCCTGCTCATCGGGCTGCTCGCCGGACTCGGCGGCGCCCTGTGCGTCGCCCTGCTGCAGACCCACTCCGACCCCGCCCACCTCGGTCGCGTCACCGCCGTCTCCAGCCTGGTCAGCCTGGGTCTCGCCCCGCTCACCATGCCGCTGTCGGCGGCGGCGATCGGCGCGTGGGGCACCGGCCCGGTGTTCGTGGTCAGCGCGGTCGTCTGCGGGCTCGGCGGGGTCGTCGCCCTGTCCGTACGGGACCTGCGGCGGGCCGAACTGCCCGGCTGAACCGTCAGATCCCGAGCTGCTTGGCCTCCTGCAGCTTGGCGATGGCGTTCTCGTCGCCGTCCAGCTCCACCTTGGCCACGTTCTGCCGCCCGTGCGCGAACAGCAGCAGCTCCGAGGGCTCACCGGTCACCGTCACGACCGGTGCGCCCTTGTGGGCGACCGCCGTCTGCCCGTCGGGACGGCGCAGCACGAGCCCGGTCGGCGCGCTGCGGCCCACCAGCCGGGCCATGCGCTCCAGCCGCGACCACAGGGCGTCCTGGAACACCGGGTCCAGCGCGCGCGGCGTCCAGTCCTCCTGCGCCCGCCGCACGTCCTCGGTGTGGACGTAGAACTCGACCGTGTTGGACGCCTCGTCGAGCTGCTTGAGCTGGAAGGGCGAGAAGCGCGGCGGCCCCGTACGGATGAGCTGGATCAGCTCCTCGTACGGCTTCGCCGCGAACTCCGCCATCACCCGGTCCAGACGTGGCGCGAGCTGCTTGATCATGATGCCGCCGGCGGCATCCGCGCGGCGCTCCCGCACCACCACGTGCGCGGCCAGGTCACGGGTCCGCCAGCCCTCGCAGAGGGTCGGGGCGTCCGGGCCCGTCGTCTCCAGGAGGTCGGCGAGAAGAAGTCGTTCACGCTTGGCGAAGGTCGACATACCGTCAGCCTACGACCGCCCGTCCGCTGCGCACAGTGGACGCCCGTCCGCTGCGCACAGTGGACGCCCGGCCGGTCCGCACAGTGGACGTAGGCCGGGGCTGTCGGTGCCGCGCGGCACAATGGCCCCATGACCAGCGCGCCCCAGTCCAGCAGCCTCGACCCCGAGATCGCCGCCCGCCTCAAGCGGAGCGCCGACGGGCTCGTCCCCGCCATCGCCCAGCAGCACGACACCGGTGAGGTGCTCATGCTCGGCTGGATGGACGACGAGGCGCTGCACCGCACCCTGACGACCGGCCGCTGCACCTACTGGTCCCGCAGCCGCCAGGAGTACTGGGTCAAGGGCGACACCTCCGGCCACTTCCAGCACGTCAAGTCCGTCGCCCTGGACTGCGACGCCGACACGGTCCTGGTGACGGTCGACCAGATCGGCGCCGCCTGCCACACCGGCGCCCGCACCTGCTTCGACGCGGACGTGCTCCTCAAGGACGGCGCTGATTCCAGCACCGCCGCCTCGGATCAGTAGGGTCAGCCGCCATGGACCTTGACACGTTCCGCAAGCTGGCCAGCGACCGTCGCGTCATCCCGGTCACCCGCAAGCTCCTCGCCGACGGCGACACCCCGGTCGCGCTCTACCGCAAGCTCGCCGCGGAGCGCCCCGGCACCTTCCTCCTGGAGTCCGCGGAGAACGGCCGCACAGCTTTTCAATGGTCTCGCTATTCGTTCGTGGGCGTCCGCAGTGCCGCCACCCTCACCGCACGCGACGGTCAGGCCCACTGGCTGGGCACCCCGCCCGTCGGCGTCCCGGTCGACGGCGACCCCCTCGCCGCCCTGCGCGCCACCATCGAGACCCTGCACACCCCGCACCAGGAGGGCCTGCCGCCCTTCACCGGCGGCATGGTCGGCTATCTCGGCTACGACATCGTCCGCCGCCTGGAGAAGATCGGCCCCGGCGAGCGGGACGACCTCAGGCTCCCCGAGCTGACCATGCTCCTCACCAGCGACCTCGCCGTGATGGACCACTGGGAGGGCTCGGTCCTGCTGATCGCCAACGCGATCAACCACAACGACCTCGACACCGGCGTCGACGAGGCCTACGCGGACGCGGTGGCCCGCCTGGACGCCATGGAGGCCGACCTCTCCCGCGCGGTCGCCCAGCCGCCCGCCCAGCTCCCGCCCTCCGAACTCCCCGAGTACACCGCGCTGTGGGGCGGCCCCGACTTCAAGGAGGCCGTCGAGGACATCAAGGAGCGCATCCGCGCGGGCGAGGCCTTCCAGGTCGTCCCCTCCCAGCGCTTCGAAACCCCGTGCACGGCAAGCGCGTTGGACGTGTACCGGGTGCTGCGCGCGACCAACCCCTCGCCGTACATGTACCTGTTCCGTTTCGACGGCTTCGACGTGGTCGGCTCGTCCCCCGAGGCCCTCGTCAAGGTCGAGGACGGCCGTGCGATGGTCCACCCCATCGCCGGCACCCGGCACCGCGGCGCCACCCCGCAGGAGGACCAGGCCCTCGCCGACGAACTCCTCGCCGACCCCAAGGAGCGCGCCGAACACCTCATGCTGGTCGACCTCGGACGTAACGATCTGGGACGCGTCTGCGAGCCCGGCTCGGTCGAGGTCGTCGACTTCATGTCGGTGGAGCGCTACTCCCACGTGATGCACATCGTCTCGACGGTCACCGGCCGCGTCGCGCCCGGCCGCACCGCCTTCGACGTCCTCACCGCCTGCTTCCCGGCCGGCACCCTCTCCGGCGCGCCCAAGCCCCGCGCGATGCAGATCATCGACGAACTGGAGCCCTCCAGAAGGGGGTTGTACGGCGGCTGTGTCGGCTACCTCGACTTCGCGGGCGACTCCGACACCGCCATCGCCATCCGTACGGCCCTGCTCCGCGACGGCACGGCCTACGTCCAGGCGGGCGCCGGCATCGTCGCCGACTCGGACCCGGAACTGGAGGACCAGGAGTGCCGCAACAAGGCGGCGGCGGTCCTCCGCGCGGTGCACACGGCGAACCGGCTCGGGCAATAGGACGAGGGTCATATGAGCCCCGGGTGACGGTTCGCCCGGGGTTCGAGCGATAGTGGACTACGTGACTGCAGCTGTTCCTCACCCCCGTTCCGAAGGCGAAGGCCCCGCACGCGCCGGCCGCCGCAGCCTCGCCGTAGCGCTGATGAGCGGTGCGCTCGGCGCGGCCGTGGCGCTGCTGGCCACCCGTCAACGCTGGTCGGAGGGGGTCGCGACGGTGGCAGGCGACCCGTTCCCGCTGTCCGCCAAGGGCAGCGACGTCACGGGTGTGCCCGCGGCCCTCGCCATAGTGGGCCTCGCCGCGCTCGTCGCCGTCTTCGCCGTCCGCAGGACGGGCCGCTTCGCGGTCTCCGCCCTCCTCGCGCTCTCCGGCGCGGGCATCGTCGTCGCCGCCCTCCTGGGCGCCACCGACAGCTCGGCACTCGACGACAAGGCCACCCAGGCCTCCGGCGGCACCTCGTCCGCGGTGCACGCCTTCGACCACACCGCCTGGCCCTACGTCGCCGCGGTCGGCGGCGCCCTGATCCTGCTGGCCGGCCTGCTCGCCCTGCTCTACGGCCGCCGCTGGCCCGCCATGTCCGGCCGCTACGAGCGCAACGGCACGCCTCGCCCCCGGCGGACTCCCGTGGTGGACCCCGACCGCCCCGAGGACATCTGGAAGGCGCTGGACCGCGGCGAGGACCCCACAGGGGCATAGCCCTCTCCCAGGAGATCCGCCGACGCGCGAGCGCCCCACCCCGAAGCACCG
This sequence comes from Streptomyces sp. NPDC050549, assembly GCF_040655035.1. Classification (NCBI taxonomy): domain Bacteria; kingdom Bacillati; phylum Actinomycetota; class Actinomycetes; order Kitasatosporales; family Streptomycetaceae; genus Streptomyces; species Streptomyces sp. NPDC050549. Next base: position 38,551 of record NZ_JBFAJD010000022.1, read on the forward strand.
CTTCCGCACGCGTGCGGAACAATGAGCCGTGAGCGTCTGCTCACACACGTACACAGCAACGAGGAGCAAGTCATGGCGGGCAACAGCCACGGTCACACTTTGGCCGCCTGGACCGGTACGACGATCGTCTTCATCGGCTTCCTGGTCGCCGGCGCCTTCATGGTCATGGCACAGCCGGCCGGCTTCTGGGCCGGTATGGCGATCACGGTCATCGGCGGCATCGTCGGCTGGGTCATGAGCGCAATGGGTATGGGCATGCCCAAGGACCGTCCCCAGGACCTGACCGAGCTGCTCGGCAAGACGGCGCACGCCGACAGCTGAGCAGCCGTAGCTGCTGTCGGCCACCACTTCGTCGAGGGGCGGCCCCGGTGCAACGGCACCCGGGGCCGCCCCTCACGCGCGCGTGCCGCACGAGGGGGCCAGGGGGCACAATGCGAGACGTGAACGCCGACAGCCGGAGCATGCCGAAGACCCGCACCCCCGGTTCCGCCTCCGTGCTGAACCGCATAGCCGTGCCCGCAGGCGTCCTGGCGGCCGTCGCGGGAGCGTTCGCCTACGTCGGCACGGTCGACCCGAACCAGCCCGGCCACTACCCCGTCTGCCCCCTGTACCGTTTCACCGGCCTGTACTGCCCCGGCTGCGGCGGACTGCGCAGCGCGCACGAGTTCATCCATGGCCACTTCCTGGCGGCGCTCCAGGACAACGCGATCGCGGTAGTGGGCTATCTGGCCTTCACGGTCGTATGGACCGTCTGGGTGGTCCGTGCGGCGCGCGGCCGGCCGGTGCGGATCGAACTCGGAAGCGTCCAGCTGTGGGGTCTGGGCGCGTTGGTGCTGGTCTTCACGGTTGTCCGGAACCTGCCGTTCGGTGGCTGGCTACACCCTTGATCAACCGACGGATGTCCAGGTAGTGGGACCGGCGTCAACCGGATGCGAGGCCTACGCCTTCCTCCGGATACCATCAAGGTCAGATGTGACCATTGCTTTTCACCGTCCGGAAGGGGGCCGCTCGCGTGAGTGTGCTCGACGAGATCATCGACGGAGTCCGTGCCGACCTGGCGGAACGGCAGGCGCGCGTCAGCCTCGACGAGCTCAAGGAGCGCGCGGCGAAGGCACCCGCGGCCAAGGACGGCATCGCCGCCCTGCGCGGCGACGGCGTCAAGGTCATCTGCGAGGTCAAGCGCTCCAGCCCCTCCAAGGGCGCGCTCGCGGCGATCGCCGACCCTGCGGGCCTTGCGGCGGACTACGAGGCGGGCGGCGCCGCCGTCATCTCCGTCCTCACCGAACAGCGCCGCTTCGGCGGCTCCCTTGCCGACCTGGAGGCCGTCCGCGCCCGCGTGGACATCCCGGTCCTCCGCAAGGACTTCATCGTCACGTCGTACCAGCTCTGGGAGGCCCGGGCCTACGGCGCCGACCTCGCCCTGCTGATCGTCGCGGCCCTGGACCAGCCCGCCCTGGAGTCCCTCATCGAGCGCGCCGAGTCGATCGGCCTCACGCCGATCGTCGAGGTCCACGACGAGGACGAGGTCGACCGCGCGGTCGACGCCGGCGCCAAGGTCATCGGCGTCAACGCCCGCAACCTCAAGACCCTCGAGGTCGACCGAGGCACCTTCGAGCGCGTCGCCCCCGAGATCCCGGCCCACATCGTCAAGATCGCCGAGTCCGGAGTCCGCGGCCCCCACGACCTCATCGCCTACGCCAACGCCGGCGCCGACGCGGTCCTGGTGGGCGAGTCCCTGGTCACCGGCCGCGACCCGAAGTCGGCGGTGTCGGATCTGGTGGCGGCGGGGGAGCACCCCGCACTGCGACACGGCCGCAGCTGATCACCCGCTAGGCTGACCTCCGATGACACTCACCCTGACCCCCATGGACCGGCACGCCCGCCTCGCGCGTGGCTGCCGTCCGAGGGGTTGCCGCGCCCCCGCGCGCAGGGTGCACGGCCGCAGGGTCCGTTACGTCATCGGTGACGAACCTGGGCAGGTAAACGGGCGTCGATGGCAGGTCCCCAGGGGCGCGGGGAACTGCGCGACCAGCCACGACGGTCCCGCAGCCATCTGAACAACCCCCGCCCCCACGGCGCTTAGTGTCTCTCCAAACACTCACCGTGAGGTTTCCGCATGCCCAGCGAGTTCTTCATCCCAGACCCCGACGGTCAAATCCCCAGCCCCGAAGGCTACTTCGGCGCCTTCGGCGGCAAGTTCATCCCGGAGGCCCTCGTCGCCGCCGTGGACGAGGTCGCCGTCGAGTACGACAAGGCCAAGCACGACCCTGAGTTCGCCCGCGAGTTGGACGACCTCCTGGTCAACTACACCGGCAGGCCGAGCGCGTTCACCGAGGTCCCCCGTTTCGCCGCGGAAGCGGGCGGCGCCCGGATCTTCCTCAAGCGCGAGGACCTGAACCACACCGGCTCCCACAAGATCAACAACGTCCTCGGCCAGGCCCTGCTCACCAAGCGCATGGGCAAGACCAGGGTCATCGCGGAGACCGGAGCCGGCCAGCACGGCGTGGCGACGGCCACCGCCTGCGCGCTGTTCGGCCTCGAATGCACCATCTACATGGGCGAGATCGACACCCAGCGCCAAGCGCTGAACGTGGCTCGGATGCGCATGCTCGGCGCCGAGGTCATCGCCGTGAAGTCCGGCAGCCGCACCCTCAAGGACGCGATCAACGAGGCCTTCCGTGACTGGGTCGCCAACGTCGACCGCACCCACTACCTCTTCGGTACGGTCGCGGGCCCGCACCCCTTCCCCGCCATGGTCCGCGACTTCCACCGGGTGATCGGCGTCGAGGCCCGCCGCCAGATCCTGGAGCGCGCCGGCCGCCTCCCCGACGCGGCCATCGCCTGTGTCGGCGGCGGCTCGAACGCCATCGGCCTGTTCCACGCCTTCATCCCGGACACCGACGTACGCCTCATCGGCTGCGAACCGGCCGGCCACGGCGTCGAGACGGGCGAGCACGCGGCGACCCTCACCGCGGGCGAGCCCGGCATCCTGCACGGCTCCCGCTCCTACGTCCTCCAGGACGAGGAGGGCCAGATCACCGAGCCGTACTCGATCTCGGCCGGACTGGACTACCCGGGCATCGGCCCCGAGCACTCCTACCTCAAGGACAGCGGACGCGGCGAGTACCGCGCGATCACCGACGACGCGGCGATGCAGGCCCTGCGCCTGCTGTCGCGTACGGAGGGCATCATCCCGGCCATCGAGAGCGCCCACGCGCTCGCCGGTGCGCTGGAGGTCGGCAGGGAGCTGGGCAAGGACGGGCTGATCGTCGTCAACCTGTCCGGGCGCGGCGACAAGGACATGGACACGGCCGCGCGTTACTTCGGCCTGTACGAGACGGACGCCGAGGTCGCGGCCAACGCGGCCGACACCGCCGAGATCGAGGGGGACGCCAAGTGAGCGGGAACATTCAGCTGCTGTCCGACACCCTCGCCGCCGCCAAGGCGGAGGGACGCGCCGCACTCATCGCCTATCTCCCGGCCGGGTTCCCGACCGTGGACGGCGGCATCGAGGCGGTCAAGGCGGCCTTCGACGGCGGCGCGGACATCGTCGAGGTGGGTCTGCCGCACAGCGACCCGGTCCTCGACGGCCCCGTCATCCAGACCGCCGACGACATCGCCCTGCGTGGCGGCGTCAAGATCGCGGACGTGATGCGCACGGTCCGCGAGGCGCACACGGCGACCGGCAAGCCCGTACTCGTCATGACGTACTGGAACCCGATCGACCGCTACGGCGTCGAGCGTTTCACCGCCGAACTGGCCGAGGCGGGCGGCGCCGGGTGCATCCTGCCCGACCTGCCCGTCCAGGAGGCAGGGCTGTGGAGGGAGCACGCGGAGAAGCACGGGCTCGCCACGGTCTTCGTGGTCGCGCCCAGCAGCAAGGACGCGCGCCTCGCCGAGATCACCAAGGTCGGCACCGGCTTCGTCTACGCCGCCTCGCTCATGGGCGTCACCGGCACCCGTGAGTCCGTGGGCGCGCAGGCGCAGGACCTCGTCGAGCGCACCCGGGCCACCACCGACACGCCCGTGTGCGTCGGCCTCGGTGTCTCCGACGCCCGGCAGGCCGCCGAGGTGGCCCGCTTCGCGGACGGCGTGATCGTCGGTTCGGCCTTCGTCAAGCGGATGCTGGACGCGCCGGACGACGCGGCCGGCGTCGAGGCGGTCCGCACCCTCGCGGGCGAGCTGGCGAAGGGCGTACGCGGACAGGCGTAACCGAACGACCGGTCCCTCGTATGGGTGGACCTGGGACCGGGGAGGCGCGCTGCGCCTCCCCGGTTCGTTCTGCGGGGTGTGAGCGAGAAGAACCGTGACGGAAAGCGCACCGCCCGCGAGCGGCTGGCGGCAGAGCGTGAGAAGCAGAAGTCCGCGGAGAGGCGGCGGCGCACGCTGATCGTGGCCGCGAGCGTCGTCTGCGTGCTGGGACTGGCGTCGGTGATCGGCGTCCTCGCCGCGAACCACGGCAAGGACGACAGCGGCAGCAAGAGCGCGGGCCCGGTCGTGGCACCCTCCGGGGCGACCGGCAAGGACAGCCTGGCGATCCAGGTCGGCAAGGACAGCGCCAAGCCGACGCTCACGGTGTGGGAGGACTTCCGCTGCCCGGCCTGCCAGGCCTTCGAGACGGCGTACCGCCCGACGCTCCACGAACTGACCGACTCCGGTCAGCTCAAGGTGCAGTACCACCTGGTCACGATCATCGACGGCAACCTCGGCGGCAGCGGCTCCAAGCGCGCGGCCAACGCGGCGGCCTGCGCCCAGGACGCCGGAAAGTTCCGTGACTTCCACGACGTGCTGTACGAGAACCAGCCCAAGGAGACGGACGACGCCTTCGCCGGCAACGCCAAGCTGATCGAGCTGGCGGGCAAGGTGAAGGGTCTCGACACGCCCGCCTTCCAGAAGTGCGTCAACAGCGGTACGCACGACAGCTGGGTCACCAAGTCCGCCGCCGCGTTCCAGGCCGGCGGCTTCACCGGCACCCCGACCGTCCTCTTCGACGGCAAGAACATCTACGCGGACCAGACGATGACCCCGGCGAAGCTGAAGCAGCTGGTCCAGGCGGCCAACAAGGGGTGACGAGGGGTAAGGGGGCGGGCCGGGTTTCATATCGGCCCGTTATGGAGCCGTAGCCGGGCCGCTTGCCGAGGTCGCGGTCCGGCACGGTAGCGTCGACCCTGCCATGGAACTTGCCTACATTCCCAGCCCGTCGCGCGGGGTCATCCACCTCGGCCCCATTCCGCTGCGCGGCTACGCGTTCTGCATCATCATCGGCGTCTTCGTCGCCGTCTGGCTCGGCAACAAACGCTGGGTCGCCCGCGGCGGCAAGGTCGGGACGGTGGCCGACATCGCTGTCTGGGCCGTGCCGTTCGGCCTCGTCGGCGGTCGCCTGTACCACGTGATCACGGACTACGAGCTGTACTTCAGCGAGGGCCGCGACTGGGTGGACGCCTTCAAGGTGTGGCAGGGCGGCCTCGGTATCTGGGGCGCGATCGCACTCGGTGCGGTGGGCGCCTGGATCGGCTGCCGCCGCCGTGGCATCCCGCTGCCGGCCTGGGCCGACACCCTCGCCCCCGGCATCGCCTTCGCCCAGGCCATCGGCCGCTGGGGCAACTGGTTCAACCAGGAGCTCTACGGCCGCGAGACGCACCTCCCCTGGGCGCTGCACATCACGTCCTCGACGGACGGCCGCGTCCCGGGCTACTACCACCCGACCTTCCTGTACGAGTCCCTGTGGTGCGTCGGCGTCGGTTTCCTGGTCATCTGGGCCGACCGCCGCTTCAAGCTGGGCCACGGCCGGGCGTTCGCGCTGTACGTCGCCTCGTACTGCGTGGGCCGTGGCTGGATCGAGTACATGCGCGTCGACGACGCCCACCACTTCCTGGGCCTGCGGTTGAACGACTGGACCGCGATGATCGTCTTCCTGCTCGCGGTGACGTACTTCGTGATCTCGGCGAAGAAGCGCCCGGGCCGCGAAGAGATCGTCGAGCCGGATGCCTCCGACGACGGGACCGACGGCGACAGCGAGCCGACGCCGGAGAAGGACCCGAAGTCCGAGGCCGACGCCGAGACTTCGGAGCCGACGGAAGCCGGGACCGAGGCCAAGGCGGAGGCCGAGGACGAGGACGTGAAGGAAGACGAGCCCGAGTCGGCGAAGAAGAGCTGACGGCTGGTTCCACGACGAAGAGGGCGCCCTGTGATCGACAGGGCGCCCTCGTCGTTTTCAGGTTCGGCGGGCCAGGGACAGGATGCGCTGGGCTGCCGTCACCACTGCCGCGTCGATGAACCGGCCGTTCTGGAGGGCTTGCGCACCTTCCTTCTCCGCAGCCGCTTTGATGATCGTTTCGGCCTGTTCGATCTCCTGGACGGTGGGGAGGTAGGCCTGCTCGATGACGGGGAGTTGGCGGGGGTGGATGGCCGTGCGACCCAGAAAGCCGAGGGCGCGGCCGTGTGCGCACGATGCGGCCAGACCTTCCAGGTCGCGGATGTCCGGGTGGACGGACTGCGGCGGCGGAGCCAGATCGGCCGCCCGCGCGGCGACGATCACCCGCGAGCGCGACCAGTCGAGCCCCGAGTCGTCGCGCACACCGAGGTCGGCCCGTAGATCCGCCTCGCCGAGCGCGATGCCGTGCAGGGCGGGGTGGGCAGTGGCGACCGAGAAGGCCCGCTCGATGCCGAGGGCCGTCTCCAGAAGGGCGAACAGTGGGACGCCATCCGTCTTTTCCGCTACGGCTACGACCTCCTCGGCGGACGTCACCTTCGGGAGCCGTAGGCCGGACACGCCCGGAAGGGGTGCGAGTACCCGGAGGTCGTCCGTCGCCCACGGGCTGTCCAGGGCGTTCACCCGGACGTGGACCGGGACGCCGGGCCGAGGCTCCGCGAGGAGTTCCGCCGTGGCCGCACGGGCGTACTCCTTGCGGTCCGGGGCGACCGCGTCCTCCAGGTCGATCACGACCACGTCGGCGTCGGCGGCGAGGGCCTTCGTGACGATCGCGGGGCGGTCGCCGGGGACGTAGAGCCAGGTCAGGGGGTACGGGTTCACAGGGCACCCTCCTGGCGGAGAGTGCCCAACTCGGCTTCGGTCAGGCCCAGTTCGGTCAGAACGGTGCCCGTGTCGGCGCCGTGGGGCCGACCGGGCCAGCGGATGGCGCCGGGGGTGGCGGAAAGACGGAAGAGGACGTTCTGCATGCGCAGGGGGCCGAGTTCGGGGTCGTCGACCGTGGTGATCGTGTCGAGAGCCTGGTACTGCGGGTCCGTCATCACGTCCCGTACGTCCTGGATGGGGGCCACCGCCGCCTCCGCCTTCTCGAAGGCGGCCAGGACCTCCGTGCGGGTGCGTTGCGCGATCCAGTCGCCGACCGCCGCATCGAGGACGTCGGAGTGCCGGGCCCGGTCCGCGCCCGTCGCGAACCACGGTTCGTCGATCAGTTCCGGGTGGCCGACCAGGCGCATCACGCGCTCGGCGATCGACTGCGCGGAGGTCGAGACGGCGACCCAACTGCCGTCCACCGTACGGTAGGTGTTGCGCGGGGCGTTGTTCTGGGAGCGGTTGCCGGTGCGCGGCTGGACGTGGCCGAGCTGGTCGTACCAGAGGGGCTGGGGGCCGAGGGCGGTCAGGATGGGTTCGATGATCGCCATGTCCACCACCTGGCCCTCGCCGGTGCGGTCGCGGGCCGCGAGGGCCGTCATCACCGCGTACGCCGTCGCCAGCCCGGCGATCGAGTCGGCGAGGCCGAACGGCGGGAGGGTCGGGGGCGCGTCCGGTTCGCCGGTGATCGCGGCGAAGCCGCTCATCGCCTCGGCGAGGGTGCCGAAGCCGGGGCGGTGCGCGTAGGGCCCGAACTGGCCGAAGGCGGTGACCCGGGCGAGGACCAACTTCGGGTTGGCGGCGGAGAGTTCGGCCCAGCCCAGGTCCCATTTCTCCAGGGTGCCGGGGCGGAAGTTCTCGATGACGACGTCGGCGGTGGCGGCGAGACGGAGCAGAGTGGCGCGCCCGCCCGGTGTCGACAGGTCGAGGGTGATGGTGCGCTTGTTGCGGCCGAGGAGCTTCCACCACAGGCCGACGCCGTCCTTGGAGGGGCCGTGCCCCCGGGACGGATCGGGCTTCGTCGGATGCTCGACCTTGATGACCTCGGCGCCGAAGTCGCCGAGCATGGTGGCGGCGAGGGGGCCGGCGAAGAGCGTCGCGAGGTCGAGAACTCGCAGACCGGACAGGGGAGTTGTGGTCGGCTCGGTCATGAGGCGTACTGCTTGTCGATCTCCGCGCGGTACGGCATCGACGCCGTAGCGCCCGGCCGCTGCACGGACAGCGCCGCAGCAGCTGCCGCCCATCCCAGCGCGTCCCGCATCGGACGGCCCTCTGCGAGGGCCACCGCCAGCGTGCCGACGAAGGTGTCGCCCGCGCCCGTCGAGTCCACGGCGGTCACCTGGGGCGCGGGGACGGTGAACGGCTCGGCGCCCCGGGCCGCGTACAGGCTGCCCCCTGCGCCCAGGGTGACGATCACCTCGGGCACCTGGTCGAGCAGGGCCGCGGCTGCCTTGCGCGGGTCGGTGTGTCCGGTGAGGGCGGTGGCCTCGTGCTCGTTGGGGACCAACAGGTCGGTGGCGGCGAGGAGTTCGGGCGGGAGGGGTTGCGCGGGGGCGGGGGTGAGGATCGTCCGGACGTCGTGGCGGCGGGCCGCCTCCGCGCCCGCGACGACCGCGGCGAGGGGGATCTCCAGCTGCAGGAGCAGGGCGTCGGCGGAGGCGATGAGGGCCTCGTCGCCGGGGGCGAGGTGGTCGACGGTGCCGTTGGCGGCGGGGATCACCACGATCGCGTTGCCGCCCTCGTCGTCCACGACGATGTGCGCGGTGCCGGACGGGCCCGGGACGGTGCGCAGATGGTCTGTGTCGACGCCGGAGTGCTCGAACGTGGAACGGAGTTGGGCGCCGTAGGCGTCGTCGCCGACCGCTCCGACGATGGTGACGTCGGCGCCCGCGTGGGCCGCGGCGATTGCCTGGTTGGCGCCCTTGCCGCCGGGGATCGTACGGAACTCCCGTCCCGTCACGGTCTCTCCGCGCCGCGGAGCCTTCGTGACGTAGGCGACGAGGTCCATGTTCGTGCTGCCGAGCACGGCGATGAGGGTCATGGGCGGGCGGTCTCCTGGTGGGTGAGCCGGGCGAGGGTGTCGAAGCCGATGCCGTTGAAGTCGCCTACGGAGGTGGCGAGTCGGTTCTTGAGGGGGGCCGTCCAGAGGTCGGGGAGCGCGGTGGGGCTGCCGGCGAGGAGGGCGGAGACGGAACCGACCGTGGCGCCGTTGGAGTCGGTGTCCCAGCCTCCCGACACCGCACGGCAGATGGAGCCGGTGAAGTCGCCGTCCGCGTGGGTGAGGGCGGCGGTGATCAGGGCGGTGTTGGGGATCGCGTGGACCCAGTGGTGGGTGCGCGCGTGGGTGGCGTGGAGTTCGTCCACCACGGCGTCGAAGTCCCGGTGTTTCCGGGCCAGTTGGAGAGCGTGGTGGATGGCCTTGGCGAGGCGGGAGGCGGGCGGTACGACCGTCAGCCCCGTGCGCAGGCAGGTGTGGACGTCCTGGGTGCCGGTGGCCGCGGTGGCGATGACGGCCGCCGTGAACATCGCCGCGTAGACGCCGTTCGCGGTGTGGGTGAGGGTGGCGTCGCGGTGGGCCTGTTCGGCTGCCGCCCCCGGGTCTCCGGGGTTGGTCCAGCCGTGCACGTCGGCGCGGATCAGGGCGCCGATCCATTCGCGGAACGGGTTGCGGTGGCGGGCCGTTCGCGGGGGTTCCAGACCGGAGAGCAGATTGCGGTAGGCGATGCGCTCGGCGGTGAAGGTGCGGCCCGCGGGGAGTTCGTCGAGCCAGAGCTTCGCCACGTCGGCGGTGGTGAAGGCCTTGCCGTGGCGCTGCAGCAACAGAAGGTTCAGCAAAGGGTAGTTGAGGTCGTCGTCCTCGGGCATGCCGTCGATGTTCTCGGCGAGGGAGGTGGGGGCGGAGCGGCGGTTCCAGGGGTGGGCGGCGAGGAGTTCGGCGGGGACGCCGCGGGCGGTGAAGTAGAAGCCGAGGGGCCAGTTGCCGGTGGCTCGGGCGAGTTGGCGGATGCCGTCGAGTGTGATCTTCTCGACGGGTTTGCCGAGAAGACAGCCGACGGCCCGGCCCAGCCAGGCGGCCTGGAGGGTGGCCGGTCGGGGTGGGGAAGTGGCTTGTGGGGCGGGCCAGTCGGGGCACAGGGCCTTGATCCTCGCCAGGTCCGTCGGCTCCTGGTCCGCCAACCTGCTGGGCAGGTCGGCCAGTTCGTCCAGCAGGTCCTCGGCGAGCAACCGGAGGTAGCGGGAGGCCGGTTCGGCCGAGGCGCCCGCCCGGGGCGGTGCCTCCGCTCCGCCCGCCGCCCGCCAGCGCGCCGCGATCGCCGACGGCTCGCGTCCGTCCTGGACGGCCTGGCGCAGTTCGTGGCCGAGCAGGTCCTCCGGCTGGACCCAGGTCAGTCGGAGCACCGCTCCCCTCCGATCCCGGTGAACGCGGCCTCGTGGGCCCGGCGTCGGCGGACGTCCTGGGCGAAGACCTCCCGTGTCACCCGGGCGAGCGTGGCCGCCGGTTCCCAGAGGTCCAGGCGGCTGGCCTCGGCGACCGTCTTCGACCAGTCCTGCGGGACCGGCGAACCGAGCGCACCGGCCACCGCGCCCGCCATCGTCGCGATCGAGTCGCAGTCCCGGCCGTAGTTCACCGAACCCAGCACCGCATGACGGTAGTCGCCGCCGGAGACCACCAACATGCCCAGCGCGATGGGGAGTTCCTCGATCGCCTTGGTGCGGGAGGGGCGGCGGGCGTCCAGGGAGGGCGAGCGGTAGACGGGGCCCACCGTGTCGTACGGCGCGATCGCCTCCCGCAGCGGAGCGAGCGCCGACTCGAAGTCCGAGTAACGGGCGGCCACTTCGCAGACCTTCTCGATGGCGGTGCGCGTGCCGTCCTTCGCCAGGGCGAGGCAGGCGGTCACCACCGAGTCGGGGGTCGCGCCCGGTACGCAGGCCGCGGCGACGGCCGCCGCGAGGACACCGGCCGCCTCACGGCCGTACGACGACTGGTGTGCGCCCGCGATGTCCAGCGCCTCGGCGTAAGCGCCCGCCGGATTGGCCGCGTTGACCAGGCCGACCGGTGCCATGTACATCGCGGCACCGCAGTTGACGATGTTGCCGACACCGGCCTCGCGGGGGTCGAGATGGCCGTAGTGGAGACGGGTCGCGAGCCACTTCTCGGCGAGGAAGATCCGCTGGAGCGGGATGGCCTCCGCCTCCAGCTCCGGGATCCAGCGCGGGTTCGTCATCAGGTCGGGGACCAGGTGGTCGGCGAGCGCGTACGCGTCGAGGTGGTCGCGGACGGTCGCGTAGACCCGTACCAGGGCGTGGGTCATCAAGGTGTCGTCGGTGACGTGGCCGTCGCCCTTGTGGTACGGCGCGATGGGGCGTGCGGTGCGCCACGCGTCGCCGTTCCAGGGGCCGACGATGCCGTGGACCCGGCCGCCGTGGCGTTCGAGGATCTGGTCGGGGGAGTAGCCCTCGACGGGACCGCCGAGTGCGTCGCCGACCGCGGCACCGACGAGGGCTCCGGTGATCTTCTCGTCAAGGCTGCTTTCTGGTTCTTTGGGCGTCATGCACCGAATCATCCTCCTGGTGGGGGCGGTTGTGTGGCTTCCAGGAGTTCGGCGAGTTCTACGAGGTCGGTGCCGGTGAGGCGGGGGAGGGCGCAGCCGGAGAGCGTGCGGCAGGCGTCCCGCCAGGTGGACGGGATCGCTCGTCCGCCGCTCAACGCGCCGGTCAGGGCGCCCGCGAGGGCGGGTGCGGAGTCGGCGACGCGGGAGAGGCAGGTCGCGGCGGGGACCGCTTCCGCGATACGGCCGCGGGACGCGGTGGCGAGGGCCAGGGCGACCGGGACGGTTTCGGCGGCGGCGATGCCGTAGCTGTAGACGTGGTCGACGATCTGGTGTTCCAGGAGGGGGATCAGGGCGAACGCGTTGTCGCTGTCCCGGGCCAACTTCAGGGCGTGGCGGGCGTTGCGGCCGATCTCGGTGGCTTCGGGGAGTTCGGCGAGGGCGGCTCCCACGCACTCGTCCACGTCTGCCCCGACCAGGGCGAGTGCGAGGGCCGCCGCCATGGCTCTGGCGCCGTGGACTCCGTCGCCGTCCTGGGTGTAGCGGGCGTCGAACTCGGCGAGGGCGGCGGCGCGTTGGGGATCCCCGGGGTGGGCCACGGCCAGGACGCAGGCCCTGACGCAGGCCGCGTCGTCGAAGTAGTGGGGGTTGTCGTGGCCGCTGGCGGGTGGGCGCAGGCCGGCGGCGAGGTTGCCGAGGCCGGCTCGTACGGAGATGCGGGCACGGAGGGGGAGTACGGCGGACTCGACCTCGGGGGCGCGGTCCGCTGCGGCGGCCACTTCGCTGGCTACGGCGTTCCAGCTGAGATCGATCGAGGCGCGCATCCGGCGTTCTCGGCTGAGGTCGCCCAGGACGGTGTCGTCGCCGGCCCGTAGTACGGCTTCCGCGGCGAACGCTGCCCATTCGGCGTCGTCGGAGGGGCCCAGGCGCAGCGGCTCGGGGGGTTGGTTGAGGGCGATGGGGACGGGGAGTGTCGTGGTCGCGTTCTGTTCGGCGAAGGTGTCCAGCTCGCGGGTCAGGCGGCGGGTCCACTCCGGCATCCTGGCGGCGCGGTGCCTCGCGGCGGGCCAACCGGCGGCATCCCCCGCGGCGAGCCCGAGCAACAGCCCCTCAACCCGACACGCCTCGGCTCCGCCATCGCCTCCCGTCTTCCCACCCGCACGGCCCGTGCGACTTTCGTTGTCGGGTGCGGGTGGCCCTTGTCGGGTGGATTCGCCATTGGCGGTTGAGGGTTGGTGGGGTGGGTGAACGGTGTCGGGGGCGGGCTGTTCCTGAGGGATGGATTCGCCGTTGGCCACTGCGGGTTGGTGGGGTGCGCGGGGTCCGTTGCCGGGGGCGGGTGGTCCCGCGGTTGCGGATTGGTCGTCCGTCCCCGCGGGTTCGTGAGGCGCGGGGGCGGGTGCCGGTGGTCCCAGTGGGGCGGAATCGACGTCGGTCGCTCCCGGTTCCACCGGGTGCTGCGGAGTGTTCGTGTTCTCCGCGGCCGGCCCTTCGCCATGGGGTGTTCTCACAGCTGTACCTCGTCCTCGTCGGCCGCCAGCACGTACTCGTACTCCCCCTGATCTCGTCGCACCGCGTCGCCCCACTTGGCGCCGTCCCCCGGAACCAGCAACTCCGCGATGTCCAGCACATGGTGGCCCGCCATCGCCGGCAGGCAACTGCCCCGCGCCGGGCCGATCGCCGATGCCCAGTCGGCGGGGATCGACGAAGCGCCTCGCGTCGCTCCCGCCAACGCGCCCGCCACCGCCGCCGTCGTATCGGCGTCGCGGCCCATGTTCACCGCCGTGAGGACGGAGTCCACGAAGTCGCCGTCCGCCGCCGCGTACGCGCCGAAGGCGAGGGCCACCGCCTCGGGGGCGAGGTCGGTCCAGGGGTAGCCGCCGATGACGACCGCGGAGCGGACCGCGCGTTCGCCGCGGTGGGCCACCGCCACCGCCCGGCGCAGGGAGCGGGCCGTCCAGGAGTCGTCCGGGACGACGGCGAGGGCCGATGCGACCACCGCGATCGTCGGCGCTCCCGCCATCGCCGCCGCCACACCCGCCGCGACCGCCTGGCCGCCGTAGATGCCCTCGCCGTCGTGGCTCACCGAACCGTCGATCGCGACCAGACGGGCCGCCTCGGCGGGGCGGCCCGCCGCGAAGACGCCGAAGGGGGCCGCCCGCATGGCCAGGCCGTCGCTCCAGGCGTGGCGGTGCTGGGCGGAGATGGGGGCGGCGAGGCCCCGGCGGAGGTTCTCCAGGGTGCCGCGTTCGCTGAAGCCCGCGCCCCGGAACGGGCCCTCGTCGCGGTCCGCGATCCACTCGTGCCAGGCCGCCTCCACATGGGAGGGGGTGAGGGCCGAGCCGTGACGGGCGAGGAGGAGGCCGGAGAAGATCGCGTACTCGGTGTCGTCCGTGCCCGCCGGGTTCTCCGCCACGTATCCCTCGATGCGGCCCCAGCGGGCGCGGATCTCGGAGGGTTTCATGTTCTCCGCCGGTGCGCCGAGGGCGTCCCCGACCGCCAGGCCGAGCAGCGCGCCGCGTGCCCGTTCGCGGAGTTCGGCGGCGTTCTTGGGCGCCGGGACCGGGGGAATGCAGGCGATCGATGCCATACGGGCGACCTCTCCTACGGGGTTCCCTCAGAGCGCCTCAGGGCGCGGAACCCTTTGCGGATGTCTCCCACGGGAGGCCTTCGGCAGAGCCTGACGGAGCGCTGCGTCACCCGGTCGACATTTGATGGGTCAGTGGCTCGGATGAGCGTTCGAGGGTGAACGTGCAGGTTAGCGCAGCCTTTCCTTGCTGGTGGCCATGAAATGAAAGGCGTATGTTCGGCGTTATCAAAGAGTAGAACTTGTCTAAACTTAGCCTTACCTTAGCCCCTGGGGGATCACCGCATGGCCATCATCGAGACCGAGGCGACGCTCCACGAGGCGCACCGCGACAACCACACCCACCGCGATGTGAACGGCGGCTGGCTGCGCCCGGCGGTGTTCGGCGCGATGGACGGTCTCGTCTCCAACCTCGCCCTGATGGCCGGTGTCGTCGGCGGCGCCGTCAGCCATCAGACCGTCGTCATCACCGGGCTGGCCGGGCTCGCCGCCGGTGCCTTCTCCATGGCGGCCGGCGAGTACACCTCCGTCGCCTCCCAGCGTGAGCTGGTCGAGGCCGAACTCGACGTCGAGCGCCGGGAGTTGCGCAAGCACCCGGAGGACGAGGAGAGCGAGCTGGCCGCCCTCTACGAGAGTCGCGGGGTCGAGGCCGGGCTGGCCCGTGAAGTCGCCCGGCAGCTCTCGCGCGACCCCGAGCAGGCCCTGGAGATACACGCCCGGGAGGAGCTGGGGATCGATCCGGGCGATCTGCCCTCGCCGCTCGTCGCCGCCGTGTCGTCCTTCGGCTCGTTCGCGCTGGGCGCGCTGCTTCCCGTACTGCCGTTCCTGCTCGGGGCGGCCGCGCTGTGGCCGGCGCTGCTGCTCGCGCTGATCGGGCTGTTCGGCTGCGGTGCGGTGGTGGCCCGGGTGACCGCGCGGACCTGGTGGTTCAGCGGGCTGCGGCAGCTCGCGCTGGGTGGTGCGGCGGCCGGTGTGACCTACGCCCTGGGCACCCTGTTCGGAACGGTCGTAGGATAGCTCGACGCGCACTTATGCGGAGTTCTGCATAAGTAGCCGTTACTCGCTGGTTTCGAACGCTTAACCACTGGGCATGAGCCGTAAGCGCTGTGGGCAACGACGCCCGGAGCGCACCCGCGGGATGGGCGACAACGCTCCCTCTGCCACGGACCGGCGGACACCGATCTGTCCGCTTCGGTCCCCTTAACTTCCACCGCATGTGCGGTGCCGCGCCGCCACCCCGCGGCGTCCGCATGTTGGAACGGAGTATCCGGTTCCCGAGAACCGCTCCATCATGTAACCTGCACGAAATTTTGCACTCACTTCGCAGAGGGCCAGCGTCGTCCCTATGCACACGCATATGCCACGACGACGACGGGAGAGCCGATGCGTACGCCGCGCCAGCCGTCCCAGCAGCCCGCGAATGGCCAGAACTGGTCCTTCATGGATGCTCGCCCTGCCGCGCAGGGTATGTACGACCCCCGCAACGAGCACGACGCCTGTGGCGTCGGCTTCGTGGCCACCCTCACCGGCGAGGCGAGCCACGCGCTGGTCGATCAGGCGCTCACGGTGCTGCGCAACCTGGAGCACCGCGGTGCGACGGGTGCCGAGCCCGACTCCGGCGACGGCGCGGGCATCCTGTCCCAGGTGCCGGACGCCTTCTTCCGTGAGGTGGCCGGATTCGATCTGCCCGCCGCCGGTGGATACGCGGTCGGTATCGCCTTCCTGCCCCCGGACGGCGCGGACGCCGCCGTCTCACAGATCGAGACGGTCGCCGCCGAAGAGGGCCTCACCGTCCTCGGCTGGCGTGAGGTTCCGACCGCGCCCGAACTCCTCGGTGCCACCGCTCGCTCCACCATGCCGCTCTTCCGCCAGGTCTTCGTGACCGACGGCGAGACCCAGGGCATCGACCTCGACCGCAAGGCCTTCGCGCTGCGCAAGCGCGCCGAGCGCGAGGCCGGCGTCTACTTCCCGTCGCTGTCCGCGCGGACCATCGTCTACAAGGGCATGCTCACCACCGGTCAGCTGGAGCCCTTCTTCCCGGATCTGTCCGACCGGCGCTTCGCCTCCGCGATCTCGCTCGTGCACTCCCGGTTCTCCACCAACACCTTCCCGTCGTGGCCGCTCGCCCACCCGTACCGCTTCGTCGCGCACAACGGCGAGATCAACACGGTCAAGGGCAACCGCAACTGGATGGCGGCCCGCGAGTCCCAGCTCGTCTCCGACCTCTTCGGCGACCAGGGCAAGCTCGACCGCGTCTTCCCGATCTGCACGCCCGAGGCCTCCGACTCCGCGTCCTTCGACGAGGTGCTCGAACTCCTGCACCTGGGCGGGCGTTCGCTGCCGCACTCGGTGCTGATGATGATCCCGGAGGCGTGGGAGAACCACGACTCCATGGACCCGGCCCGCCGCGCCTTCTACCAGTTCCACGCCACGATGATGGAGCCCTGGGACGGCCCGGCCTGCGTCACCTTCACCGACGGCACCCAGGTCGGCGCGGTCCTCGACCGCAACGGCCTGCGCCCCGGCCGTTATTGGGTCACCGACGAGGGCCTGGTCGTCCTCGGCTCCGAGGTCGGCGTCCTCGACATCGACCCCGCGAAGGTCGTCCGCAAGGGCCGCCTCCAGCCCGGCAAGATGTTCCTCGTCGACACCGCCGAGCACCGCATCATCGAGGACGACGAGATCAAGGCCGGCCTCGCCGCCGAGAAGCCGTACGCGGAATGGCTCGAAGCCGGCGAGATCGAGCTGTCCGACCTGCCCGAGCGCGAGCACATCGTGCACACGCACGCCTCGGTCACCCGCCGCCAGCAGACCTTCGGCTACACCGAGGAGGAGCTGCGCGTCATCCTCGCGCCGATGGCCAAGGCCGGCGCGGAGCCGATCGGTTCGATGGGCACCGACTCGCCGATCGCCGCGCTCTCCAGCCGCCCGCGTCTGCTCTTCGACTACTTCACGCAGCTCTTCGCGCAGGTCACCAACCCGCCGCTGGACGCGATCAGGGAAGAGCTCGTGACCTCCCTGCGCTCGTCCCTCGGTCCGGCGAGCAACCTGCTGGAGCCGACGGCGGCTTCCTGTCGTAGCGTCACCCTGCCCTTCCCGGTGATCGACAACGACGAGCTGGCCAAGCTCATCCACATCAACGCCGACGGCGACATGCCCGGCATGAAGGCCGCGACCCTCTCCGGCCTGTACCGGGTCTCCGGCGGCGGCGACGCGCTCGCGGCCCGCCTCGCCGAGATCTGCACCGAGGCCGACGCGGCCATCGAGAACGGCGCCCGCCTGATCGTCCTCTCGGACCGGCACTCCGACGCCGAGCACGCGCCGATCCCCTCGCTGCTGCTCACCGCCGCCGTCCACCACCACCTCATCCGCACCAAGCAGCGCACCCAGGTGGGCCTGCTGGTCGAGGCCGGTGACGTCCGCGAGGTGCACCACGTAGCCCTGCTCATCGGCTTCGGCGCCGCGGCAGTCAACCCGTACCTGGCGATGGAGTCCGTCGAGGACCTCGTCCGCGCGGGCACCTTCCTTACCGACATCGAGGCCGAGCAGGCCATCCGGAACCTGATCTACGCGCTCGGCAAGGGCGTCCTCAAGGTCATGTCCAAGATGGGCATCTCGACGGTCGCCTCCTACCGGGGCGCCCAGGTCTTCGAAGCGGTCGGCCTGGACGAGCAGTTCGTCAACAGCTACTTCAGCGGTACGGCCACCAAGATCGGCGGCGTCGGCATCGACGTCATCGCCAAGGAGGTCGCCGCCCGGCACGCCAAGGCGTACCCCGCCTCCGGCATCGCGCCCGCGCACCGCGCCCTCGACATAGGCGGCGAGTACCAGTGGCGCCGCGAGGGCGAGCCGCACCTGTTCGACCCGGAGACGGTCTTCCGCCTCCAGCACTCGACGCGCACCAACCGCTACGACATCTTCAAGAAGTACACGGACCGCGTGAACGAGCAGTCCGAGCGGCTGATGACGCTGCGCGGCCTGTTCGGCTTCAAGTCGGACCGCCCCTCGATCCCCATCGACGAGGTCGAGCCCGTCTCCGAGATCGTCAAGCGCTTCTCCACCGGCGCCATGTCGTACGGCTCCATCTCCCTGGAGGCGCACGAGACCCTCGCCATCGCCATGAACCAGCTGGGCGGCAAGTCCAACACCGGTGAGGGCGGCGAGGACGCGGACCGGCTCTACGACCCGGCCCGGCGCAGCGCCATCAAGCAGGTCGCCTCCGGCCGCTTCGGCGTCACCTCCGAGTACCTGGTGAACGCGGACGACATCCAGATCAAGATGGCCCAGGGTGCCAAGCCCGGCGAGGGCGGCCAGCTGCCCGGCCACAAGGTCTACCCGTGGGTCGCCAAGACGCGGCACTCGACGCCCGGTGTCGGCCTCATCTCGCCGCCGCCGCACCACGACATCTACTCCATCGAGGACCTCGCCCAGCTGATCCACGACCTGAAGAACGCGAACCCGCAGGCGCGGATCCACGTGAAGCTGGTCTCGGAGGTCGGCGTCGGCACGGTCGCCGCCGGTGTGTCGAAGGCGCACGCGGACGTCGTCCTGATCTCCGGCCACGACGGCGGCACGGGCGCCTCGCCGCTCACGTCGCTCAAGCACGCCGGTGGACCTTGGGAGTTGGGCCTCGCCGAGACCCAGCAGACCCTGCTGCTCAACGGACTTCGCGACCGGATCGTGGTCCAGACGGACGGCCAGCTCAAGACTGGCCGTGACGTCGTCATCGCCGCCCTGCTCGGCGCCGAGGAGTTCGGTTTCGCGACCGCGCCGCTCGTCGTCTCCGGCTGCGTCATGATGCGCGTCTGCCACCTGGACACCTGCCCGGTCGGCATCGCCACCCAGAACCCCGTGCTGCGCGACCGGTTCGCCGGCAAGGCCGAATACGTCGTGAACTTCTTCCAGTTCATCGCCGAAGAGGTCCGCGAGATCCTCGCCGAGCTGGGCTTCCGCACCATCGAGGAGGCCGTCGGCCAGGCCGGCACGCTGGACGTCGAGCGCGCCGTGAACCACTGGAAGGCGCAGGGCCTCGACCTCGCCCCGCTGTTCTACGTGCCCGAACTCCCCGAGGGCGCCGCCCTCCACCAGGTCATCGAGCAGGACCACGGCCTGGAGAAGGCGCTCGACAACGAGCTGATCAAGCTCGCTGCCGACGCCCTCGCCGCGTCCAGCGCGACCGACGCCCAGCCGGTCCGCGCCCAGGTCGCGATCCGAAACATCAACCGCACGGTCGGCACGATGCTCGGCCACGAGGTGACGAAGAAGTTCGGCGGGGCGGGTCTGCCCGACGACACCATCGACATCACCTTCACCGGCAGCGCGGGCCAGTCCTTCGGCGCCTTCCTCCCGCGCGGTGTCACGCTGCGCCTGGAGGGCGACGCCAACGACTATGTCGGCAAGGGCCTTTCGGGCGGCCGGGTGATCGTCCGTCCCGACCGGGGCGCCGACCACCTCGCCGAGTTCTCCACCATCGCGGGCAACACCATCGCCTACGGCGCGACCGGCGGCGAGCTGTTCCTGCGCGGCCGTACCGGCGAGCGGTTCTGTGTCCGCAACTCCGGTGCCACCGTGGTCTCCGAGGGAGTGGGCGACCACGGCTGCGAGTACATGACCGGCGGCCGGGCCGTCGTGCTCGGCGAGACCGGCCGCAACTTCGCGGCCGGCATGTCCGGCGGCATCGCCTACGTCATCGACCTGAACCCCGACAACGTGAACGTCGGAAACGCGGGCGCCGTCGAGGAGTTGGACGAGACCGACAAGCAGTGGCTGCACGACGTGGTGCGCCGCCACGCCGAGGAGACCGCCTCGACGGTCGCCGAGAAGCTGCTCGCCGAGTGGGCCGTCTCCGTGGACCGCTTCAGCAAGATCATCCCCAGCGCATACAAGGCAGTGCTCGCCGCCAAGGACGCCGCCGAGCGAGCGGGTCTCTCCGAGACCGAGATCACCGAGAAGATGATGGAGGCGGCGATCAATGGCTGACCCGAAGGGCTTTCTGAACCACGGGCGCGAGGTCGCCAAGTCCCGTCCCGTGGACGTCCGTCTGAAGGACTGGAACGAGGTCTACGTCCCCGGTTCGCTGCTGCCGATCATCGGCAAGCAGGCCGGCCGGTGCATGGACTGCGGTATCCCGTTCTGCCACAACGGCTGTCCGCTGGGGAACCTGATCCCCGAGTGGAACGACTACGCCTACCGCGGGGACTGGACGGCAGCCTCGGAGCGTCTGCACGCGACGAACAACTTCCCCGAGTTCACCGGGCGGTTGTGTCCCGCGCCGTGCGAGTCGGCCTGTGTGCTGGGCATCAACCAGCCGCCGGTCACCATCAAGAACGTCGAGGTCTCCATCATCGACAAGGCCTGGGAGACGGGCGATGTCGCCCCGCAGGCCCCGGAGCGCCTCTCCGGCAAGACCGTCGCGGTCGTCGGCTCGGGCCCGGCGGGCCTCGCCGCCGCCCAGCAGCTCACCCGGGCGGGCCACACCGTCGCCGTCTACGAGCGCGCGGACCGCATCGGGGGTCTTCTCCGGTACGGCATCCCCGAGTTCAAGATGGAGAAGCGGCACATCAACCGCCGTATCGAGCAGATGCGCGCAGAGGGCACCCGCTTCCGCACGGGCGTCGAGATCGGCCGCGACCTCAAGGCCACCGACCTGCGCAAGCGCTACGACGCGGTCGTCATCGCCGCCGGTGCCACCACCGCGCGTGATCTCCCCGTCCCCGGGCGGGAGTTGACCGGTGTCTACCAGGCGATGGAGTACCTGCCCCTGTCCAACAAGGTGCAGGAGGGCGACTACGTCACCGCCCCGGTCTCGGCCGCGGGCAAGCACGTCGTCGTGATCGGCGGCGGCGACACCGGCGCGGACTGCGTGGGTACGGCGCACCGTCAAGGGGCCGCCTCCGTCACGCAGTTGGAGATCATGCCCCGCCCGGGAGACGAGCGGAACCCGGTCTCCCAGCCGTGGCCGACCTTCCCGATGCTCTACAAGGTGACGTCCGCGCACGAGGAGGGCGGTGAGCGGGTCTACTCCGTCAACACCACCCACTTCGAGGGCGACGAGGACGGCAACGTCCAGTGGCTGCACCTCGTCGAGGTCGAGTTCGTCGAGGGCAAGCTGACGCAGAAGCCGGGCACGGAGCGCAAGATCCCCGCCCAACTGGTCACCCTGGCCATGGGATTCACCGGAACCGACCGCGAGAACGGTCTCGTCGACCAGTTCGCCCTGGACCTCGACGAGCGCGGCAACATCGCCCGCGACGCCGACTTCCAGACCAACGTCCCCGGCGTCTTCGTCGCCGGTGACGCGGGCCGCGGCCAGTCCCTCATCGTGTGGGCGATCGCGGAGGGCCGCTCGGCCGCCCGCGGCGTCGACCGCTTCCTCACGGGCGCCAGCGAACTCCCGGCCCCGATCCGCCCGACGGACCGCTCGCTGATGGTCTGACGGTCCATCAAAAAACGTCCCGTACAAAGGCGTACGGGCGGGTCATCTGAGGGGAGACCCCCAGACCCCCCGACGGCGCCTGCCTCGTCCCCGACCGGACCCGGCAGGCGCCGCCGCATGACTACGGGCCGGAACTCGCCTTCAGGTCCTCGAACTTCACGGAGGCGTCCTCCGTGTACGCCCCCACCCTGCCCTGCAGGTAGGGGCGTTCGGCGTCCGTGAACGTCACCAGTGGCTTGCCGTCCACCGTGATCGCGAGGACCGCGGCGTCCTGTCGCACTCGCACCTGGTACCAGCCGCCGACCGGGTACTTCGTCCGGCCCGTCGCCAGGAAGCGCTGGCCGCCCGGATAGCCGGGGTCCCGCTTGCCGAGCTCCCAGCCGTTGGGCTTGAGGGTGATGTAGTAGAAGTGCTCGGGATCGGTGTACGCCCAGACCAGCCACGGCACTTCCCAGGGGTTCGGGTCGGGATCGCGCAGCTGCCTGATGGTCCGCATTCGTGCCTCGTACCGCACGTCGCCGTACGAGGCCGTGCTCACGACCAGTCCCGCGTGCGTGGTGCCCGGGTCCTCGGCGGCCCTGGGCGACAGCGACAGCGAGTTGTCGTCGCCCAGGTTGGTGCCGTGGCCGTTGAAGACCGAGACCCAACGGCCGTGCGTGGAACCGTCGGTCCAGGGTGCGGGCGGCGGTGAGTCGTCCGCCCGGCACCGGGTGAGTGTGACGGCCATCAGGACGGCCAGTGCGACGGCCAGGGTCACGGCGGAGACGACCCGGCCCCTGCGCCCCGGCGGAACCAGCGGGATCCGACCGGGGCGCGGGACTGACGGCGTCATGCCGTCGAGTATGGCCCGGACGCCGTGAGACCGACCGGTACATCGGCGGCGAAGTCCTCGGCCAACTGGGTGAGGATCCGGGACGCGGCCCGGCCGTCGCCGAACGGGTTGCCCGCGGTCGCCATCCGCCGGTAGACCGTCGGGTCGTCGAGCAGTTCTTCGGCGGCACTCACCACGGCGTCCGGATCGGTGCCGACCAGCCGGGCCGCCCCCGCGTCGACGGCCTCCGCGCGCTCGGTCGTGGTGCGCAGAACGAGCGTCGGCTTGCCGAGACTCGGCGCTTCCTCCTGGATGCCGCCGGAGTCGGTGAGAACGAGGTCGCACTCGGCGAGCGTCGCCGCGAAGTCCAGATAGCCGAGCGGCTCGACCAGCGAAACGCCCTGCCGGCCCTCCAGTTCGGGTAGCAGCACCTCCCGTACGGCCGGGCTCCTGTGCAGCGGCAGCACGATCTCCACGTCCCCGCGCGCGGCCAGTCGGCACAGTGCCCGGCCCATGCCCCGCATCCGCTCGCCCTGGTTCTCCCTGCGGTGCAGGGTCACCAGGACACGCCTGCCGGCGGTGCGGAACGCGGAGGTGCCGGTGCCCTCGGCCAGCACCCACAGCAGGTTGTCGATCACCGTGTTGCCGGTGGTGAACACCTGCTCCGCCGCCACGCCCTCGTCCGTCAGGTGCCGGGCCGCGCGCGCGGTCGGCGCGAAGTGCCAGCGGGCGATCCGGCCGATCAGACAGCGGTTGAGCTCCTCCGGGAAGGGGTTGTCCATGACGCCGGTACGCAGCCCGGCCTCGACATGGGCGACCGGGATCTTCTCGTAGAAGGCGGCGAGGGCGCCGGCCAGCGCGGTCGTGGTGTCCCCCTGCACCACGACCAGGTCCGGCCGCTGGTCGCGCATCACTTCACCGAGTTCGCCGACCAGCCGGGCGGTCAGCTCGGACAGCTGCTGGCGGTTGCGCATCACGTCGAGCGCGATCCGCACGTCGACGCGGAGCAGGCCGAGCATCTGGTGGAGCATCTCGCGGTGCTGGCCGGTGGTGACGACGATCGGCTCGAACTGCTCGCCGACGGCCATCGCCCGCGCCACCGGCGCCAGTTTGATCGCCTCCGGCCGGGTACCGAGCACCAGCATGGCGCGTACGGGCACAGCTGATGGGTTGGTGGACATGGAGCCCCTTTGTTTCCGGGCGCGCGCGGTCGGCGCAGCGGCCGCGCGACGGTGAGAAGAGGTACTGCGGGACGGGAAGGGCGAGGAGCCGCGCTCGGACTCGGCGCGGGCCGTACGGCCTCAGGTGCGTGCGGTCTTCAGCCAGGTCCGCTGGCCGGTGACCATGCGCCACAGGCCCCACCAGCCGGCGGCGAACCAGATGTAGCCGTAGAAGACGAAGACATGGGCGAGCAGCACCGAGCGCACGAGACCGAGGTCCCGCTCCCGCTTGGCGTACACGTAGCCGTACGCGTAGGCGGTCGTGAACGAGAGCACGTACGGGCCCAGCAGCCACATCGGTGAGACGAGCGGGTGTCCCGCCTCGACGGAGGCCACGGTGGTGGCGCCCAGAGCGACGAGGAACGAGACGGGCAGCAGCGAGGTGAGCAGGATGAGCACCGGGCTGGACAGGTGGTAGAGCAGATCCAGTGCCGGCCGGGTCGGAACGTCCCGCAGGATGAGGGGGACGAGACCGGCCGACTGGAGGTGTCCCTGGAACCAGCGGGATCGCTGGCGGACCAGGCGCCGCAGACTGAGCACGGCCTGCTGGGAGACCGCGGCGGTGGTGCAGTGCTGGTTGGTCCAGCCCTTGGCGATCAGCCGGACCCCGAGGTCGAGGTCCTCGGTCAGGCTGTCGCTCCAAGGGCCGTCGCCGTCCAGCGTGTTGAGCGCCGACAGCCGCATGAACTGTCCGTTGCCGCCCATGCCCACGCTGCCGATGAAGCGGCGCGCGCTCTGGAACACGTCGCCGTAGACGACGAACTCCATGTCCTGCATCCGGGCGAGCAGCCCGAGGTGCCGGTTGTACATGCGGACGCAGACCTGGACCGCCCCCGTACGCCCGTCGTCGAAGTAGGGGTCGACCGACTGCACGACGTGCGGATCGAGGCGACCGTCCGCGTCGACGACACAGAGGATGACCTCGGCCGGGTCGTAGGCGTCGAGGAGACCGGACTCCCTGAGGTGCCGCACCCCGTCGTTGAGCGCGGCGCCCTTGCCTCGGCGTGCGTTCGGCAGAGTGCGCCGGTGCAGCCGGACCCGGTGCGGATCGGCGGCCAGCGCGACCTCGGCGGTACGGTCGTCCGAACCGTCGTCGATAACCAGTGCGAGGAAATTCCCGGCTGGCAGTGAGGTAATGCGTGCCAGGCTTTCGGACAGCACGCTCTCTTCGTTGAGACAGGCCAGCAGGAATACGTAGAGTCGTTCTCCGTGAGGCGCGCGAGACCTGCGTACTCGGCGCCGCGAGGCAAGGAACAGGCCTGTGTTGTAGCAGCCGGCGAGCACGATCAGGGCGATACTCGACCACAGCAGAAATTCAGTGATCACAACTGCTCCCGGCAATGAACCCCGGTGTGTGCGCGTCGTCGCAAGCGTGCCCTGGCCAGCAGTATCAGGACTGCGCTCAGGCAGTAGAGCAGAAATCCGGCTCCCGCAACCGCCTGTAGTGTTCTGGCCAAAGGGAGCCCCGGAATCGCCTCGGGTGAGGCGATGGCCCCGGCCAAAGGCAGCAGTGTACCCAGAGCGGGTCGTCCATACATTGTTCCCCCAGTTGCAACACGCGTCCCCAACGCGTGGAAGGCGAACGTAGCAGAACTCCCGGGCGACTCAGCGCACTATGCGGAAAAGAGGGAATTCGCGGACCGGTCGCATTGACACTCTTCCGGAGCGCACAGAAGAATCTGGGTCTTCTTGTCAGCAAAACCCTTTGCCGGTGATCGGCAAAGTGGGGGGAAAGATCGTGAGAGCAGTGATCCCGTCCACGCGACGGAAGGTCTTCAGGATTTCCATGCCGCTGCTGGTCGTCGCCACCCTCGTGAGCGGCGGTTTCATGGCGGCCGGCGCCCAGACGTCGCCCAAGGGGGACCATCGTCCGGGTGCGCCGCGCGGCCCCGTGTCGGGGCTGAGCCGTATCGACCTCAAGGGCTGGGCGAAGGCCCAGCTCACGGCCGACAAGGCACGCCACGACCGGCCGCACAAGGGGGCTGCCGACCTGGCGAGCCAGACCAGGCTTCCGCTCGCCACCCCGTCCACGGTGACCCGGCAGGCGAGTCTGCGGACACCGGTCGCCGCCGCCGCGACCAGCCCCACGGCTCTCGTCCTCTACGACACGGCAGGCCCCTACGGGCAGTTGGGCGAGCTGTACGCGATGGCCGCGGCCAACCTCGCCGGCCACTTCGGCAGCGTGACGGCCAAACCCGTGCAGCAGTACACCGCGGGGATGGTCAACTCGTACACGGCCGTGGTCTACATCGGCTCGACCTACTACGGCGGTGACGTCCCGGACGCCGTCCCGGCCGCGTTCTACCAGGACGCGATGTCCACCACCAAGCCCGTGACCTGGATCGGCGCCAACATCTGGGGCATGGCGAACGCCGACGGAGTGGACCGGTTCAGCCAGAAGTACGGCTGGGACCCGACCACCTCCTACTACGAGGACGGCGGCTCGGTCGGCACCGTGACGCAGGTGTCGTACAAGGGCCAGACGCTCACCCGGAACATCCCGCCCGGACAGGACGGCGGCGTGCTGCGCCCCAACGTCCTGACGGGTGCCGGCTATCCGGCGGTCACCCGGCTCGCCGAGGGGCTGGACAGCTCGAACGGACACACCTTCGGGTGGGCGGTCCGCTCGTCCAACCTCACCTACATCGGTGAGATCCCCTTCGCCTACGTCTCCGAGACCGACCGGGTCATCGCCTTCGAGGACCTCCTCTTCGACGCGCTCGCACCGGCCACGCCCGAGCAGCACCGTGCGATGGTGCGCCTGGAGGACATCAGCCCCAACTCGGATCCCACCGAGCTGCGGGCCATGGCCGACTACCTCTACTCGCAGCACATTCCCTACGGCATCAACGTGATTCCGGTCTACACGGATCCCAAGGGCACGTACAACAACGGGGTCGCGCAGACGTTCACGCTGGCACAGAAGCCGCAGGTGGTGAGCGCGCTGAAGTACATGCTCGCCCGGGGAGCGGTCCTGATGGACCACGGCTACACGCACCAGTACGGCAATGTGGCCAATCCCTACAACGGCGTGACCGGTGACGACTTCGAGTTCTACCGGTCGCACATCGACTCCGCGAACAACGTCGTCTACGACGGTCCGGTCGCGGAGGACTCCACTCTGTGGGCGCAGACCCGGGTCACCAGTGCGCTGGCGGCTTTCACGGCCGCCGGACTGCCGAAGCCGACGCTGTGGACGACTCCGCACTACGCGGGTTCGGCAGCCGACTACAAGGTGTTCAGTTCGAATTTCTCGGCGCGACTGGAACGTTCGTTGTATTTCTCGGGGACACTCGGCGGGAAGTCGGCCGGTGCCAACACCTTCATCGGGCAGTTCTTCCCCTATGTGGTGCGTGACGTGTACGGAACCAAAGTCATTCCCGAGAACATCGGCAACTACGAGCCGGAGGCATTCAACAACCATCCGGCACGGCTGCCGGCCGACCTCGTCGCCGCCGCCAAGGACAATCTCGCCGTACGGGACGGCTTCGCCAGCTTCTTCTACCACCCGTACTTCCCGCTCCAGCCGTTGAAGGACACGATCGACGGCATCAAGGCACTGGGCTACACCTTCGTCAGCCCGGCCGGCCTGTGAGGGCATGCCTGAAGAGGAGGACCGTCGCCATGGCGGCGACGGTCCTCCTCGCCGTGAGCGGCTGTGCCTCCGGCGGCACCGCCCCCCTCCCGACGATGCGCGGTTTCGCGCTGCCGTCCTGGAACCGCACCGACTACGACAGCCCTGCCGCCCCCCGCTATCTGCGGGACATCCGCGCGACCGGGGCGCGCTGGGTCACCTTCACCCCGACCTGGTACCAGACGCGCGTCACCGACTCCGGCCCGCACACCACGGAGGAGACCGCGAGCGACGCGAGCCTGCGGCACATCGTGGCGCGCGCCCACGAGGCCGGTCTCAAGGTGATGATCAAGCCGCACATCGACCTGCCCGGCGACGTCGACCGCGCGGAGATCCGCCCCCGCGACCGCGCCGCCTGGTTCGCCGCGTACCGCCGTTTCATCACCCACTACGCGGACCTGGCGACGGACACCGGCGCCGAGCAGTTCGCCGTCGGCACCGAACTCGCCGGTGTCTCCGGTGACACCGCCGCCTGGACACGGGTGGTCGAGGCGGTCCGCGACCACTACGACGGGCCCCTGACGTATGCCGCCAACTACGACGAGTACCAGAAGATCCACTTCTGGAAGGCCCTCGACCTCATCGGCATCGACGCCTACTGGCCGCTGTCGGCGAAACCCACTGACGGCACCGCGGGTCTGCGCCGGGCCTGGCAGCCGATCCGCGAGCGGCTCGCCGCGTACGCCGGGCGCCAGGGCCGGCGGATCCTGTTCACCGAGGCCGGCTACGTCAGCCAGCGCGGCAGCACGACGGCACCGTACTCCTGGACCGTGAGCCGCACCCCGGCCGCGGCCGAACAGGCCGCCGCCTACCGGGCGTTGCTCGACTCCTTCGAGGGGCGCGCATGGTGGGCCGGCGTGTGCTGGTGGATGTGGGACGACTGGCCGGACAGCGGTGAGACACCGGGGAAACTGGCGTACACCCCGCACGGCAAACCGGCGGAGGCCGTACTGCGCGACAGGTGGGCCCGGTGAACGCCTGCTACGGCACCCGGTACGTCTCCCCGTACACCTTCCACACCAACGGCGTCCGCAGCGTCAGGTTCCCCTCCTCCAGGAACTTCCGCTGGGCCGTGTCCACGCGGGAGGTGTCGATCCCGGGGTGCTTGGCCCGCATCGCGGCGCGGCGGACGTCGAGGAAGGCGCTCAAGTAGGCCTTCTCGTCGCCTCCTCGGGCGGGAGGCGCGGCCCGCTGCATCGCGCGCTCCCGGATGCCGTAGAAGCCGTCCGTGCCCGGACCGTGGAAGACGATCGCGTCGTAATAGATGAACTGCCCGAGCGAGCCCAGGCCGTCGCGTTTCGCGGCGCTGACCGCAGGGTCGAAGTAGATGCGGTCGCGCTCCTCCTCCTGCGCCGCCTGGAAGGCGGGGACCTTCGCCTCGGCGCGCCAGGCCGCCGGGAAGCCGGGGTCCAGGCCCTGGTGGGAGTCCGTGCCGTCGACGCTGCGCAGCGCGGGGAGGTATCGGGCGAGGCCGTTGTCGGAGTGGGCGGCGGTGTACTTCTCGACGAGGACGAGCAGGTCGTGGGTGCCGGTGCAGAAGCCGATGATGCCCGCGGTGTAGCCCTGGCCGTCGCCGATGTCCTGCACATATCCGTACGCGCTGCGCCAGTCGAGCGTCGAGTTCTCGGCGCTGGCCACCAGTTCCTGCGCGAGGTTCTTCATGGCCGGCGCGGCCAGTCCCTCGGGTGCTCTGCGTTGTGCCGCGGCGGACGCGTGCGCGGGCCGCGGGTCGTCGTGGGCGGTGGGCGAGGAGCCGTAGGCCGTCGCGGCGAGGACGACGGGTACGGCGGCGAGGATCAGGACGCCGACGCGTTTCATGGGACCCAGAGTAGGGGCGGTTACGTCCCTTATTCCGGGGGTTGGGGGGACATTGGGACTGCCCGACCTGCGTGGCGTAATCTCGATGCTTTCGCCGTGATCCGAAGGGAGTCCCTGTGGCCGCGATCTCGCTCAGCAAGGTCGAGGAGACCGCGCCCGCGCTGGTGAGCCTGTACAAGAGCGCCGGGGTCTCGCTCCGCAAGCACGGGCTGGACGGGCAGCGCGCGGCCGTCTATCTGGTGGTCGACTACTCGGGCTCCATGAAGCCGTACTACAAGGACGGCAGCGTGCAGGCGCTGGCCGACCGGGTGTTGGGCCTGTCCGCGCACCTGGACGACGACGGGACGGTGCCGGTGGTCTTCTTCTCGACGGACGTCGACGCCGTCACGGACATCGCCCTCGCCGACCACCAGGGCCGGATCGACCGCATCGTCGCCGGGCTCGGGCACATGGGCAAGACGAGCTACCACCTCGCCATGGACGCCGTCATCGACCACTATCTCGACAGCGGCTCCAAGGAGCCCGCGCTAGTGGTCTTCCAGACGGACGGCGGCCCGATCAACAAGCTCGCCGCGGAACGGTATGTGTGCAAGGCCGCGAAGCTGCCGATGTTCTGGCAGTTCGTCGGGTTCGGTGACGCGAAGAGCAAGCAGTTCGAATTCCTGCGCAAGCTCGACGAGTTGGCGGTGCCGCAGAAGCGGGCGGTCGACAACGCGGGCTTCTTCCACGCCGGTTCGGATCCGCTGCGGATGTCCGACGCGGAGCTCTACGACCGGCTGGTGGGCGAGTTCCCGCAGTGGCTGTCGACGGCTCGTGAGCGGGGGATCGTCCAGTGACCCGCCTCCTGCCCGCCTCGGCCCGAACTGCCGTGCCCTGGAAGAACGGTGGCGGCGTGACGCGGGAGATCGCCGCCTGGCCCGAGGGTTCGGGCATGGACGACTTCGCGTGGCGCGTGAGCCTCGCCGAGGTCGGCGCGGACGGGCCGTTCTCCGCCTTTCCCGACGTCGACCGGACCCTGACCGTCGTCGAGGGCGCCGGCATGGACCTCACCGTCGACGGCGAGCGACAACTCGTCAACACCCGTTACGTACCACGGGACTTCAGGGGCG
The DNA here is from genome assembly GCF_040655035.1 of Streptomyces sp. NPDC050549. Lineage (NCBI taxonomy): Bacteria > Bacillati > Actinomycetota > Actinomycetes > Kitasatosporales > Streptomycetaceae > Streptomyces > Streptomyces sp. NPDC050549. The sequence goes on from NZ_JBFAJD010000022.1 coordinate 68,793, forward strand.
ATGTGCCGACCGGCTGTCGGTTGCTGGACGGCCCGGTCCTCAACCTCAACGTCATGTGGCGCCGGGGCGCGGGCGCCACGGCCCCCACGGTCGCCGTCGTCCGGGGGCGGCTGCGGGTGTGTGCGGGCGCCCTGGTGCTGGCGCTGGACGGGACCGCCGAGGTGGCCGGGCTGACCCTCGGGCCGTACGACGCCGTCCAGCTGGGCGACGAGGAGGCGGTGCTGCACGCGCGGGGGCGTACCGCCGTGATCGGGCTGTCATTGCCCGCTGACGCACCGTTGGCTTAGCCGGGTCCCCGTGACACCCTGTGGGGTGATCCGGACGGGGAGGGCGGCGAACGTATGGACGGCGCGCGAACGGTGAACGGCACAGCGGGCGGCGGACGGCCGGGCGAGGCCGGCAAGGGGGAGAAGCTCGCCGACTGGGCGGACGGACGGCTCGGCCTGTACGCGCTGGCCAAGGCCAATATGCGCAAGGTCTTCCCGGACCACTGGTCCTTCATGCTGGGCGAGATCTGCCTCTACAGCTTCATCATCCTGATCCTCACCGGCGTCTATCTCACCCTGTTCTTCGAGCCGAGCGGCGTCGAGGTCATCTACCACGGCTCGTACACGCCGTTGAACGGCATCCCGATGACGCGGGCGTTCGAGTCCACGCTCGACATCAGCTTCGACGTGCGCGGCGGACTGCTGATCCGGCAGATCCACCACTGGGCGGCCGTCGTCTTCATCGCGGGCATGCTCATCCACATGATGCGGGTGTTCTTCACCGGCGCCTACCGCAAGCCGCGCGAGCTCAACTGGGTGTTCGGCTGGACCCTGTTGTTCCTCGGCATCATCACCGGGCTGACCGGCTACTCGCTCCCCGACGACCTGCTGTCCGGCACCGGTATCCGCTTCGCGGACGGCGCGATCCTGTCCGTGCCGATCGTCGGGACGTATCTCTCGATGTTCCTGTTCGGCGGGGAGTTCCCGGGGCACGACATCATCCCGCGGCTCTTCCCGATGCATGTCCTGGTGCTGCCGGGGATCATGCTGGGCCTGGTGGTCGCGCACCTGATCCTGGTCTTCTACCACAAGCACACGCAGTATCCGGGCGCCGGACGGGACCAGAAGAGCGTGGTCGGCATGCCCTTCCTGCCCGTCTACATGGCCAAGGCGGGCGGCTTCTTCTTCCTCGTCTTCGGGGTGCTCGCCATCATGGGCGGGATCGCCAGCATCAACCCCGTGTGGGCGTTCGGACCGTACCGGCCCGACCTGGTGACGACCGGCGCCCAACCCGACTGGTACCTCGGCTTCTCCGAGGGGCTGGTCCGGGTGATGCCGGGATGGGAGATCAACGCCTGGGGCCACACACTGGAGTTGGGCGTCTTCATCCCCTTCACGCTCTTCCCGCTGATCCTCGCCGCCATCGGCGCCTACCCGTTCATCGAGGCCTGGATCACCGGCGACAAACGCGAACACCACATCCTGGACCGGCCGCGCAACATGCCCGTGCGCACCGGACTCGGCGTGGCCTGGCTGAGCCTGTACGGCGTACTGCTGATCGGCGGCGGCAACGACGTGGTCGCCACCCATCTCAACCTCTCGATCAACGCCATCACCTGGTTCGTACGGGTCTCGTTCTTCGTGATGCCGGTGGTCGCCTTCCTCGTCACCAAGCGCGTCTGCATGGGGCTCCAACGCCGCGACCGGGACAAGGTGTTGCACGGCCGCGAGTCCGGCCTCATCAAGATGCTGCCGCACGGCGAGTACATCGAGGTCCACGAACCCCTCGCGCAGGACGAGCTGTTCAGGCTCACCCAGCACGAACAGGAACCGCCCTACGAGATCGGGCCGCTCGTCGACGCGAACGGCGTGCGGCGGCGGGTCAAGGGCGGGCAGCGGGTGCGGGCCCGGCTCGCCAAGGCGATGTTCGGCCCCGAGACCCGCATCCCGAAGCCGACGGTGGAGGAGTACAAGGAACTCACGAGCGGCGATCACCACCACTGAGGCCGTTGCCACCGTCGAGGCCGTCGAGTCCCTTGAGTACGGCGGCCCGGCATTCGCCCGGGTCGCCCCAAGCCGCGCGCAGGGCACGTGCCTTGGTCAGCCACAGCGACAGGTCGTGCTCCGCCGTGTAGCCGATCGCGCCGTGCAGTTGGAGCGCGGTCCGGGCCGTCGCGTACGCCGCCTCGCACGCGGCGACCTTCGCGGCGGCCACGTCCGACTCCGTCATGGTGAGCGCGGCACCGAAGACCAGCGGGCGCGCGAACTCCAACGCGATCTTCACATCCGCCAGTTGATGCTTCACCGCCTGGAACGAGCCGACGGGGACCCCGAATTGGGTGCGCTGCCTGACGTAGGTGACGGTCCGGTCGAGCAGGGCGAGGCCGACGCCGAGCGCCTGGGCGGCGGTGGCCAGCCGGGCCCAGGTGAGGGCATGGGCCAAGGGCGGCTCCGGGGTGAGCAGTTCACCGCCGGGGTCGAGAAGGGTGAGACGGCGCGCCGGGTCGAGGGACCCGCGTACCGGCCCGTGCCCGGGGGCGAGCCGCAGCCCGTCGGCGTCCCAGCTCAGGCGGATCGCCGCCACGTCGCCGTCCAGGGCGTACGACCCTGCCGGCGCCGCCGTGGCCATCGTCGCGCCCGCCGCCAGTGCGGGCAACAGGCGCTTGGCCGGGGCGGGTTCGGTCAGCAGCGCGGCCGCCACGACCGTCTCCACCAGTGGCCCCGGAACCGCGTGCCGCCCCAACTCCACGAACGCCACCGCGAGTTCGACCGGCCGGGGACCGAGTCCCTCGTACGCCTCGGGCACCGCCAGTGCGAACACCCCGGCCCCCGCGACACGGCGCCACAGCGAGCGCCCGCTCGCCGGTTCGCCGCGGCTCCAGGACCGTACGACCGACGGGGTGTCCGCGGCCGTCAGCATCGCGTTCAACGAGTCGGCGAACGCCCGCTGTTCGGGGTCGAGGCGAAAGCGCATCAGCGGCGGCCCTTCGGCAGGCCGAGCAGGCGCTCGGCGATGATGTCGCGCTGGATCTCGTTCGTACCGGCGTAGATGGGGCCGGCGAGGGAGAAGACATAGCCCTCGGCCCAGTCGGTGTCCGCGAACTCGCCCTGTGCGCCGAGCAGTTCGAGGGCGGTCTCGTGCAGGGCGATGTCGTACTCGGACCAGAAGACCTTGTTCAGGCTGGACTCCGGGCCGATGGACTCGCCGTCGAGGAACCGGGAGGCGTTGGCCTGGGTGAAGAGCTGGTAGGCGCGGGCGCCGATCACCGCGTCGGCCACCCGGTCGCGCAGCGTTTCCGAACTGCCCTGCTCCCGCCAGAGGTTGAACAGGCGGTCGGCGGCGGCGAGGAAGCGGCCGGGGGAGCGGAGGGTGAGGCCGCGTTCGTTGCCGGCCGTCGACATGGCGACCCGCCAGCCCTGGCCCGGCTCGCCGATCACGTCCTCGTCGGGCACGAACACCTCGTCCAGGAACAGCTCCGCGAAGGCCGGTTTGCCGTCCAGCCGGCCGATCGGGCGGACCGTGACGCCGGGTGCGCGCAGGTCGAACATCAGGTAGGTCAGGCCCTGTTGGGGCTTCGGGGTGTTCTGCTCGCTGCGGAACAGGCCGAAGGCGCGGTCCGCGAAGGCCGCCCGCGACGACCACGTCTTCTGCCCGCTCAGCAGCCAGCCCCCGCCCGTGCGCACCGCCCGCGAGGTGAGCGACGCCAGGTCCGAACCCGCCTCCGGCTCCGACCACGCCTGCGCCCACACCACCTCACCCGTCGCCATCGGGGGCAGCACGCGCGCGCGTTGCTCCCGTGTGCCGTGGTCGAAGAGGGTCGGGGCGAGCAGGCTGACGCCGTTCTGGCCGACCCGGCCCGGCGCGCCCGCCGCGTAGTACTCCTCCTCGAACAGCAGCCACCGCACGATGTCCGCGCCCCGGCCGCCGTACTCCTCGGGCCAGGACACCACCGACCAGCGGTCCGCGGCGAGTCGGGCCTCCCACGCGCGGTGCGCGGCGAAGCCGTCCATCGTCTCCAGGGAGGGGAGCGGCGTGGCCGGCACATGCGCGTGCAGCCAGGCGCGGGCCTCGGCGCGGAACGCCTCCTCGGCGGGAGTGAAGTCGAGGTCCATCGACAACCGTCCTTCCCTAACAAGTGTTTGGTAGGTTAGCGTGGCCGTATGACAGGCGTCGAGAGTCCGGCATACGTCCCCGGGCACGGGCTGCTGAAGGGGCGCACCGCCGTCGTCACCGCCGCCGCCGGCGCGGGGATCGGCGGCGCCACCGCCCGCCGCTTCCTCCAGGAGGGCGCCCGCGTGCTGATCAGCGACGCGCACGTGCGACGGCTCAAGGAGTACGAGGCCGAGCTGGCCGGGGAGTTCGGTGCCGAGGCGGTGGGTGCGCTGGCCTGCGACGTCACCGACGAGACACAGGTGCGGGCGCTGTTCGACGCGGCCGTCGCGGCGCACGGACGGCTGGACGTCGTCGTCAACAACGCGGGTCTGGGCGGTACTTCGGACCTCGTCGACATGACGGACGAGCAGTGGTCGAAGGTGCTGGACGTGACGTTGAACGGCACCTTCCGCTGCACCCGGGCCGCCCTGCGCGCGATGCGCGGGACCGGTGGCGGAGTGATCGTCAACAACGCCTCCGTCGTCGGCTGGCGCGCCCAGGCCGGACAGGCGCACTACGCGGCCGCCAAGGCGGGCGTGATGGCGCTGACCCGGTGCGCCGCGATCGAGGCCGCCGGGTACGGGGTGCGGGTCAACGCGGTCTCGCCGAGCCTCGCCATGCATCCGCACCTGGTGAAGGTGACGACGCCCGAACTGCTGGCCGACCTCACCGCGCGCGAGGCCTTCGGGCGGTACGCCGAGCCCTGGGAGGTGGCCAACGTGATCGTGTTCCTGGCCTCGGACTACTCCTCGTACATGACGGGCGAGGTCGTCTCCGTGAGCAGCCAGCATGCGTAGCGGCGCAAGAGGTCACGCGAGGGGCACGACAATGGTCCCGTGCCGACCAAGAAGAAACCCCCGGTGACCGCCGCTCCGGCCCGCCGTCGTGAACTCCTCGACACGGCGGCCGAGGTCTTCGCCGAGCAGGGCTACAACGCCACCACCGTACGGAAGATCGCGGACCACGCGGGCATGCTCGCGGGCAGTCTCTACTACCACTTCGACTCCAAGGAATCGATGCTGGAGGAGATCCTGCGGACCTTCCTCGACGAGCTCTGGGGCGGCTACGACACCGTCCTGGACGCCGAGTTCGGGCCGCGCGAGACGCTGGAGGCCCTGGTCACCGAGTCGTTCCGGGAGATCGACCGGCACCGCGCCGCCGTCGCGATCTACCAGAAGGAGAGCAAGCAACTGGTCGCGCAGGAGCGGTTCGCGTTCCTCGCCGAGTCGCAGCGCAAGTTCGAGAAGGCGTGGCTGTCCACACTGGAGCGCGGGGTCGCCGCCAAGGTCTTCCGGGCCGACCTCGACGTCCGGCTCACCTACCGGTTCGTGCGGGACACGGTGTGGGTCGCCGCGTCCTGGTATCGGCCGGGCGGACAGCACAGCGCCGAGGAGATCGCCCGGCAGTACCTGTCGATGGTGCTGGACGGGATCGCCGTACGCACGTAACCGAAGCGTGAGTCTGGGGAGTTGGCATGGCCGAGGCCTACATCGTCGAAGCGGTCCGGACACCCGTGGGGCGGCGCAAGGGAGGGCTGAGCGGGGTCCATCCGGCCGACCTCGGGGCGCATGTGCTCAAGGAACTGGTCGCGCGCTCCGGGATCGATCCCGCCGCCGTCGAGGACGTCGTCTTCGGGTGTCTGGACGCGGTGGGGCCGCAGGCCGGGGACATCGCGCGCACCGCCTGGCTGGCGGCCGGCCTGCCCGAGGAGGTGCCGGGCGTGACGGTGGACCGGCAGTGCGGTTCCTCGCAGCAGGCCCTGCACTTCGCGGCGCAGGGCGTGCTGTCCGGTACCCAGGACCTGGTTGTCGCAGGGGGCGTCCAGAACATGTCGCTGATCCCCATCGCCTTCGCCTCCCGGCAGGCCGCCGAACCGCTCGGCCTCACGGACGGCCCCTTCGTGGGCAGCGAGGGCTGGCGCGCCCGGTACGGGACACAGCCCGTCAACCAGTTCGCCGGCGCCGAGATGATCGCCGCGAAGTGGGGCATCAGCAGGCAGGACCAGGAGGAGTTCGCGCTCCGCTCGCACCGGCGGGCCCTGCGAGCCATCGACGAGGGCCGCTTCGAACGGGAGACCGTGGCCTACGGCGCGGTCTCGGTCGACGAGGGGCCGCGCCGGGACACCTCGCTGGAGAAGATGGCCGGCCTGAAACCGGTCGTCGACGGCGGCACCATCACCGCGGCCTGCTCCTCCCAGGTCTCCGACGGCGCGGCGGCGATGCTGCTCGCCTCCGAACGGGCGGTGCGGGAACACGGGCTGACGCCCCGCGCCCGCGTCCACCACCTCTCCGTCCGCGGCGAGGACCCGATCCGCATGCTGTCCGCCCCCATCCCGGCCACCGCCCACGCCCTGAAGAAGACCGGCCTGACCATCGACGCCGTCGACCTCGTCGAGATCAACGAGGCCTTCGCGCCCGTCGTCCTCGCCTGGCTGAAGGAGACGGGCGCGGACCCCGACAGGGTCAACGTCAACGGCGGCGCGATAGCCCTCGGCCACCCTCTCGGCGCGACCGGCGTCAAGCTCATGACCACCCTCCTGCACGAACTGGAGCGCACCGGCGGCCGGTTCGGCCTCCAGACCATGTGCGAGGGCGGCGGCCAGGCCAACGTGACGATCATCGAACGGCTGTGAGGGAGCAGGGCGGTCGAAGGGTGGTTCAGGACTCGGCCCGGACCAGCGTCCACAGCACCTCGTCGGACTCCTTCATCACCCGTGCCACCAGCTCCGCACACGACGGCAGGTCGTCGATCACCCCGGCGACCTGCCCGGACGCCATCACCCCGAGATCCGTACGGCCGTCCACCATCGACGCCTTGAGCAGCATCGGCGTGTTCGCGGCCAGCAGCACCTGGCTCCAGGTCAGCTCCTTGCCGTGCTTCATGGCGAGGCCGTCGCGGATCATGCGCCGCCAGGTCAGACCGGACAGGCGGCGGAAGCCGGCAGCCCGGCGTACCGCCTGGACCAGGGTCCGTGCCCGGCCCGAGTGCTCCAGGGCGTCGACCAGTTCCGTGCGGAGCATGCGGTGCGGCAGTCCGTCCACGGCCCGCGTGACCGTGACGTCCTTGACCGTCGCCGCCAGATAGGCCGCCTTCACGGCGTCCGGGACCGTCGAGTCCGAGGTGAGCAGGAAACGCGTGCCCATCGCGACCCCCGCCGCCCCGTACGCCAGCGCCGCGACCAGGCCCCGCCCGTCGAAGAAGCCGCCCGCCGCCACCACCGGTATGTCCACCGCGTCCACCACCTGCGGCAACAGCACCGTCGTCGCCACCTCCCCGGTGTGGCCGCCGCCCTCCCCGCCCTGCACGATCACCGCGTCCGCGCCCCACGCCGCGACCTTCTCCGCGTGCCGCCGCGCCCCGATCGACGGGATCACGACCACACCCGCCTCCTTCAGCTCGGCGATCAGCTCGGCGGACGGCGCGAGCGCGAAGGACGCGACCCGCACACCCTCCTCGATCATGATCCGCACCCGGTCGCCTGCGTCCGCCGCGTCCGCCCGCAGATTCACCCCGAACGGCGCCTGCGTACGGGACTTGACCTCGCGGATCGCCTCCCGGAGCCGGTCGGTGTCCATGGTCGCGGAAGCCAGGATGCCCAGTGCGCCCGCGTTCGCCGTGGCCGACACCAGGCGCGGGCCCGCCACCCAGCCCATCCCCGTCTGCACGATCGGATGCCGCACCCCGACCAGTCTGGTCAGCGCGGTCTCCATCAGACGGCCACCTCCCTGCGGCGGGTGTCGGCGGGGTCGACGACCTCGCGGATCAACCGCAGCTCCTCCGGGGTGGGTTCACGGGTCGGCTCCACCTCGTCCGGGATCGTCAGCTCGAAGCCGGTCGCCTCCCTGACCTGCTCCACCGTGACCCCCGGATGCAGCGAGGCCAGCCGCATCGAGCGGTCCGGGGTCGCGAAGTCGAACACGCCGAGGTCGGAGACGACCCGGGGGATGCGGTGGAAGCGGGCCGTCCCCGGGTGCTCGGCGACCCGGTCGTAGCCCACCCCGCACACCATGTCGACCTTCTCCACGAACACCCGCCGGGAGTGCCGCGGTATCCAGTAACTCGTCGGATTGTTCAGCGTGTTGACCGGCGCCCCGCGCACCCCGAGCAACTGGCGCTTGGGCCGCGTCCAGTCACCGATGCACGAGATGTTCTGGTTGCCGTACCGGTCGATCTGGCTCGCGCCCATCATCACGTGCCGGCGTCCGCCGGACACCAGGGACAGATGCTGCCGGTAGGGCAGCCAGCCCTCCGGGGTGCCGTCCGGTCGCACCAGCAGGGCCTCGCCGTCGGTGAGCAGCAGGTCCGGGGCGAAGGTGAGCCGGGCCAGCCGGGCCCCGACGGAGGGGATCAGCCCCATCGGGCTGGCCAGGATCTCCCCGGCGCCGCGCCATGCCTCGGCGCAGGCGATCACGCAGTACTCGGAGCGCAGCACCTCTGTGCGCCGTAGATCCGTCATCCCCGCTCCCCTTCCTGTTCCTGCCAGTTGCGCACGGCCGACCGGTAGGCCGCCTCGTCACCGGCGAGGAAGCGCTCGGAGAACTCCGCCCAGGATGTCGTCGCGTACAACCGCTGGAACTCCTCGTCCCTGCCGTGGTCGGGGACGCACGACGTGAAGTGGGCCCCGCCCGGAGCCTCGACGACCCCGGTCACGTGCAGCCGCTTGACGAGCAGGGACTGCGGTGGTGCCTCCTTCGTCAACTCGGCCGTGTCCACGATCCGTTCGCAGGAGACATAGGCCGCGTCCGCCGCCTCGCAGAACAGGTCGTCGAAGTACGGGTCCGGGCCCAGATACTGCCCGTTGCCCAGCCGGTCGGCCCGGTTGACGTGCACCAGCGCAGCGTCCAGCCGCAGCGCGGGCATCGCCACGAACGTCTCCCCGTCCTCGTACGGCGAAGTCACCGTCCGCAGGCCGGGGTTGACCCGCATGACGTCCGAGCCGATCCCCGCGCGCACCGGCAGGAACGGCAGCCGGTTCGCCGCGGCGCGCAGGCCCCACATGAACATGGCCTCGTCGACCTCCGTCAGCTCGAACTCCCCGCGCTCGCGCCCCGCCCGGTAGTGCGGTTCGAGCGGGACGGAATCGAGGGTGACGAAGGGCGCCACCAGCCTGCGGACCCGGCCGGCCGCCACCAGCATTCCGACGTCCGGGCCGCCGTACGAGACCAGGGTGAGATCGCCGATGCCGCTCCGCAACAGCGCTCGGACCAGTGACATCGGCTTGCGGCGGGAACCCCAGCCGCCGATGCCCAGGGTCATGCCGCTCGTCAGCCGGGACACGACCTCGTCGGCGGTCATCGTCTTGTCGGTCACTGGTCACCACCCTCCTTCCCGAACGTGTCGCGCACCCGGTCGGCCACCCCGCTGACGCTCGCCTCGAAGGTGAAGCCCTGCTCGAAGCGGTAGCTGCGGCGGACGTCGACGGGGTCGATGCCGTTGATCGCGGACTTGGCGAGCCGGATCAGCTCGCCGTCCTTGGCGGCTATCTCGGCCGCCAACTCCAGCGCGGAGTGAAGCAGATCGGCGCGCGGCACGACCCGCCACACCGAGCCGTGCGCGTGCAGTTCGGCCGCCGTCGCCGTGCGCGAGGTGTAGTACAGGGCGCGCATCAGATGCTGGGGGACCAGCCGGGCCAGGTGCGTGGCGGCGCCCAGCGCGCCCCGGTCCAGCTCGGGCAGCCCGAAGGTGGCGTCCTCGCTCGCCACGATCACGTCCGCGTTCCCCACCAGACCGATGCCCCCGCCCAGACAGAAGCCCTGCACGGCCGCCACCACGGGCACCTCGCACTCGTACACCGCGGCGAAGGCCTCGAAGCAGCCCCGGTTCACCCCGGCCAGGGCCGACTGTCCGCGCGCCTGTATCTCCTTGATGTCCACGCCCGCGTTGAAGCCCCGCCCCTCGGCCGCCAGCACCACACAGCGCACGCCGGGGTCACGGCCCGCCGCGCGCACGGCGTCGGCCAGCGCGAACCAGCCGTCCACCGGCAGCGCGTTCACCGGTGGGTAGTCGACCGTGACGACCGAGATCCCCTTGCTCGCGAACGAGTTTTCCGGGGAGGAGGTGGAGACACCCATGGACGCATCAGCTACCTTTCCACCAAACATTTGTTAGGTGTGAGGCTTCGAAGCTAGCAGCCGCGGAATCCGAGCGGGAGGGCCTGTGGACAACCACCCTGTGGACAACCCCTCTGTGGGCAACTCGCCCGACCGCCCGTTGAACGGCCGTACCGTCCTCGTCACCGGCGGCACCCGAGGCGTCGGCGCCGGCATCGCGCGCGCCTTCGTCGAGGCCGGCGCCCACGTCCTGACCTGCGCGCGCAAACCGCCCGAAAACCCGGTCGAGGGAACGGAGTTCAGCCCCCTGGACCTGCGCGACCCGCCCGCCGTACGGGAGTTCTTCGCCGCGCTGCCCCGGCTCGACGTCCTCGTCAACAATGCGGGCGGCGCGCCCTACCGCCCGCTGGTCGACGCGGAGGCCGAACGGCACGCGCGGATCATCGAGTTGAACCTCCTCGCCCCGCTCACCGCCTCCCTCGCCGCGTACGAACACCTCAGGCGGACGAGGGGCTCGGTCGTGATGATCGGCAGCGTCAGCGGGAGCCGCCCCTCGCCCGGTTCGGCGGCGTACGGGGCGGCCAAGGCCGGCCTGGAGAACCTGGCCCGCTCGATGGCGGTGGAGTGGGCGCCGGACATCCGCGTCAACACCCTCGTCGTCGGCATGGTCCGCACGGAGTCGTCCCACCTGCACTACGGCGGCGAGGACGCCATCGCGGCCGTCTCCCGCACCGTCCCGCTCGGCCGCCTCGCCGACCCCGCCGACGTGGGCGCGGCGGCGGTCTTCCTCGCTTCCCCCGCCGCCGCGTACATCAGCGGCGCGAGCCTCCTCGTCCACGGGGGCGGGGAGCGGCCCGCGTTCCTGGACGCCGCAACCGCCAACAAGGAGACGTGAGATGAGTGCTCTCTGCGACGGCCGGGTCGTCGTCGTCACCGGCGCGGGCCGGGGTCTGGGCCGCGCCCACGCCCTCGCCTTCGCCGCCGAGGGCGCCAGGGTCGTCGTCAACGACCTCGGCGTCGGCCTCGACGGCACCCCGGACCCCGACAGCCCCGCCGCCCAGGTCGTCGCCGAGATCCGCGCGGCGGGCGGCGAGGCGGTGGCCCACGGCGGTGACATCGCCACCGGCACCGGTGCCGCGTCCCTGGTCACGACCGCCCTGGAGACCTACGGCCGCCTCGACACCCTTGTCAACAACGCGGGTTACCTGCGCGACCGGATGCTCGTCAACCTCGACGAGGACGACTGGGACGCGGTGCTCCGCGTCCACCTGAAGGGCCACTTCCTGCCCCTGAAACACGCCGCCGCGCACTGGCGTGCCGAGACGAAGGCGGGCCGGACCCCGACCGCCCGGATCATCAACACCAGCAGCGGAGCAGGCCTGTTGGGCTCGCTGGGCCAGGGCAACTACAGCGCCGCCAAGGCCGGCATCGTCGGCCTCACCCTGGTCGCCGCCGCCGAACTGTCCCGCTACGGCGTCCAGGTCAACGCGATCGCCCCCGCGGCGCGCACCCGTATGACCGAACACACCTTCGCGGAGACGATGACGGCACCCGACTCCGGCTTCGACACGATGGCCCCCGAGAACGTCTCACCCCTGGTGGTGTGGCTGGGCTCCGCCGCGAGCGCGGGGGTCACCGGCCGGGTCTTCGAGACGGAGGGCGGACGCATCACCGTGATGGAGGGGTGGCGGGCGGGGCCGAGCGCGGACAAGGGGGCGCGGTGGAGTGCGGGGGAGGCGGGGGAGACGGTGCTGAAGCTGTTGGCGGAGGCGGAGGTTCCGGGGGCGGTGTACGGGAGTTAGAGCCGTCGGAGGCATCCCCTGTATCGCCGGCACCTACGTGTCGCACTCCAGCACCGTCCGGCACAAGGAACACCGCGCCCTTACCCGCCCCCGCACCGGCACCCTGATCCGCTGATGACACGTGGGGCACGGGAACGACACCCGCAAGCTGCCCCGCCCGTCGGGGGAGAAGGAGTACGGCACCCCTTTCTGCACTCCGGGCCCGTGCCGCCGGTCGTGCGCGTAGCGTCGCCGCCCCGCCCACCCCGCCGCCGTCAGCGGAGGCTGCTGCTCGTCCCGCCGGGCCTGCTCCATGCCCTTGACGTACGCCGTGTAGGCCTGCGGACTCGTGAACCACACCGAGGGATCCTCGCCGAAGACCAGCGCCCGCTTGGCGAGGACGTATCCGAACTCCTCCGGCGTGAGATAGCCGAGCTTCTGCGAGGACGCCGAGTCCTCCCGGTACGCGTCCAGGAGCAGCCACCCCGCGCCGAGATATGTCGCCGCCGTGTCCGTGAGGATCTCGTTCTCCCGGGTGCCGGGGAAGGACAGGTCCAGGCGGTGCAGATAGACATGCATGACCTCGTGCGCGAGAGCCGCGCCGATGTCCCGGCGATGGGTGCGGAACCGGTCGTTCAACTCCACGAAGTACTCGGGCCCGGCCGTGAGTTCGACGTTCGCCGCATGCTTCATCTCACGGAAGCTGACGATCAGCCGGGCATCCGGGAGCCGGTAGTGCCGGACCATCTCCCGCGCCACCCGCTGCGCCCCGAGATGCAGGTCGTCCGTGTCGCAGAACGCCACGTCGACGGGGGCCACACTGGTCGCGAACGTCTGGACGGTGTCGTACGACAACCGCTTGTAGAGCGCGGTGATGGAGTCCCGCACCGTGTCCAGATGCGGGTAGCCGTGCTCGACCGGTCCGTCGTCCGCCACGTCCACAACCCCCAGAGACGCCCTGAACCCGTATCCACTCTATGCCGAGGGGTGCGGATGGACGCCCCCAATATTTCCCTGACGGATCGCGGCGGAGAAGGCTATGCTCCCCGCGATGACGACTCACTCTGTTCACAGAATGGGGGTCCCGTCCGCGCAAGGTGAGTGCTGATGCTCCCTCACACCGCGAACGGGAATTCCCCGCTTTCCTTCTGGCCGCGCGTGCGCGAGTTCGCCGTGCCGCCCTCCATGATCGAGACCGCTGCGGTCCGCCGCCGTGCCGGGGACTGGGCGGGCGCCTGCGCCGCCGCCGGTGTCGACGTCGATCTCGACCTACGGTCCGTCGCGCGCGCCCGCGGCCGGGAACTGGCCGCCCGGGTGCGCGCCGATCTCCGCCGACTCGCCCCCGACCTGCTCCGTTGGCATCTGCCGAGGATCGCGCCCGACGGGCTGCTGCGCCCGGGACTGACCCTCACCCTGGCCCGCTACGGGGACGACGCCACCGGTCCGCCGCACCTGGTGGTCAGGACCCCGCCGGCCTGGGCGGACGGCGGTCAGCGGATCAGCCTCGCGCTGTGGGACGGCACCCGACGGGATGCCGTGGCCCGGCGGCATCCGCATCCCCGGCCGAACCGACGGTTCCGCCTCGACCTGCACCGGCACCTGTGGGACGCGGACCGGAGCGGTGAACTGCGGGTCCGGTCCGGGGCCGACCGGCCGCCCGGCGACGGACCTCCACCGATCCCGGTTCCGCTGGACACGGTGCCCGGAGCGTGGAACTGCGCCGTCGACCGGTGGGCGGACGAGGCGGCGATCCTGCTCCACGCGGAGGGGAGGCCGGCCGGTCCCGTCACCGTACGGTTCGGTTCCCGGCACCGGTTCGTGCTGGATCCGGTCGCGGACACCCTGCGGATCACCCCGGCACCGACCGACGGCAGCGCCGCCGCGCTCCCGGTGCTGCCCGACGCGGCGACCTGGGTCCCGCCCGACCTGGAACTGCTCCGCACCGGCGCGATCGAGGTCGGCCGGCTCCACCCGCTGGTCGCCGCCGCACTCGTACCGGATCGTCCCCGGCCGGACGGCTCCGTACGGATCCCGGACCGGGCGGGCCGGCCGTACCTCGTCGAATGCCGGGGCGCCCGGCACCGGATCGGGCTGGTCGACGGCGTACTGGCACCCCTCGACCACGACCCGGACGAGATCCGGCGCGAGGAACTGCTGGTCGCGCTGACCGGCACTCCGCTGCCCTGCCTCCAGGCCGTCGACGAGGCACACCGCCACCCGGACTGCCTCACCGGCGTCCGCGAACGACTCATCCACGGCGACACCGCCGGTGCGCTGACCGTCGTGGAGGGACTGCTCGGTCCCGACGCGGTGCTGCGCGGTGGCGCGCTGCGGGACGAACTCCAGGCGGCGGCGCAACGGCGGCTCACGTACGGGCTGTTCAGGGCGGGCCTGACCGGCCCCGGACCCCGATCCGGCCACTTCTTCCCGGGACTTCCGCTGCCCCGGAAGGAACGCCCCCGCCGCACCAACGGCCGCTGACCGCACGGAACTACGCCCCCGCCGCACCAACAGGCGCTGACCGCACGGAACTTCGTCCCGCCGCACCAACAGCCCTTGGCCGCACGGGACTTCAACCCAATCCTCGTGCGCGTTCCATCCCTCACCCGCGCACGCCCCATCACAACCCAAAGGTGACCCATATGCCCACACGCACCCTGTACGCCGCCACCGACACCCCCGCCCGCCCCACCCAACTCGACGTCGCCGGCGACCTGTTGACCCTCCTGCGCGACACCACCACCGAATCGCGCCCCGACAACCAGCTGGAGGCCCTGACCCTGGCCGTCGCCGCCGACCTCCCCGTGCTGCTGTGGGGCGAGCCGGGAATCGGCAAGACGGCGGCCCTGACCCAGCTCGCCGCGGCCCTGGACCTGCCGTTGACGACGGTGATCGCCAGCGTGCACGAGCCGTCCGACTTCTCCGGGCTGCCCGTCGTGGGCGACGACCCCGCCGAGCAGGGCGTCCCGATGGCCCCGCCGGACTGGGCAGTACGCCTCGTACGGGCGGGCCGGGGGCTGCTGTTCCTGGACGAGTTGTCGACCGCGCCGCCCGCCGTGCAGGCCGCGCTGCTGCGGCTGGTGCTTGAGCGGCGGATCGGCGCGCTGCGGCTGCCGCCCGGGGTGCGGATCGTGGCGGCCGCCAACCCCCGGTCCTCGGCGGCCGACGGCTGGGAGCTGAGCCCGCCGCTGGCCAACCGGTTCGTGCACCTCCAGTGGACCCACGACCACGAGGTCGTCGTACGCGGCCTCGGCGGCACCTGGCCCCGGGCGACCCTGCCGAGACTCGACCCGGAGAAGCTGCCCGGAGCCGTGGACTACGCGCGCCGCGCGGTGTGCGGACTGCTCACCGGCCGCCCCAAGCTCGTCCACCAGCTGCCCAGCAGCGAGACCCGGCGGGGCGGTGCCTGGCCCTCGCCCCGGAGCTGGGAGATGGCCCTGAGCCTGATCGCTTTCGCGACCGCGGCCGGCTCTTCCCGGGAGGTGCTGTCCCTGCTGGCCAGGGGCACGGTCGGGGACGGTCCCGGGCTGGAACTGCTGGCCGCGGTGGACCGGATGGACCTCCCCGACCCCGAGACGTTCCTCGCCGATCCGGCCGCCGGCGAGCTGCCCGAGCGCGGGGATCTGCGCCAGGCCGTGCTCGACGGTGTGGTGGCCGCGGTCCGCAACCGTCCCGACCGGGCCCGCTGGGACGCGGCGTGGGCGCTCCTGGTCCGGGCGTTGGAGACCGGCGCCCCGGACCTGGTCGTCGTCCCCGCGACCACCCTCGCCTCGCTGCGCCGGGAGGACTGGGACGTACCCGAGTCCATCGAGCAGCTCGCCGGAGTGGTCGCCCTGTCGCAACGGGCGGACCGCGCCGCCGCGACCGTCAAGGGCGGCCGATGAACCCCGACCCGGCCATGGACCTCGACAAGCTCTTCGCCGCCCGCCTCTACGCGGCCCGCGTCCGCCCCTACCTGGCCACCGCCCTGTTCGCCCTGCACACCGTCGCGTCACGGCAGGTACCGACGATGGCCGTCGACCGGCACTGGCGCTGCTACGTCTCGCCGGGGTTCGTGGACCGGATGCCGGTCGAGGACCTGGCCGGAGTCTGGGTCCACGAGGTCTCGCACCTGCTGCGAGACCACCACGGACGCAGCGACCGCCTGGCCCGCGAACGCGGACTGACCGGCCCGGGGGAGCGGCTGCGGATGAACATCGCCGCCGACATGGAGATCAACGACGACGCTTACGGCGAGGGCCTGGTCACCCCCCAGGGCGCGGTCCAGCCAGCGACGCTGGGGCTGCCCGCCGGAAATCTGATGGAGGACTACCTGCGCTGGTTCCAACTGGGGCCGCGCACCCGGGCGTTGGCGTGGCTGGACTGCGGCAGCGGCGCCGACGGGCTCGACCGGGGCTGGGAGCTGGGCCCGGACGGCGCGCACGGGCTCAGCGAGCAGCAGCGCGACGCGGTCCGCTTCCGGGTGGCGCAGGGCATCGCCGGCCGCCCGGGCAGCGCCCCGAGCGGGTGGCGGCGGTGGGCCGAGGAGGCGTTCCATCCGCCGCAGCCGTGGCGGGAGTTGCTGGGGGCGGCGGTCCGTTCGGCGGTCTCCGCCCCCGGCGCGGGCGAGGACTACAGCTACGGCAGACCCTCGCGCCGCTCGGCCGGACTGCCCGGCATCGTGCTGCCGAGCCTGCGCCGCAGACCGCCCCGGGTCTGCGTGGTCATCGACACCTCCGGGTCGGTCAGCGACGTCGAGCTGGGCAGCGCGCTCCTCGAAGTCGCCGCGATCTCAAGGGCGGTCGGTGGCCGCCGCGACCTGGTCACCGTGGTGCCCTGCGACGCGGCGGCCAGGGTCGCGCAACCACTGTGCCGCGCCGAGGGCATCGAGCTGCTGGGCGGCGGCGGTACCGATCTGCGCACCGGCTTCACCAAGGCGCTGCGCACCCGGCCCGACGCCGTCGTGGTCCTCACCGACGGCCAGACCCCCTGGCCGGAGCGGCGACCGCCGTGCCGGACGGTGGTGGGCCTGTTCCCGCGCCGGTACGAGACCGGGATGTACGCCGAGGACGACCCCGACTACGTGCCGGACACACCGCCCGACTGGGCCCGCGTCGTCGAGATCGGGTCCGCCCCCGTCTCCCGGTGAGCACGCAAGGACACGGACTTCCCGGCGAGCGGCGCCTCCTGGAGTTCGAGGACCCACACGTCGTTCACCCCTTCCCGCAGCACGGGCCCGGGCACGTACAGCTCCCGCTGCGGCCCGGCCGACCAGTACCGCCCCAGGTTGAACCCGTTGACCCACACGAAGCCCCGCGTCCAGCCCGGCAGTTCGAGTACGGCGTCCCCGGCGCCCCGCACCTCGACGGTGCCCCGGTACAGGCCGGGGGAGTCGCCCGGGGGCAGCGCCCCCAGAGGAATGCCCTCGACGTCGTCCAGCGCGTCCAGCCGCAGCCCACGCGCGCGTACGTCGTGCAGATACTGCCGCTCGTGCAACAGGCCCCCGGTGATCCCCTTCGGCTCTCCGAGCCGGGGCCCGTAATTGGCCCTCCCCAGGGACTCCACCCACAGCTCCACGCGCGCGTGCCCGGCGACGGGTTCCTTGAGCTGCTCGTCGCCCTCCGTGAGGATCCCGGCCCGCTCGCCGTCGACGTGGACCACCGCCAGGTCCCGCAGCCCGCGCGCGGTGAGCGGATACGGGGCGCGCGGTCCCGGCACGGTCACCGCGTAGCGGACGAGACCGCGGTCGACGTCCAGCTCCTCGAAGGTGGGCGGGACCGGGCCCTCGGACTCCGGTCCGCCGCGTGCCTCCAGTACGTCGGCCAGGGGCGCCCAGCCGGTCAGGTGCGCCTCGGCCGGGTGCTCCAACACGGCTGGTGCGGGCGGGAGTTCGGGCAGCGGGGCGTCGGCGTACTCGGCGAACACCTCACGCATGCGCCGGAACTTCTCCGTGGGGCGCCCGTACTCGTCGATCGGGGCGTCGTAGTCGTAGGACGTCACGTCGGGCTCCAACGGGCCCTCGTGCAGGGCGCCGCCGCCCCGGTTGGCGCCCGCCCAGCCGGCGAAGCTGGTGCCGCCGTGCGCCATGTAGACGTTGACCGACGCGCCGCACTCCAGGATCTCGCGCAGGGCGGACGCCGCGTCCTCGGCATCACGGACGACGTGTTCGCCGCCCCAGTGGTCGAACCAGCCGCACCAGAACTCCATGCACATCAGGGGCCCCTCGGAGCGGAAGGCGCGCAGTGTCTCGAAGGCCTCGCGCGCGTGGGACCCGAAATTCACCGTCGCCAGGACACCGGGGAGCGAGCCGCCGTCCAGCATGTGGTCCTCGGGGCCGTCCGAGGTGCACAGCGCGACCGTGACCCCCAGGTCGCGCAACATCGCCTCCAGGCGCCGCAGATAGGCCGCGTCGGAGCCGTAGCTGCCGTACTCGTTCTCGACCTGCACCATGATCACCGGGCCGCCGCGGTCGAGCTGGCGGGGCACCACCTCGGTCAGCAGCCGGCGAAACCAGCGCTCCAGGTGGCCCAGGAAGCGTGCGTCACGGGTACGCGCGCGTGGCCCCAGCTCGCCGGTCAGCCAGTGCGGGAGCCCGCCGTTCTCCCACTCCGCGCAGATGTAAGGCCCCGGGCGCACGATCGCCCACAGACCCGCCTCCCGGGCCGCGTCCAGGAACCGGCCCAGCGCCTCCACGTTCCGGAAGTCGCCCGGCGCCGGCTCGTGCAGGTTCCACGGGACGTACGTCTCCACGCAGTTGAGGCCCATCGCCCGCAGCATCGCCAGCCGGTGCCCCCACTGTGCCTCGTGCACCCGGAAGTAGTGCAGCGCCCCGGACAGCAGCCGCACCGGCCGCCCGTCCAGCAGAAAGTCCCTGTCGCCCACGGTGAACTCGCTCATGCCCCGACTCTCTCCCCTTGGCGGCGATCACGTCCATGGACAAAGATCGCCACTACTTGGACCGAGTGATGTGTGAGGGGGCCGCGGATGTACCACACCTGGATGCGGTTCTTCACGCCCACACCCGCCCACCACCGCCTCGGTCTCGCCTGCCTCGGGGTGGGCCTCCAGTACGGCGAACTGCCCACGGTCGGCCCGCGCACCCTCGACCACCACGTGGCCGTGGTGATCAGCGCGGGCGGCGGCTGGTACCTGACCCCCGACGGCCGCCGCACCACCGTCACCGCGCCCGCGCTGCTGTGGCTCACCCCCGGCGTGCCGCACCACTACGCGCCCGACCCCGGCGCCGGCTGGGACGAGGGGTTCGTCGACTTCACCGGGCCCGCGACGGCGACGTACACCGAACTCGGCTACATCGAGCCGGAGCGGCCCGTGGTGCCCCTCTCGGACGCGAGCGGACCCCGCGCGGTCATCGGGCGCATGGCCCGCGCCGCACGGCGCGGAAACCCCCTCCTGGAGGTGGAGACCGGCGCCGCCGTCCACGAACTCCTCGTCGCCCTGCGCCGGGCCCGCGCCGACCTCGCCCCCGACGGCGACCCGGTCCTCCAGGGCCTCGCCCGCGACGCCTGTCTGCCGCTGACCGTCGCCGACCACGCGGCCCGGCACGGCCTGACCCCCGCCGCACTGCGCGCCGCCGTCCGCCAGAGCGCCGGCTGCAGCCCCAAGGACTACCTCCTCGGCATCCGCCTGGGCCGCGCCAAGGAACTCCTCGCCGCCACCGAACTCCCCGTCGCCGCCGTCGCCCGCCGCGTCGGCTACGACGACCCCGCCTACTTCTCCCGCCTGTTCACCCGCCGCGTCGGCATGCCCCCGGTCCGCTTCCGCTCCCAGCAGGGCCGCACCGTCCCCGGCGGCTGGAGCGACCAGGTCCCCGATCCGGCCGATCCGCCGATCATCGCGTGGGCGCACTCCACGTAGGGTGGTCGCCCATGACCACCAGCAACAACGGAACCGGTGACGTCGACCCCGCCGTGCGCGAGGAACTGGCCAGGCTGCGCGACAGCATCGACAACATCGACGCGGCCGTCGTCCACATGCTCGCCGAACGCTTCAAGGCCACCCAGCAGGTCGGCTTCCTCAAGGCCACCCACCGGCTGCCGCCCGCCGATCCGGCCCGCGAGGCCCGGCAGATCGAGCGCCTGCGCATCCTGGCCGAAAACGCCAAGCTGGACCCGGCGTTCGCCGAGAAGTTCCTCAACTTCATCATCGCCGAGGTGATCCGGCACCACGAGCGCATCGCGGAGGACGCCGTGAACGGCGGTTCACCCACGGCGAACTGACCCCGACAAACCCGTAAGGGGCGTGACACCGGGGTGTGTTCGGGGCGATGCTGCGCTGTGCACCTGCTTGTGCACTCCTCGTCAGCCGACGGGCACACCCCGTCAGCGCCTGCGTCATAAGCTGGTCGCCCCACGCGGGAGGGACCTCGGGTCATGCCGTCGGATGCCAGGATCCTCATCGTCGACGACCATGAGGACACGCTGTACGCGCTGGAGAGCGCCCTCGCCCCGCTGGGCTATCGGCTCGCCCGCGCCACCAGCGGCGACGAGGCGCTCAAGCAGGTGCTGCGCGGCAGGGTCGGCCTGCTCCTGCTCGATGTGCGGATGCCCGGTGTCAGCGGCCTGGACGTGGTCCGCTACCTGCGCCGCCTCGAACAGACCCAGCACATCCCCGTCGTCCTCCTCACCGGCTTCGGCCTCGACCCCGAACTGACCGCCACCGCCTTCGGCCTCGGCGTCGCCGACCTCATCGCCAAACCCGTCGACCCCTGGACCCTGCGCACCAAGATCCGCTACCTCTACGACGCCCACCAGCGCCACCAGGCCCTGGAACAGGAGCTCCGCGAACTGCGCGCCCTCCTCGAGGACCCGCCCGACCCCGGCTCGGCGCTGCCCCACCCGTCCCCGCAGCACCCGGACGCGCGCGTGCCCTACCAGCGCGACCCCCAGAACCCCGATGCCACCCCCACCTCGACCCCCACCCCCACCTCCGACCGGACATAGGCCGCGTACCGGACGGGCTCTGTGCCATGTCGGTGCCATCAGGCAGCATGTCCACCATGTCCGTACTGACGCGCGACGAAGCGCAGACCCGTGCCAGGCTCCTCGACGTCCACCGCTACACGATCGAACTCGATCTGACGACGGGCGAAGACACCTTCGACTCCCGCACCGTCATCCGGTTCACCGCTCGTGCCGACGCGGACACCTTCGTCGAACTCAAGCCCGCCGAGCTGCGCTCCGTCACCCTCGACGGCCACCCCCTCGACCCGGAACAACTCGTCGAGAACCGGCTCCCGCTGCCCGCCCTCACTGCGGGCGAGCACGAACTGCGCGTCGACGCGAGCATGCGCTACTCCCGCACCGGCGAGGGCATGCACCGCTTCACCGACCCCACCGACGGCGAGACCTACCTCTACACCCAGCTCTTCATGGAGGACGTCCAGCGCGTCTTCGCCGCCTTCGACCAGCCCGACCTCAAGGCCGTCTTCGACCTCACCGTGACCGCCCCCGAAGGCTGGACCGTCCTCGCCAACGGCATCACCGAACACCTCGGCGAAGGCCGCTGGCAGGCCGCCCCCACCCCCCTCATCTCCACCTACCTCGTGGCCGTGGCCGCCGGCCCCTGGCACTCGATCCGCACCGAACACCGAGGCCTGCCCTTCGGTATCCACTGCCGCCGCTCCCTGGCCCCCCACCTCGACGCGGACGCCGAGGAGATCCTCGACATCACCCGCCAGTGCTACGACCGCTACCACGAGAAGTTCGAGGAGCCCTACCCCTTCGACTCCTACGACCAGGCCTTCGTCCCCGAGTTCAACGCCGGTGCCATGGAGAACCCCGGACTCGTCACCTTCCGCGACGAGTTCGTCTACCGCTCCGCCGTCACCGACACCGAGCGCCAGACCCGCGGCATGGTCATCGCCCACGAGATGGCCCACATGTGGTTCGGCGACCTCGTCACCCTCCAGTGGTGGGACGACATCTGGCTCAACGAGTCCTTCGCCGAGTACATGGGCTACCAGACCCTCACCGAAGCCACCCGCTTCACCGACACCTGGACCGACTTCGGCGTCGTCCGCAAGGCCTGGGGCTACGACGCCGACCAGCGCCCCTCCACCCACCCCGTGGCCCCCGAGAACGTCGACGACACCGCCTCCGCCCTCCTCAACTTCGACGGCATCTCCTACGCCAAGGGCGCCTCCGCACTACGGCAGTTGGTGGCCTGGCTCGGCGAGAAGGACTTCCTCGCCGGCATCAACACCCACTTCGCCCGCCACAAGTTCGCCAACGCCACCCTCGCCGACTTCATCGACTCCCTCGCCTCCGGCACCGAACGGGACGTCCACGCCTGGGCGGACGCGTGGCTGCGCACGACGGGCGTGGACACGCTCACGCCCACGATCACCCGCGGCGACGACGGCACCCACACCCTCACCGTCGACCGCGCCGGCAGCCGCCCCCACCGCATCGCCGTCGGCCTCTACGACCAGGACCTCGGCGACACCGGCCGCCTCGTCCTGCGTGAACGCCTCGACCTCGACATCCCGCAGAGCGACCCCCAGCCCCTCGGCAAGCGCCCCGCACTGCTCCTCCTCAACGACGGCGACCTCACCTACACCAAGGTCCGCTTCGACCCCGACTCCTTCGAAGCCGTCCGCACCAGCCTCTCCGGCCTCCCCGAACCCCTCACCCGCGCGGTCGCCTGGAACGCCCTGCGCGACGCCGTCCGCGACGGCGAACTCCCCGCCTCCACCTACCTGGACGCCGCCCGCGCCCACCTCCCGCACGAGACGGACCTCGCCCTCGTCCAGGGCGTCCTGGCCTTCGCCTCCGCCCAGATCACCGACCGCTACCTCACCCCCGAGGCCCGCCCGGCCGCCCTCGCCACCCTCACAGCCCTGTGCCGAGACCTCATCCGCCGCACCGAGGACGGCTCCAACCCCGGCCTGCGCCTCATCGCCGTACGCCACTTCATCGACGTCGCCGCCCACCCCGACACCGTCGCCGCCTGGCTCGCCGAGGGCACCGTCCCCGGCGGCCCCGAACTGGACCCCGAGCTGCGCTGGCGCGTCCTGGGCCGCCTCGCCGTCCTCGGCGCCACCGAAGAGACCGCGATCGCCGCCGAGTTGGAACGCGACCCGTCCGCCACCGGCCAGGAAGGCGCCGCCCGCTGCCGCGCCGCCCTGCCCGACCCCGAGGCCAAACGCGCGGCCTGGGACGCGATGTTCACCACCGACGACCTCTCCAACTACCTCTTCACCGCCACCGCCCAGGGCTTCTGGCAACCCGAACAGGCCGATCTCGTACGGGAGTACGTGCCGCGCTTCTACGAGGACGCGGTCACCCTCGCCGCCCGCCGGGGCCCGGCCATGGCCGACGCCGCAGGCCGCTGGGCCTTCCCCACCCACGCCGTAGACCCCGAATCCCTCCGCCTCGGCGAGCAATGCCTCCGCGACGCCGACCTCACCCCCTCCCTGCGCCGCAAGCTCGTCGACCAACTCGACGACCTGGCACGGGCGTTGCGGGTACGAGAGGTGTAGGACCCGGGCCCTGCACCCTCACGGGCACGCCTCGTCCCTGTCGACGATGCGGCGGGCTGATCGTCCTTCCTGGGCTCGATGCCGCCAAGGACGATCAGCCCCAGGAGGAACCCGTGATCGTAGTGACAGGCGCCACCGGCAACGTCGGCCGCGCCCTGGTGGAACGCCTCACCGCCGCAGGCCGGCCCGTACGGGCACTGACGCGCGACCCCCGGCGGGCCGGATTGCCGCAGCAGGCGGAGGTCGTCCAACACCAACTCGACGACCCCGCTGCCCTGTTCACCGGGGCGACCCAGCTCTTCCTGAACCTCCGGGCCACCGGCGACGCGACCGAGGCACTGCTCGACGCGGCCCGCGCGGCCGGCGTCCGGCACGTCGTCATGCTCTCCTCCGGAATCATCCGAGAGGGCGCCGACACCAGCCACCCCATCCACATCTGGCACGCCAAGGCCGTACAACAGGTACGCGACAGCGGCCTCGCGGCGACCATCCTGCAGCCCAACGCCTTCGCGTCCAACGCCCTCCAGTGGGCCCCGCAGATCCGCGCGGGCGACACCGTACGCGGCCCCTTCGCCGACGGCGTCTCGGCACCGATCCACGAGGACGACATCGCCGCCGTCGCCGAACGCGCCCTCCTCGACCCCGGCCACGAGGGCGCCGCCCACCGCCTCACCGGCACCGAACCGGTCACCACGGCCCAGCAGATCACCGCGATCGGCCACGCGATCGGCCGCGACCTGCGCTTCAACGAGATCCCCGTGGACGAGGCCAGCCCCGAACTCTTCCCCCACGTACCCCCGGAGATGCTCCCCGGCCTCCTCAAGGCCTTCGGCGGAAGCGTCGGCACGACACCGGAGATCACCACCACGGTCGAGGACATCACCGGGGTACCGGCCCGCCCGTTCACCGCCTGGGCGAAGGACCACGCGGACGACTTTTGCTGACCCTCCCACCCCGCTCACACAACACTTTCGGGTTCTGATCGTTGTTCTTCCCGGGCGCGCCGACCCATCCAGGTACAAGCTGGAACTCCCCCTGCCCCGCGCCCCGGAGGACAGCCAATGAGCAACGCGCCCCTCGCCTCAGGCGCCGAAGGCCCGGACGCCCTAAGGCCGTTGCTCGACACCGTCCTCGACGCCCTCGGCACCGGACGCCGCGCACGCGGCGGACCCTTCCCCGCCGGCGGCCCCGACGCGGTCGCCGCCCGCATGCGGGACGCCGCAGGGGACGTACTCCCGGACGAAGGCGACCCGACCGCCCTGCGCACCCTCGTGCACGCCCTCGCCGAAGGCGCCTCCGACCCCGCCGACCCGCTGTGCGCGGCACACCTGCACTGCCCGCCGCTCGCTGTCAGCGCCGCCGCCGACCTCGCCGTCAGCGCGCTCAACCCGTCCCTCGACTCCTGGGACCAGGCTCCCGCCGCCTCCGCCCTCGAAGCCCTGGTCACCCGCACCCTCGCCCACGAGATCGGCCTCGCCGACGCCCTCGTCACCACCGGCGGCACCGAAGCCAACCAACTCGCCCTGCTCCTCGCCCGCGAAGCCCACAGCGGCACCGTGCAGTTGGTCTGCGGAAGCAACGCCCACCACTCCCTGCCCCGCGCCGCCTGGCTCCTCGGACTGCCCGACCCCGTCGTCGTCCCCGCACCCGCCGGCACCCTCGACCCCGCCGCCCTCGACGAGGCCCTCACCGCACTGCCAGGCCCCCGCGGCTCCGTCCTGGTCGCCGCCACCGCGGGCACCACCGACGCCGGACTCATCGACCCGCTCCCCGAGATCGCCGGCCTGTGCGCCGCCCACGGAGCCCGCCTCCACATCGACGCCGCCTACGGCGGAGGCCTCGTCTTCAGCGACCGCCACCGCGACAAACTCGCCGGCCTCGACCGCGCCCACACCGTCACCCTCGACCTGCACAAACTCGGCTGGCAGCCCGTCGCCGCCGGCCTCCTCGCCGTACGCCACCCCCGCGACCTCGCCGCCCTCACCCAGCGCGCCGACTACCTCAACGCCGACGACGACACCGAAGCCGGCCTCCCCGACCTCCTCGGCCGCTCCATGCGCACCACCCGACGCCCCGACGTCCTCAAACTCGCCGTCACCCTGAAAACCCTCGGCCGCACCGGACTCGGCACCCTCGTCGACCAAGTCTGCGCCCGCGCACGGGAGTTCGCCGCCATGGTCCACAACCACCCCGGCTTCGAGCTCTACGACCCGCCCGTCATCAGCACCGTCCTGTTCCGGCCCGCCGAAGCCACCGACGAAGCCGTGGCCGCCGTACGCCGACAACTCCTCCACGACGGACGCGCCGTCCTCGGCCGGGCCGCCCTCGACGGCCGGCTCTGGCTCAAGGCCACCCTCCTCAACCCCCACACCCGGCCCGACGACCTGGCCGCCCTCCTGAAACTGGTGGAAGGACACACCCCGCGATGAGCCACCCCCCGACGGGTCACCCCCAGACCCCCAACCCCCCACACCACGAACCCGATCCACCCCGCGACCTGGTCGGCATCGGCATCGGCCCCTTCAACCTCTCCCTCGCCGCCCTCGCCCACCCCCTCACCGAACTCGACACCGCCTTCTACGAACAGCGCCCCGGCTTCGACTGGCACCCCGGCCTGCTCATCGACGGCACCACCGTCCAAGTCCCCTTCCTCGCCGACCTGGTGACCCTCGCCGACCCCGCCAGCCCCTGGTCCTTCCTCAACTACCTGAAGGCCCGCGACCGGCTCTTCCCCTTCTACTTCGCCGAGCGCTTCCGCATCCAGCGCGCCGAGTACGACGCCTACTGCCGCTGGGTCGCGGACAGCCTTCCCGGACTCCACTTCGGCCACCAGGTCGACGCCGTCCGCTTCAACCCCGAACGCGACGTATTCGAGGTCGACTTCACCCAGCTCGACAGCGACGGGGAGGCCGAAGCCCTCGGGCGGACGTACACCAAGAACATCGTCCTCGGCGTCGGCACCGCCCCCTACGTCCCCGACCCGCTCAAACCCCTCGTCGAAGCCCCTGGCGTCCCCGTCATCCACGCCGCCGACTACCTCGCCCACCGCGAGACGTTCCTCGCCGCCGAACACATCACCGTCATCGGCTCGGGACAGACCGGCGCCGAAGTCTTCCTCGACCTGCTCCGCAACCGGCCCGCAGGACACGAGAAACTCCACTGGATCGGCCGCAGCGAGGCCTTCGCCCCCATGGAGTACTCCAAGCTCGGCCTGGAGCACTTCACCCCCGACTACACCCGCTACTTCCACGCCCTCGCCGAACCCGTCCGCGACCGCCTCGTCACCGCACAGTGGCAACTCCACAAAGGCATCGACGCCGACACCATCGCCGCCATCCACGACGAGCTCTACCGCCGCACCCTGCACGGCGGCTGGCCCGACGCCGTCCTCACCCCCGGCGTCCGCGTCCGCACCGCCGGCCGGATCGCGACCACCAAGGTCGAACTCCACCTGGAACACGTCCAGCAGAACACCCGCTCCCGCCTCACCACCGACGCCGTCGTCCTCGCCACCGGCTACCGCGAACGCCCCCTCGGCCGCATCCTCGCCGGACTCGACCCCTACCTGCGCCGCGACAGCGCCGAACGCCCCCGCGTCGACGAGCAGTTCAGACTCGTCCTCGACCCCTCCGTCACCGGCGCCGGCTGCCACGTCTACGTCCAGAACGCCGAACTCCACACCCACGGAGTCGGCGCCCCCGACCTCGGCCTCGCCGCCTGGCGCAGCGCCACCATCCTCAACTCCCTGACCGGCAAAGAGCCTTACCCCCTGCCGGACCGAACCGCCTTCACCACCTTCGGCCTCGACCCACAGGCCCAGATCCCCCAGGCCCGGCAGGCCCGGACCCTCACCCCCCTCGTCGAAGGCAGGTGAGGGCTCCAGCCGCCACTGGAAGACCAGCGGGAACCAGAAGACAGGCGGGAACTAGAAGACAGGCGTGCCGTTCCGCGTCAACTTCCAGTCCACCGACGCGAACTCCGCCGGATCCAGCACACCCTTCGCGGTCACCCACTCCGCGATCCGGGTCCGGATCTCCGTCGACTCCGACCACACCTCGGTCGCCGACGCCACATGCGGGAAGGCACCGCCGCCGTTCGCCCGGTAGTTGTTCACCGCCAGCACGAACTGCTGCGCGTCGTCCAGCGCCGCACCGTTGTACGTCAGGTTCTTGATCCGCGAACCGGCCGCCTGCGCGATGTCAATGTCGTACGAGAACCCCGACACGTAGTCGTAGTTGTAGTCCGGACGGCCGTTCGCGTTCGTCAGCTTCTCCGGGTCCACGACCGCGTCGGCGGCCGTCCGCACGAAGTACTCCGCCGAGTACTCCAGATACGCCCGCACCTGAGCACCCGTCAGCAACTTCGCCACCAGCGTGTTGTCGTACACATACAGACCCGACAGATCCCGGATCGTCACCTCGCCCGCCGGGATCTCCGAGGTCCGCGAGAACGGCGACGCCTGCGCGATCACCGGCAGCGACGCATACGTCGTCCCCGCCAACGCGGCCTTCACCACGTCCTCCTGGACCTTGGTGATCAGATCGATGATCGGGGCGTCCTTGTACCGCGCCTCCACCGTCGTCAGCGTCGCCGTCGCCGTACCGACCACCTGGTTGACGTACTCCACGACCAGCGCGTGCTCGTCCTTCAGCAGGCGCGTGATCCTCGGATCGTCCGCGACCGTCTTCGCGTCCCGCAGCGAAGCCGCCACCGACTCGACCGTCCAATGCCCCTTCTCGAAGACCAGCTCGAAGTTGAACACGCTCAACCGCTCGGCGTAGCACAGCGGTTCGGACAGCACGACCGTCTTCCCCGTCGCCGTGTTCGTGACCTTCAACTCCGGGATCTCCACATGCGCGTGACCCACCAGAATCGCGTCGATCCCCGGCACCTGCTGCGCCACCAGCGCCGCCGAGTTCTCCACATACGGCAGCTGATCACCGTACGACGACGTCCCCGACGACCCCGAATGCGCCGACACCACGACGACGTCCGCCCCCATCGACCGCAGCCTCGGCACCCACTTCGCCGCCTGCTCCTCAAGCCCCGGGAACGTCAACTTCCCCTGCACATACGCCTTGTCCCAGATCGCGATCCCCGGGTTGGTCAGCCCCAGCACCGCCACCTTCACCGGCGGCGCCCCCGGCACCTGGAACCTCTTGATGAAGTACGGCGGGAAAGCGGGCTTCAGCGTCTTCGCGTCCAGCGCGTTCGCGCCCAGTAGCGGGAAACGGCACTGGTCCTCGAACTTCCGCAGCGTCTCGATGCCGTAGTTGAACTCGTGGTTGCCCAGCGCCGCCGCGTCGTACCCGATCGCGTTCATCGCCTGCGCCATCGGATGCACAGGACCACCCTTGACGGTGATCGGATCCACCTTCGCGAAGTAGTACGTCAGCGGAGTGCCCTGGATCGTGTCGCCCGCGTCCAGCAGCAGCGTGTTCCGCCGCCCCTTCTCCTGACGGATCTGGTTCACCAGCGTCGAGACCCGCGCCAGACCCATGGCATTGCCCTTGGCGTCCGAGTACTCCGCGTCCTTGAAGTAGTCCCAGTTGAAGACATGCCCGTGCAGGTCCGTCGTGCCCATCACGGTCAGCGAGTACCGCTTGGCGGGCCTGCCCGGCTTCTTCTCCGCGGCCTGCGCCGCCGGAGCCGCCGCCGCACCGGCCAGCGCGACCCCGGCGCCCGTCGCGGCGGACTTCTTCAGGAACTTCCGGCGGTTCAAGGGCATGTCTGGATCTCCTCGGGAAACGGTCAACAACGCGCGTAGATTCTTACTTGCTTCTTACTCGATGCGACAGGTCCCGCAGGTTTCGATCTGATGACCAGCAGGCGGCACGGCTGACAGAGTGGGACGTATGACCACGCCCAGCACGGATGACCAGCAACCCCCCGTCCCCTACGGCACCCCCGACGCACCCCGCATCGCCGTCCGCGGCGAAGCCCGCCTCGAAGTCGACCCCGAGATCGCCCGCATCGGCATCACCGTCGCCGCCCGCGGCACCGACCGCCGCACCGCCCTCGACGACCTCACCCGCCGCAACGCCACCGTCCTCGACCTGGTCAAAAGCTACGGCGAAGCAGTCGAACGCCTCGAAACCGGCGGCTTCTCCATCACCCCCGAACTCACCAAGCACGGCCGCGGCGAACGGGTCCACCGCTACCACGGCAGAGTCCACATCACCGCCGAACTCGCCGACTTCACCACCCTCGGTGAACTCACCACCCGCCTCGCCGACCTCGAACTCACCCGCGTCGACGGCCCCTGGTGGGCGCTGCGCCCCGACTCACCCGTCCACCGCCAGGCCCGCCAGCAAGCCGTACGTGAAGCCGTCCAACGCGCTCGCGAATACGCCGAAGCACTCGGCACCACCCTCGCCGCCCTCGTCGAACTCGCCGACATCGGCGCCGAGAACGCCGAAACCTACGGCACTCCCCAGCGCCGTATGCGCTCCATGTCCCTCGCCGGCGCAGCCGCCGAGGACACCGCCGCCGCACCCCTCGACCTCGAACCCCAACGGCAACACGTCTACGCCCAGGTCAACGCACGCTTCACGATGCTGCCCCCGAGCCTGTGACCGGAGCCCCCAAATCGACGATTCGAACGCTCATTGGAGCACCCCACCGCACATTCAAGCCTTGTCAATAACCCTTCACCCAAAGGTTGTTGAGTAGTCATGCGCGACCAATTCCCTACCCGCCGGTAAGGCCTAGGCTCAAACCATGCGCCGAGCAAAAATCGTCTGTACTTTGGGCCCCGCCACCGACTCGTACGACCAGATCAAAGCCCTGGTCGAAGCCGGAATGGACGTAGCCCGCTTCAACCTCAGCCACGGCACCCACGCCGAACACGAGGAGCGCTTCCACCGCGTCCGAAAGGCCGCCGAAGAGACCGGCCGCAGCGTCGGAATGCTCGCCGACCTTCAAGGTCCGAAGATCCGACTCGGCCGATTCACCGAAGGCCCCGTACTCCTTGAACGCGGAGACACCTTCATCATCACCGTCGAAGACGGCGCCGAAGGCGACCGCCAGTCCTGCGGCACCACCCACGCCGGCCTCGCCGCCGACGTCACCCCCGGCGAACGCGTCCTCGTCGACGACGGCAGGGTCTGCCTCGAGGTCACCTCCGTCGACGGCCCCCGCGTCCACACCAAGGTCGTCGAAGGCGGCATGGTCTCCGACCACAAGGGCCTCAACCTCCCCGGAGTCGCCGTCTCCGTCCCCGCCCTCTCCGACAAGGACGAGGACGACCTCCGCTGGGCGCTGCGCGCCGGCTTCGACGTCATCGCCCTCTCCTTCGTCCGCAGCGGCAAGGACATCGACGACGTTCACCGCATCATGGACGAGGAGGGCCACCGCCTCCCCGTCATCGCCAAGGTCGAGAAGCCCCAGGCGGTCGAGGCCATCGACGGCATCGTCGCCGCCTTCGACGGCATCATGGTCGCCCGCGGCGACCTCGGCGTCGAAATGCCCCTCGAACAGGTCCCGATCGTCCAGAAGCGCGCGATCAAACTGGCCAAGCGCAACGCCAAGCCGGTCATCGTCGCCACCCAGATGCTCGACTCGATGATCGAGAACTCCCGCCCGACCAGGGCAGAGGCCTCCGATGTCGCGAACGCCATCATCGACGGCACGGACGCCGTGATGCTCTCCGGCGAGACCAGCGTCGGCAACTACCCCATCGCGACCGTCACCACCATGGCCCGCATCGTCGAAGCGGCGGAGGAAGACATCCTCGCCAAGGGCCTGCCCCCACTGACCGAACGCAACAAGCCCCGCACCCAGGGCGGCGCGGTGGCCCGGGCCGCCGCCGAGATGGGCGACTTCCTCGGCGCGAAGTACCTGGTGGCCTTCACCCAATCCGGCGACACGGTACGGCGGTTGTCGCGCTACAGGTCCCCCATCCCCGTGATGGCCTTCACCCCCGACCCGGCCACCCGCGCCCAACTCACCCTCACCTGGGGCGTGGAGACCATCCTCGGTCCCCATGTCGACTCCACCGACGCGATGGTCGACCAGGTCGACGAACTCCTCCTCAAGTACGGCCGCTGCCAGAAGGGCGACATCGTCGTCATCACGGCGGGCTCGCCCCCCGGAGTCGCCGGCTCGACGAACCTCGTCCGCGTGCACCATGTCGGCGAGGACGACAGCCCCAAGTAGCGGCGGGGGGTCAGTGTTTGGGGCCTACGTGCGTTTCCATGAGGGCTGCTGAGGCTTTGCGGGCGACGGAGATGTTCTGGGCGTTCGCCTGCTTCCAGCTGACGCCGACTTTGTCGAGGGTGTCGGTGCAGAGCTGCCTGATATCCGTCGAGAGGTTGGTGAAGAAGTACCGGGGGTATTCGTGGCGCTTGCGCCCACCCGCGATTGTGCGGGTCGTCCAGTTGGTGATAAGGCAGCCGGCGGAGTGGATGAGACCCCGGATGAATTCCCAGGGGGTGAGCGTCGACGATTTCCTGCTGCCAGGGTTCGAGGGCGATACAGCGCTCGTGCTTCCTGCCGGGGGCGTGTTGGGGAAACAGATCGGGCCAGTGCCGGAAGTAGCTGGTGACCATCGCGTAGCCCTCCTTCTGGAGTGCGTGGACGCCGATGCCCGGGCGCACCTTCGTGATGGCCTCGCGGCACAGTTGCAGGAGCCCCGGTCATGCGTCGGCGCACGTGATCCTGAGGTAGTGGCCGGTGCCGCGAGGGTGGGGGCTGATACAGCCTTCGCCGAGGTACAGGCCCAGGAGATAGGCGTAGGCGTGATTGTCGGCAGGTGACCCGGGGTCCGGAGCCGTGATGCCGGGCAGGGGTTCCAGGCGGTCCTGTCAGGAGCGGATCGCGGCGCTTGGGATACCGGTCTCGCGACTCACGGAGCTGAGGCTGCGCCCCTGTTCGAGCAGCGCGAGGGCTCGCTTGCGTGTACTGATGTCGTACATGTGCACACTCTGTGAGAGTGATCGCGATGACACGCGGCAAAAGGCGGAGGTTCACGCGAACGTGAACCTCCGCCAAAATGCCGACCTTCGATTCGAAGGAAAAGTGCCCCGGGTGGGACTCGAACCCACACTGGATGCTGTTTGAGAGCACTGCCTGCTGCCGATTGGGCTACCGGGGCCTAACGAATCGAAGGTTTGCCTCGACCCGCTGCCCGTCTACCTTATCGCAGCTAGGTAGGCTCTTGCTCAGCACTACCCCCGTGCCCTGAACGAGGAGCCCCCGTGACCGCCCCCGAGTCGCCCCAGCCCGTAGACGCGCCCGACGACGACAAGTCGCACGTGCCTCCGCTGACGACCCGTGTCGTCATCGCCGAGGACGAGGCCCTGATTCGGCTCGATCTCAAGGAGATGCTCGAAGAAGAGGGGTACACCGTCGTCGGTGAGGCCGGTGACGGTGAGCAGGCCGTCGAGCTGGCTCGTGAGCACAAGCCCGACCTGGTGATCCTCGACGTGAAGATGCCGAAGCTGGACGGTATCTCCGCCGCCGAGAAGATCGCCGAGGAGGGCATCGCGCCCGTGCTGATGCTCACCGCCTTCTCGCAGCGCGACCTCGTCGAGCGGGCCAGGGACGCCGGTGCGATGGCGTACCTCGTGAAGCCCTTCAGCAAGAGTGACGTCGTGCCCGCGATCGAGATGGCGGTGTCGCGCTTCACCGAGCTCAAGCAGCTGGAGCAGGAGGTCGCCGACCTCACGCTGCGGCTGGAGACGCGCAAGCTGGTCGACCGTGCGAAGTCGATCCTGCAGACCGAGTACGGGCTGTCCGAGCCCGCCGCGTTCCGGTGGATCCAGAAGACGTCGATGGACCGCCGGATGTCGATGCAGCAGGTCGCCGAGGCGGTCATCCAGGACGCGGACGAGAAGAAGTCCTCGAAGGGCTGACACCCGAGACGGTGAGTACGACGAGGCCCGCGCCCCCCAGCTTGGGGGCGCGGGCCTCGTCGTAGAGAAGAGCGGCGGCAGGGACCTCAGTCCTCGCCGAGGTACGCCTTCCGTACCGACTCGTCGTGCAGCAGGTCCTCGCCCGAGCCGGAGAGGACGATGTTGCCGACCTCCATGACGTGGCCCTGGTCGGCGAGCGACAGGGCCGCTTGGGCGTTCTGTTCGACGAGGAGGATCGTCGTGCCGGACGCCTTGAGCTCGACGATCGTCGCCATGATCTTCTGCATCATGATCGGGGAGAGGCCCATGGACGGCTCGTCCAGCATGAGCAGTTTCGGCTGGGACATGAGCGCGCGGCCCATGGCCAGCATCTGCTGCTCGCCGCCGGAGAGGGTTCCCGCGGCCTGCTTCTGACGTTCTCCGAGGATGGGGAAGAGGTCGTAGGCGCGCTGGATGTCCTTTTCGATGCCTTCCTTGTCCTTGCGGAGGAAGGCGCCGAGCTGGAGGTTCTCCGCGATGGTGAGGCGGGGGAAGATGTGCCGGCCTTCGGGGGAGTGGGCCAGGCCGAGGGCGACGATCTTGTGGGCGGGGACGCTGTTGAGCGGCTTGCCGTCGAAGGTGATCTTGCCGCCGGAGGGCTGGAGCAGGCCCGAGAGGGTGCGCAGGGTCGTTGTCTTGCCGGCGCCGTTGGTGCCGATGAGGGTGACGACCTGGCCGGCCTCGACGCTGAAGGAGATGCCCTTGACGGCTTCGATCTTGCCGTAGGCGACCCTGAGGTCCTCGACCTCTAGCAGTGCGGTCACTTGGCTTCTCCCTCGGTGCTGGTGGTGCTCTCCGCTTCCGTCGTGGGCGGGGTGTCGTCGGGTGCGCCTTCGAAGGGTTCGCCGAGGTAGGCGGCGACGACGCGTTCGTCGGCCTGGACGACGTCGGAGGTGCCTTCGACGAGTTTTTCGCCCTGGACGAGGACGGCGACGCGGTCGCAGAGGTTGAAGATGAAGCGCATGTCGTGCTCGATGACGAGGACGGCGATGCCCATGTCGCGGATGGCGAAGACCAACTCCTCGGTCGCCCGCGTCTCTTGGGGGTTCATGCCGGCCGTCGGCTCGTCGAGCAGGAGCAGGCCCGGCTCGGAGGCGAGGGCGCGTGCGATCTCCAGCTTGCGCTGCTCGCCGTAGGGGAGATTGCGTGCCAGGTGGTCGCGCTTGTGGGCGAGGCCGATGAACTCCAGGAGTTCCATGGCGCGTTCTTCGCTGGCCTTTTCGGCCTTCTTGAAGCCGGGGCCGCGCAGGAGGGCCGACCAGAGGCCTTCCTTGGTGCGGGTGTGGCGGCCGACGAGGACGTTTTCCAGGACCGTCATGTTGGCGAACAGGCGGATGTTCTGGAAGGTGCGGGCGATGCCGGCCTTGGTGACGAGGTGGGGCTTCGGGGGAAGCACCGTGCCCTGGTAGGAGACCGTGCCCTCGGTGGGGACGTAGAGGCCGGTGAGGCAGTTGAAGAAGGTGGTCTTGCCGGCGCCGTTGGGGCCGATGAGGCCTACGATCTCGCCGGAGTTGACGGTGAAGTCGACGGATCGGACGGCGGTGAGGCCGCCGAAGCGCATGGTGACGTCACGGGCTTCGAGTACTGGTGTCGTCATGGCTCTCTACGCCCCTGCCTTGGTGATGGCCGGTTCGTCGGTCAGGGTCGTGGTGTCCGGTACGTCGAGTTGGCCGGTCTCGTGGAATTCGAGCTGGCGTCGGCGGTTGGGGATGATTCCTTCGGGGCGGAAGCGCATCAGGAGGATGAGCGCGATGCCGAAGGCGAGGAGCGACTTGTCCTGGAGGGCGACGAGCTTCTCCGGGAGCAGGTAGAGCAGGGCCGCGCCGAGGAAGGGTCCGGAGACCGTGCCCATGCCGCCGAGGACGACGGCGGCGAGGAGGAACGCGGAGTTGGGCGGGGCCGCTCCGGCGAACTGGTACGGGTTCGGCACCACGCTGTAGGTGACGTGGGCGCTGACCGTGCCGGCGAGGCCGGCGAGGGTGGCGCCGAGGGCGAACGCGATGAGCTTGACGCGGAAGCCGTTGATGCCCATGGCGGTGGCGGCGGTCTCGTCCTCGCGGATGGCGATCCAGGATCGGCCGATGCGGGAGTCGGAGGCGCGGCGGTAGATCGTGACCACGAGCGCCATGATCAGGACCATGAGGAGGTAGTAGTTGGCGAACCGGCCGATGGTGAAGGGGCCGAGGTCGTGGGTGTCCCCGAAGTTGAAGCCGAAGAACGACAGGTCGGGGATGGACGGGATGCCGTTGGGGCCGTTGGTGATGTCGGGGCCGGAGACGCCGTCCATGTTGTTGACGGCGATGCGGAAGATCTCTCCGAAGCCGAGGGTCACGATGGCGAGGTAGTCGCCGCGCAGGCGCAGGGTCGGGGCGCCGATGAGGACGCCGAAGACCAGGCTGGCGGCTGCGCCGGTGAGGGCGGCGGCCCAGAAGGGGAACTGGACGCCGGAGAACTTGGAGAACTCGGAGCCGGAGACCAGGGCGGCGGTGTAGGCGCCGACGCCGAGGAAGGCGACGTAGCCGAGGTCGAGGAGTCCGGCGAGGCCGACGACGATGTTGAGGCCGAGGGCGACGGTCCCGAAGATCAGGATGTTGACGCCGAGGTTGGCGTAGTGGTCGTTGGTCTGGGTGAGGGGGAAGGCGATCGCGGCGACGAAGCCCATGGCGAGGGCGAAGCTGCGGTTGGTGGCCGTGAGGTGGCTGAACCGGTCGAAGAGGCCGGCGGTGTGCAGGGCCCAGGAGGTGAAGACGACCACGATGAGGAAGCCGACGAAGAGCTCGTCCTCTGCGTCTATGCCGTAGGCGAAGACGGTGAGGCCGAGGGCGGCGACGATCGTGATGACGAGTCGCTGGATCCAGGGAGCGGTGGGCTGGGGGGCCGGGATGCTGTTGGGTTTGGCGATGTACGCCTTGAGCGCTTCCTTGGTGGTGTCGGTGGCGTCCTGCGGGAGGGCGAGGGCGCCGATGACGGGGAGCAGGGAGGCGATGGCGGCGATGTAGGTGCCGGGTTCCCAGTTGACGATTCCGCCGAGTTCGGCGGCGATCGCGATGACCGTGTACCAGGTGACGGCGAAGCCGCCGAGGGCGGTGAGGACGAGGGGTGCGTTGTTGCGGGCGGGCAGGAGCCAGCCGAGTCCTCGGACGCCGTAGGAGGAGAGGGCGAACAGCGCGGTGAGGAGGCCTGCGACGAGGGTGAGGACCTGGAGGCCGCCGGGGTAGCCGTTGACGGTGAGGTCGCCGGGGAAGTCGGAGGTCCAGGTCCAGCGCAGGAAGGTGGAGGCGGTGGTGGCGATGCCGCCGGCCAGGAGGAGGGCGCGGGCGGCACCGAGGGGCAGCGGGATGAGGCCGCGCTGTCCTGCGGGGGCGGTGGCCGGCGTCTTGGGGGTCTCGGTCGTCTCGGTCATGTGATCACGCCCTGTCCGCGACGCGTTCGCCGAGCAGGCCCTGTGGCCTGAACAGCAGTACGAGGATGAGGAGACAGAAAGCCCAGACGTTTGCCCAGCTGGAGCCGCCGAGCTGTTCCATGCCGGGGATCTTGCTGATGTAGGCGGAGGCGAGGGTCTCGGCGACGCCGAGGACGACTCCGCCGAGCATGGCGCCGTAGATGTTGCCGATGCCGCCCATGACGGCCGCGGTGAAGGCCTTGAGGCCCATCAGGAAGCCCATGCGGTAGTCGATGTTGCCGTACTTGAGGCCGTAGGAGACGGCTGCCACGGCGGCGAAGAAGCCGCCGATGGCGAACGCGATGACGATGATCCGGTTGGTGTCGATGCCCATGAGCTGGGCGGTGTCCGGGTCCTGGGCGGTGGCCTGCATGGCGCGGCCGGTGCGGCTCTTGCGGACGAACCAGGCGAGGCCGGACATGCAGATGACGGCGGCGATGACCAGGAAGATGTCGGCGTCGGAGATGGTGACGGAGCCGATGTCGTGGTTGCCGTCGAGGCTCGGGAAGGAGCGGGCCTTGTCGGCGCCCGGGTAGAAGTTCCGGACGAGTTCCTGGAGGGAGAGGGAGAGGCCGATGGCGGTGATGAGGGGCGCCAGTCGTGGTGCTTGCCGCAGGGGGCGGTAGGCGAATCGTTCGGCCCCTACCGCGACGAGGACGGAGACAATTCCGCCGCCGATCAGCATGAGTGGTACGGCGACCACCATCGAGGTGCCGTCGGGCAGGATGTAGGCGTAGACCGTGAGGGCGCCGAAGGCCCCGGTCATGAAGATCTCGCCGTGCGCGAAGTTGATGAGCTGGACGATGCCGTACACCATCGTGTAGCCGATGGCGATCAGCCCGTACATCGAGCCTAGGAGCAGCCCGTTGGCCAGCTGCTGCGGCAGGGTGTTCACCGCGTGGCCTCCATTGTCGCTGGTGGTCGTGTGCACAGATCGCGTGCCTGGGGGTGGGGGGGTGTGACAACGGGCCGCGCGGTCGGGATCCTCCTTCCGCGCGGCCCGTGGTGCGGTGGTGCTGGAGCTGAGATCAGCTGCCGTTGAAGGTGCCGGTCTTCACGGCCTTCCAGGCGCCGTTGGTGACCTGGTAAACGGTGAGCTGCTTGTTCGTGGTGTCGCCGTACTGGTCGAAGGCGACCTTGCCGGAGATGCCCTCGAAGTCGGACTTCTGGACGGCGTCGACGACCTTGGAGCGGAGGTCGTTGCTGGCGGGCAGCTTGTTGCCGTTGGCGTCCTTGACGGCCTTCACTGCCTTGATGATGGCGGTGGCGGCGTCGTAGGCGTAGGCGCCGTAGGCGCCGTAGTCACCCTTGTAGCCCTTGGCCTTGTAGGTCGCGATGAACTGCTTGGCGGCGGGCAGGGTGTCGGCGGGGACGCCGACGGAGGTGGCGAGGTCGCCTTCGGCCGCCTTGCCGGCGGTCTGGATGTAGGTGGTGGCGAACATGCCGTCACCGCCGAACAGCGGGATCTTGACGCCGGCGCCCTTGAGCTGCTTGGTGATCTTCTCCGACTCGTCGTACTGGCCGCCGTAGTAGAGCAGGTCGGCGCCGGAGTTCTTGATCTTGGTGACGAGCGAGCTGAAGTCGGTGTCGCCGGTGTTGACGTGGTCGGTGCCCGCGATGGAGCCGCCGAGCTTCTTGAAGGCGCTGTTGAAGATTCCGGCCAGGCCGGCGCCGTAGGTCTGCTTGTCGTCGACGACGAAGGCCTTCTTCTTCTTGAGGCCGTTGTACGCGTAGTCGGCGGCGAAGGCACCCTGGAGGGCGTCGGTGGTGGCGGTGCGGAAGTACGTCTTGTACGGCCGCGTCTTGGTGGTGGCCCAGTCCTTGCCCTGGGTGAGGGCGGGGTTGGTGTTCGAGGGGGAGATCTCGACCATGTTGGCCGAGGCGAACACCTGCTGCATCGACTGGGCGACGCCGGAGTTCAGCGGGCCGACGGCACCGACGACGTTGCTGTCGCCGGTGAAGGCGGTGGCGTTGGACTGGCCGGTGGCGGGCTGCGCCTTGTCGTCCAGGGCCTTGATCTTGAACTTGACGCCCGGGACCCAGTTGTTCTTGTTGGCGTCGTCGACGGCGATCTGGACGCCGTACTGGATGCCGAGGCCGGTGGTGGAGTTCTCACCGGACAGGGGAGCGTCGACGCCGATGGTCAGGGTGGTGGACCCACTGTCACTCTTGCTGCCGCTGTCCCGGGAGCCGCAGGCGGTGAGGGTCAGAGCTCCGGTGGTGAGTACGGAGGTAAGAATCACCAGAGAACGCTGTCGCACAATCTGTCCTTTCCGCAGGCACAGTCGCCCGGGTGGGGCGGAGGGTGCTGCGCTGGTACCGAACTCCCGATGGAGCGGTGACTGGCCGTGACTCTAAGCCCGGTCTGTAGGCATGGGCATCGTCGTGCGCGGGCTTGTGACTTTCTTGTTATGACGTGCCGGTTGGAGGGCTTCGTGGAAGGTGGGTCTCGGCCGGTTTGGCGGAATTCAGCCGAGGTCCACATTTTGAGAACCTGCACTTCCGCTTGGCCGCAGGCCTGGCCTGGCGTTTGTCGTACTGCAGGCCCTGTGGAGGAGCTGGGAAAGGTCCTTGGAGTAGGAGGCGCCGAAGATGAAACTGTGGCGTTGTATTGCGCGCGTGTTACGCAGCGTTACGTCCAGAAAGGCGAGGTCCGCATTCAGGGGCAGTCCCGAACAGTCGGAAACGGATATCTCCACGGTGACGCGGCGGGTTGCTCCGGTGTGCACGGTGAAGGACGGTTCCGGGACGGCCTGGGCGGTGAGTCCGTCGAAGGCGGCGCCGGTGACTCTCAGGGTGACGGCGGGGCCGCTGTCCACGGCGACCGCGAAGCGGAAGAAACCGGTCGTGGTGGGGGTGTCGGTGGTCTGGGCGAGTCCGACGTAGCGCCACTCGGTGACGTTCGCGGGCCATGGCGTGGGTGGCCGCGGGTCGCTCTGCCGGGAGGAGTGGACGGGGGGCAGGAGGACGGCTCCGACGCCCAGGGCGACGACCGCGCCCGCCCCGAGCACGGCTCTGCGGGTGCGCGGCGACAGGGTGTGCCAACGGTCCGTCAGATGGGGCGGATCGCCGCCGATGACTTCGTAACTCCCGTTCGTCTCCGGCGAGTCGACGGATTCGACGGGCCCGATACCGCTCATGCCGGCAGCCTCATGGGAAAACGGTAGGGGAGTGGACGGGGGTGCGGAAGACGGAGTCCGGCCCACCACCCCCGGCGGGGGCGACGGACCGGCGGGATCAGCTCGCGGCGCTCGCGGGGATTCCGTCCCCCGGCTTCACGTCCCGCAGCAGACAGGTCAGCCGCGCACTGCACACCCGTCGTCCCTCCTCGTCACTGATCACGATGTCGTACGTCGCCGTCGAGCGCCCCCGGTGCACGGGTGTGGCCACTCCGGTGACGAGGCCGGAGCGGGCGCCGCGGTGGTGGGTGCAGTTCAGGTCGACGCCGACGGCGATCTTCGAGCTGCCGCCGTGCAGCATGGACCCCAGGGAGCCGAGGGTCTCGGCGAGCACCGCGGAGGCGCCGCCGTGCAGCAGTCCGTAGGGCTGGGTGTTCCCCTCGACCGGCATGGTGCCGACGACGCGCTCGGCGGACGCCTCCACGATCTCCACGCCCATACGTGTGCCGAGGTGGCCCGCCGAGAACAGGGCGACCAGGTCGATGCCGAGTGCCGAGTACTCGTCGATGACGTCCTGCGGGAACTTCCCTTGCTGCTGCTCGCCCATGGGACCGGACTCCGTTCGTCTTTCGCCTGACTGGATGGACCTGACGGTCGGCTGAGCAAACGCTCAGTCGGTCGTCGATTGTTCCAGACGTACGACGACGGACTTGCTGGCCGGGGTGTTGCTGGTGTCGGCGGTGGCGTCCAGCGGGACGAGGACGTTGGTCTCGGGGTAGTAGGCGGCGGCGCAGCCCCGCGCGGTCGGGTAGTGCACCACCCGGAAGCCGGGCGCCCGCCGCTCCACGCCGTCCTTCCACTCGCCGACCAGATCGACGTACGACCCGTCGGCGATCCCGAGCCGGGCCGCGTCGTCGGGGTGGACCATGACGACCCGGCGGCCGTTCTTGATGCCCCGGTAGCGGTCGTCGAGGCCGTAGATCGTGGTGTTGTACTGGTCGTGCGAGCGCAGCGTCTGCAACAGCAGGCGCCCTTCCGGGAGTTCGGGGTATTCGACGGGCGCGGCGGTGAAGTTGGCCTTGCCGGTGGCCGTCGGGAAGCGGCGTTCGTCGCGCGGGGCGTGCGGGAGGGCGAAGCCGCCGGGGTGGGCGACGCGCTTGTTGAAGTCCTGGAATCCGGGGACCACGCGCGCGATGCGGTCGCGGATCGTCCCGTAGTCCTTCTCGAACTTCTCCCAGGGGGTGCGGGACTCGGGGCCGAGGACGCGGCGGGCGAGGCGGCACACGATGGCCGGCTCGGACAGCAGGTGGGTGCCCGCGGGCTCCAGACGGCCGCGCGAGGCGTGCACCATGCCCATGGAGTCCTCGACGGTCACGAACTGCTCGCCGCCGCCCTGGAGGTCGCGCTCGGTACGGCCCAGGGTGGGCAGGATGAGGGCTCGCGCGCCCGTGACGGCGTGCGAGCGGTTGAGCTTCGTCGACACGTGCACGGTGAGGCGGGCGCGCCGCATGGCCGCCTCGGTGACCTCGGTGTCGGGGGAGGCGGCCACGAAGTTGCCGCCCATGGCGAAGAACACCTTCGCGTCGCCGTCGCGCAGGGCGCGGATCGCGGCGACCACGTCGTAGCCGTGCTCGCGCGGCGGGGCGAAGCCGAACTCCTTCTCCAGGGCGTCCAGGAAGGCGGGCGCGGGGCGCTCGAAGATGCCCATGGTGCGGTCGCCCTGCACGTTGCTGTGGCCGCGCACCGGGCACACACCCGCGCCGGGGCGGCCGATGTTGCCGCGCAGCAGAAGGAAGTTGACGACCTCGCGGATGGTCGGCACGGCGTGCTTGTGCTGGGTGAGGCCCATCGCCCAGCACACGATGGTGCGCTCGGAGGCGAGCACCATTTCCAGGGCCTTCTCGATCTCCGGGCGGGTCAGCCCGGTCGCGAGCAGCGTCTCGTCCCAGTCGGCGTCCCGCGCGGCGGCGGCGAACTCGTCGTAGCCGTGGGTGTGTTCGTCGACGAAGGCCTGGTCGACGGCGCCTTCCGTCTCCAGGATCAGCTTGTTCAGGAGGCGGAAGAGGGCCTGGTCGCCACCGATGCGGATCTGCAGGAACAGGTCGTTGAGGGCGGCGCCCTTGAGCATGCCCTGCGGGGTCTGCGGGTTCTTGAACTTCTCCAGGCCCGCCTCGGGCAGCGGGTTGACGCTGATGATCTTCGCGCCTTTGGCCTTGGCCTTCTCCAGGGCGGAGAGCATGCGCGGGTGGTTGGTGCCGGGATTCTGGCCGGCGACGATGATCAGATCCGCCCGGTAGATGTCCTCCAGGAGGACGCTGCCCTTGCCGATGCCGATCGTCTCGTTCAGCGCGGAACCGGACGACTCGTGGCACATGTTCGAGCAGTCCGGCAGGTTGTTGGTGCCCAGCTCCCGAGCGAACAACTGGTACAGGAAGGCTGCCTCGTTGCTGGTGCGGCCCGAGGTGTAGAACAGCGCCTCGTCGGGCGAACCGAGGGCGGCGATCTCCTCGGCGACGATGTCGAACGCCCGCTCCCAGGTGACCGGTTCGTAGCGCTCGGCCCCTTCGGGGAGATACATGGGATGCGTGAGACGGCCCTGCTGGCCCAGCCAGTAGCCGCTGCGCGTCGCGAGATCGGCCACCGGATGGGCGGCGAAGAACTCCGGGGTGACCCGGCGCAGGGTGGCCTCCTCGGCGACCGCCTTCGCGCCGTTCTCACAGAACTCCGCCGTGTGCCGGTGCTCCGGCTCGGGCCAGGCGCAGCCCGGGCAGTCGAAGCCGTCCTTCTGATTGACCCGCAGCAGCGTCAGCGCGGTGCGCTTCACACCCATCTGCTGCTGGGCGATGCGCAGCGTGTGCCCGATGGCCGGGAGGCCGGCCGCGGCGTGCTTCGGCTCGGTGACCTGCGGTGCGTCCTGGACCGGATCGCCCTTGGGCGGCTTCGTGGCCATCGCGGGCCTCTCCTTCGCTGGCACGTGTGCACTACATCTCTGATCCTCGCATGCGGTAGTGACAGCGCCGAGTCCGGTTCGTGGGATCTATGGGTGCAGGGGTGGGACGAGGCCGGCGGGTGCGTGAGGTGGTGCGGGGCGAGGAGCGGGGTGAGACGGGGCGGGCTCGTCCGGCTCCTCTCCGCGGCGGCGGCCACGCACGCGTGGC
This sequence comes from Streptomyces sp. NPDC050549, assembly GCF_040655035.1. Taxonomy (NCBI): domain Bacteria; kingdom Bacillati; phylum Actinomycetota; class Actinomycetes; order Kitasatosporales; family Streptomycetaceae; genus Streptomyces; species Streptomyces sp. NPDC050549. The sequence continues at coordinate 111,855 of NZ_JBFAJD010000022.1, forward strand.
ACTCCGTACGGCCACGGCCCCGGTTCTCCTACGACCGCTGCCGCGGCGGAACCGGCCTCCGACGCGGCGACCGTGACCCCGACTGTCAGTGGGGCGTGGCAGGATCGGGGTCGTGGCAGAGACAGCATCGAAGAAGACCGACAAGACCTCCGGCGGAGACCGTCCACGGCTGATGCTGATGGACGGGCACTCGCTGGCCTACCGCGCGTTCTTCGCGCTGCCCGCGGAGAACTTCACGACCGCGACGGGCCAGCCGACGAACGCGATCTACGGCTTCGCGTCGATGCTGGCCAACACCTTGCGCGACGAGGCGCCCACGCACTTCGCGGTGGCCTTCGACGTGTCCCGCAAGACCTGGCGTTCCGAGGAGTTCACCGAGTACAAGGCGAACCGCTCCAAGACCCCGGACGAGTTCAAGGGCCAGGTCGAGCTGATCGGCGAGCTGCTCGACGCGATGCACGTGTCGCGGTTCGCGGTCGACGGCTTCGAGGCCGACGACGTCATCGCCACGCTCGCCACCCAGGCCGAGGCCGAGGGCTTCGACGTGCTGATCGTCACCGGCGACCGGGACTCCTTCCAGCTGGTGTCCGACCACACCACGGTGCTGTACCCGACGAAGGGCGTCTCCGAGCTGACCCGGTTCACCCCGGAGAAGGTCGTCGAGAAGTACGGGTTGACGCCGGCCCAGTACCCCGACTTCGCGGCCCTGCGCGGCGACCCGTCCGACAACCTCCCCGGCATCCCGGGCGTCGGTGAGAAGACCGCCGCGAAGTGGATCAACCAGTTCGGTTCCTTCGCCGACCTCGTCGAGCGCGTCGACGAGGTCAAGGGCAAGGCCGGACAGAACCTTCGCGACCACCTGGACGCGGTCAAGCTCAACCGCCGCCTCACCGAGATGGTCAAGGACGTGGAACTGTCCAAGACGGTCGTCGACCTGGAGCGCGCTCCGTACGACCGCACGGCCGTCGCGATGGTTCTCGACACCCTGGAGATCCGCAACCCCTCGCTGCGCGAACGGCTCCTCGCCGTCGATCCGGGCAGCGAAGAGGCCGACGCGACCCCGCCCGCCGAGAGCGGTGTCGCGGTCGACGGCTCGGTCCTCGGCACCGGCGAACTGCCCGGCTGGCTCGCCGACTACGGCACCGAGCCCCTCGGCGTCGCCACCGTCGACACCTGGACGCTCGGCTCGGGTTCGGTGACCGAGGTCGCGCTCGCCACCGCCGGGGGAGCGGCCGCCTGGTTCGACCCCGCCGAGGTGGACGAGAGCGACGAGAACGCGTTCGCGGCCTGGCTGGCCGACGCCGACCGCCCCAAGGTGTTCCACAACGCCAAGAGTGCGATGCGGGTCTTCGCCGAGCACGGCTGGACCATCGCCGGCATCTCCATGGACACCGCGCTCGCCGCCTACCTGGTCAAGCCCGGCCGCCGCTCCTTCGACCTGGACGCGCTGTCCCTGGAGTACCTCGGCCGCGAGCTGGCACCCGCCGCCACGGCCGACGGCCAGCTGGCCTTCGGCGCGGACGACGGCGCCGAGGCGGACGCCCTGATGGTGCAGGCCCGCGCGATCCTCGACCTGGGAGCGGCCTTCGGGACCCGCCTCCAGGAAGTCGGTGCGGCGGACCTCCTCCGGGACATGGAGCTGCCCACCTCGATCCTGCTCGCCCGCCTGGAGCGGTACGGCATCGCGGCCGACAAGGCCCACCTCGAAGCCATGGAGCAGATGTTCGCCGGTGCAGTGCAGCAGGCGGTGAAGGAGGCGCACGCGGCGGCCGGACACGAGTTCAATCTCGGCTCGCCCAAGCAGCTCCAGGAAGTCCTCTTCGGCGAACTCGGCCTGCCCAAGACCAAGAAGACGAAGACCGGCTACACGACGGACGCGGACGCTCTGGCCTGGCTGGCCAACCAGACCGAGAACGAACTGCCGGTCATCATGCTCCGCCACCGCGAACAGGCGAAGCTGCGCGTCACCGTCGAGGGCCTGATCAAGACGATCGCGACGGACGGCCGTATCCACACCACGTTCAACCAGACCGTCGCCGCGACCGGCCGCCTCTCCTCCACGGACCCGAACCTGCAGAACATCCCGGTCCGCACGGACGAGGGCCGGGCGATCCGCCGCGGCTTCGTGGTCGGCGAGGGATTCGAGTCCCTGATGACCGCGGACTACAGCCAGATCGAACTGCGCGTGATGGCCCATCTCTCCGAGGACGAGGGCCTGTTGGAGGCGTTCACCTCCGGCGAGGACCTGCACACCACGGTCGCCTCCCAGGTGTTCTCCGTCGAGGGCTCCGCGGTGGACGCGGAGATGCGCCGCAAGATCAAGGCGATGTCGTACGGCCTCGCCTACGGGCTCTCTGCCTTCGGTCTCTCCCAGCAGCTGAACATCGACGCGGGCGAGGCACGGGTCCTGATGGACACGTACTTCGAGCGCTTCGGCGGTGTACGGGACTATCTGCGGCGCGCGGTCGACGAGGCACGGGCCACGGGCTACACGGCGACGCTCTTCGGGCGCCGCCGCTACCTCCCCGACCTCAACAGCGACAACCGCCAACGCCGTGAAGCCGCCGAGCGGATGGCGCTCAACGCGCCGATCCAGGGCACCGCGGCGGACATTGTCAAGATGGCCATGCTCAAGGTGGACAGTGCCCTGCGCGAGGCCGGCCTCAAGTCCCGCATGCTCCTCCAGGTCCACGACGAAATCGTCCTGGAGATCGCCCCCGGCGAGCGGGCGGCCACGGAGGAACTGGTCCGCCACGAGATGGCGGGCGCAGTGCACCTCCGGGCGCCGCTCGACGTCTCGGTGGGAGTGGGCCCGGACTGGGAGTCGGCAGCGCACTAGCCGGTGGTGGTGCGGCGGAGGGTCGTCCCGGGCGAGCTTTTCAACTGGGCCCGCCTCGACTCTCCGCCGCAACGGCGCGCACGCACCATGGCGCATTCCCGCGGTGCCGAACTCACTTTCACCCTCTCCGGCAACGGAAACTCCCCGCACACCCCCCGCCCGACCCCCGGAGGGCCCGTCACCCGCGTGGCCCTCGCGGAGGCGCCCCCCGGCCCAGGTGACCGTAAGGATGCGGGCATGGGTATACGCATGCTCCATCGCCGGCCGGGCCGGGCACGGACGCAGGCGCAGGCAGCGGACTCCGCTGCCGCACCGGTCACGCCCCGCCCGCCGGTCCCGGCCCTCGCCGCCGGCGCAAGCACCGCCCGCATCCCCGCCGACCTCGCCATGGCCGTCCGGCACACGGCCGCAGGCCTCCGGCACCGCCTCACGTTCCGGGACGACACGGCCGTAGACCCCCGAGAACAGGCCAGACACCCGCAGGGGCCCGCCAGCACCCCCACCGGCACCCCCGTGTGGCGGCTGTGGGCCGAGCTGGGCCGCAGCTACCTGGACCTCGTCCTCAGCAGGCTCCCGAGGTCACGCTCCGTGCACACCATGACGGTGTTCATCGCGACCCCGCCGGACGGCTCTGCTCCGCGCTGACCTCGTTGGGTGCCCCGGAGGCAGCCGGGCGCCACACACGGACGCCGACGCCGTACAGCAGCACGCCCAGGACCAGCCCGGCGCCCGCCCCGAAGCACAGGGTCGGGATCAGGTCCCAGGGGCTCGCCGTCGAGCCCCAGTACGCCCACCAGCGCGAGGCCCGCTCCGACGCCCCGACGAGCGCGCAGCCGGCCAGGACGGCACCGGCCGCCCACCGGTCCCGTACCGACAGCACGGGCACCCCCACCGGCCCGGTGGCCGGAACCCGTCGTAGCGCACGCACCACGAACGCGGCGATCAGCAGCGCGCCGACCGCCGAACTGCCGTACTGGAGAGCCGAGAACAGCGGTCGGCCGCCCACCGTGCGGTCGAGGACGGGGAACAGCCGTACGCCCCACCGGTCGTGGTGCGTGAACGCGTCCCACACGACATGGGTCAGACCGCCGAGGACCGCGGAGACGTACCACCGCGCGGTCAGTGACGGGGTGGCACGCGCGCGTGGCGTGCCGCAGCGCAGGAGGGTCGCCGTCCGCGGCTGCCCGGCGCGCGGCAGCAGGGCCACCAGGGGTTCGCGCAGCAGCAGCCACAGGGCGACCGTCGTCCACGTGATGAGGACGTCGACCGTGAAGACGCCGGGGAAGGAGTGCGTGACGTTCCCGAACTCCATCGCTCCGGGGACCGCACTCGCCGCGTAGTAGGTCATGTCGGGGGCGAAGGAACCCGCCACCAGCACCGCCGGTACCAGCCGGCCGTGTCCCCTGCCGTCGCCGCGCACGGCGGGCAGTACGGCGGCGGCATGACTCAAAGTGAACGGCAACAGGGCTCCCCGTGGGGTCGTCGGCATATGGCCAGGCGGTGAATAACGGTCACCAACGGGTGCCCGTGGAAAGCAAGTTGTCGTAGGGTCGCCTGGGCCCCCACACGGGTCCACGAGCGGGCGGAGACGGAGAACAAGTACACACCATCCGATAACCACCACGAGGGCAACCTGCGGGGCGGCTCGACCGTCACAACAGGCGCAGAGGCAACAGACAAGGACGGGCGCTCGGGCGTCCCTGGGAGGGGTTCACTCCATGACGGCGCATTTCGGCAGGCGGCTGCGCAAGGGTGCGGCGACGACAGCGGTGGCCGCGGCAGCGGTCGCGGCACTGTCCGCGTCCCAGGCTCCGGCGGCGACCGGCGGCCACAGAACGCTCGCCGCCGGCCAGACCGCGCCCGGCGGGAGTGACGGAAGCACTGGTCGCAGCGCCACCGGAGACTCGCCGTACTACACGGACCTCCCGCCGCTGAGCAGTCCGATCCCCAGCCCCAGCCAGTCGCCCTCCATAGGGACCCCGGTCTCGGTGGGCGAGGCCGAGGCGGGCATCCCCGCGACCGTTCTCGACGCCTACAAGAAGGCCGAGGCCGAACTCGCCACCTCCAAGCCCGGCTGCAACCTGCCCTGGCAACTCCTCGCCGCCATCGGCAAGGTGGAGTCGGGCCAGGCGCGCGGCGGCCAGGTCGACGCGAACGGCACCACGACCTCCAAGATCCTGGGCCCCGCACTCGACGGCAACGGCTTCGCGCTCATCAGGGACACCGACAACGGCAAGTACGACGGCAACAGCCAGTACGACCAGGCCGTCGGACCCATGCAGTTCATCCCGTCCACCTGGGCCTGGGCGGGCCGCGACGGCAACGGCGACGGGGTCAAGGACCCCAACAACGTCTACGACGCAGCCCTCGCCGCCGGCCACTACCTGTGCCGCAACAACTGGAACCTGTCGACCGACGCGGGCCTGCGCAGCGCGATCCTCAGCTACAACAACTCGACGGACTACCTGAACACGGTCCTGTCCTGGCTGGAGTTCTACCGCAAGGGCACCCACTCGGTCCCGGACGGCACGGGCACCCTGCCCTCCGGCCGCAGCGACGACGGCTCCGGAGCCAACCCCTCGCCCTCGTCCTCGCCCTCGACTCCGGCCACTTCGACGCCGAGCCCGAGTCCGAGCACGCCGGGCGACACCACCAGCCCGAGTCCTTCCGCGCCGGCGACCCCGACGCCCACGCCGACGCCGACCCCCACCGACACGGTGGCCAAGCTGGCGGACGCGGGCACGGCGAAGCTCAGCGCGATGGCGGGCGACGCGTTCACCAAGAAGATCAGCACCCGCGCCCAGACCTCGGCCGGCAAGGGCGTCGCCAAGGTCAGGATCCGGTTCACGATCGTCGGGACCACGGACGCCACGTTCACCGGCGGCGAGAAGGTCGCCACGGTCGTCACCAACGCCTCCGGTGTGGCCGTCGCCCCGGCTCTGCAGGCCGGTGAGACCACCGGTGACTTCACCGTCCGCGCCACGCTCCTCGGCCGTACGATCACCGGTCTCGACTACACGGCGAGCGTCACGCCCCGGGTCGCCGACACTCTCGCCCGCACCAGCACCACCGCGCTGACCTGCACCCCGGGCGGCGAGTTCGCCGATCAGGTCGAGGCGAAGGCCACCTACGGCGGTGCGGTCGCCGACAAGGTCGCGGCCACCGCAACCCTCATCAAGGCGGCCGACGACGCCACCGAGAACGACAAGGGCCCCTACTTCAAGGACGCCGACGGCAAGACCGTCCGCACCCTCACCGGCCTGGCCACGGACGCCGACGGCCTCCTGAAGCTGCCGAAGCTGTACGCGGACGACACCACCGGCACCTTCCTGCTCCGCATCACCACCACGGGCGGCGCGACCCTCACGGTCGAACTGACCGTGGCCGCGGCGACCGACACCTCCTCGCCCAGCCCGAGCGCCTCGGCCGACCCGAGCCCGTCGGCCTCGCCGAGCGCGTAGTCCGGCCGTACGACCCTGCGAAGAGGGCGCCCCTCCGCTTCGGCGGGCGGGCGCCCTCTTCGTGTCCGCCGTCCGCCCGTCGGACGTGTGCAACGTGTTCTCATCTCGCCCGCGCGTTGCTACGGTGCCGGACCTGACGACCTATCAGTTCCAGTCCGTCGGGAGGCCCGTCATGCGTGCCCTGATCGCCGCCGCGACCGGACTCGTGCTCGCGTTCGCGCTGATCCTGACCATCACCGCGATGGGTACCCCGATGGGGAAGACCTCCCCGAAACCGCTGCTGACGACGGTGCCCGCGCATCCGTAAACGTTTGCGCAAGCGTTTGACTCCTTGAGGGGGAGGCCGAGATGCGCCGCAAGGCCAGCCTGATCCTGCTCGCCCTCGCCGTGTTCTTCACGGCGCTGTCCCCGCTGCTGCGCTGGTACGCCTTCCCGCGCCTGGCCAAGATCCCGGCGAACCAGTACCAGGACATGGTCCTGGAGGCGAAGAACGCCACCCTCCTCGACTACGACGGCCTGCGGGCCAAGACGGTCCCCAAGGTCACCATCGTGCAGACCCTCAAGGGCAACGTCGAGGCCGCCAAGAAGATCGACAAGACCGCCGGCCGGGACGTCGTCGTCTGGGACGGCCTGTCCTACGTCCAGGGCCCCGACGGCAAGATGGTCTCCTCGATCCCCGAGCGCTACATCTTCGACGCGCACACCCAGGACCCCGTCCACGCCACCGGCGAGATGGTCGACGGCGACCCGGTGAAGCGGGACGGCATCGAGTTCAAGTGGCCGTTCCTGACCCAGAAACGGGACTACGAGTACTTCGACGCGCAGACCCGCACCACCAACCCGATCCACTACAAGGGCACCCAGAACTTCCGCGGCGTCAAGGTCTACTACTTCGAGCAGACCATCCCGTGGACCAAGGTCCCCCTGCCGAAGACGATGCCCGTCAAGGGCATCACCCCGGAGGACGTCGCCAAGACCGGCACCACCCGCTGGTACACCACGGTCCGCAAGTTCTGGGTCGAGCCCGTCACCGGGGCGCCGGTCTACGGCGAGGAGATCCACAAGGAGGAACTGCGCGGCGGCACCCTCCTGGGCGGTCGCGCGAAGGTGACGGCGTTCGCCGGCGACGTGAAGATGCGCGAGGACTACATCAAGCACACCGTCGCCCTGGTGAAGTCCAACCGCACCCTCGTCCTGCTGATGGTCTCCTACCTCCCCTGGGGCTTCCTGAGCCTCGGCCTCCTCCTGCTGGCGCTCTCCCTCTACCTGGAGGCCCGCAGCAGGCGCCCCGGCGACCCCGCCCCCGCCGAGATCCAGGAACCGGAACCGGTCACCGCCTGAGCCGCGCGTTGGTGAACCGCGTGGCCTCGGCGGTCGCCGGGTCCTCGGGCCACGGATGCTTCGGATACCGCCCCCGCAACTCGGCGCGCACGCCCCGGTACCCGTCCTTCCAGAAGGACGCGAGATCGGCGGTCACGGCGGCGGGCCGCCCGGCCGGGGACAACAGATGCACCAGCACCGGCACCCCGGCGACCTTCGGCGACTCGTGGAGCCCGAACATCTCCTGCAACTTCACGGCCAGCACGGGCTGTTCGGCATTCCCGTAGTCGATCCGGACCCTGGACCCACTCGGCACGGCAAACCGCTCCGGAGCCAGCTCGTCCAACCTTCCCGCGTCCCCCGAGGCCCACGGCAACAACCGCCGCAGCGCCTGCCCCGCCTCGATCCGCCCCAGATCGCTCCGCCGTCGGGCGCGCCCCAACTCGGGCTCCAACCACTCGTCCACGCGCGCGTGCAGCGCCTCGTCGGACACGTCGGGCCACGGCGCCCCGACGTTCAGACGCAGGAACGCGAGCCGCTGCCGCAGCACTTGGGCATCCGCGGACCACCGCAACAGCCCGAGCCCCTCCTGTCGCAGCCCTTCAACAAGCGCGTCCCGTACGGCAAGGGGGTCGGCGTCCTTGAGCGGCCGTACCGCCAGCTCGACCGCCCCGAGCCGCTCGACGCGCCGGGCCACCACGTCACCGCCGGCCCAGTGCACCTCGTCCACCTCGCTGAGCAGCGCCCCGGCCGCGAACCGGGCGACGTCCTGGTCGACGACGGTGCCGAGCTGCACGCGCGCGTGTCCGTTGCCGATGGGCCGGTCGGCTGCGGCGACGGCGATCCAGGGGGCGCCGCGGAGGGGGCTGTTGTCGCGGAGTCCGGCACGGGTGCCGGAGACGAGGAGGTAGGAACCGCCGTCGGCCTTGGCGATGCGCTCGGGGAAGGCGAGGGCGGCGACCAGGCCTACGAGGGTGTCGTCGCTGTTGACGTTCACCTTCGCAAGAGGGGAGTCACGGGTGGCCGGTTGGGAAAGCTCCGCCCCCACGGCTCGCAGCCGCCGAACCTCCGCACGCCACCGCGCGGAGTAGGCGTCACCCCCACGCCGGGCAAGCCGCAGGGCCCCGGCAAGATCATCGCCGTACTCCCGCGGAGCCTCCTCGCTGAGCAGCGCGACAACCTCCGCACCCGCCGCCCCCGTGTCCAGCAACGCCCGGCCCAGCCGAGGATGCAACCCCAGCCGAGCCAACCGAACACCCCGGGACGTGGCACGCCCATCGGAGTCGACCGCGCCCACGGCGGTCAGCACACCCCGCGCCGCGGCCATCGCCCCGGAGGGCGGCGCGTCGAGCAACGCCAGCCCCGAAGCCCCGGGATCCCCCCAGCACGCCGCCTGGAGCGCGAACGCGGTCAGGTCGGCCACTTTGATCTCCGGCGCCGGGAAACGCGGCAGACGCGCGTCCTCGGCCTCCGCCCAGCACCGGTACACGGCCCCGGGTGCCTCCCGCCCGGCCCGGCCCGCCCGCTGCCGTCCGGCCGCCTGCGAGGCACGTACCGTCGCGAGCGCGCTCAGCCCGCGCGCGTGATCGACCCGCGGCTCCCGCGCCAACCCGGAGTCCACGACCACCCGGACCCCGGGAACCGTCAGCGAGGACTCCGCCACGGACGTCGCCAGCACCACCCGCCGCCCCACTCCGGGAGACAGCACCGCGTCCTGTACGGCGGCCGGTGCCCGCCCGTGGACCTGGAGCACCTCGATGTCGCCGAGGTTCCCCAACTGCCCGGCGACACGGGCGATCTCGCCGACGCCGGGCAGGAAACACAGCACGTCCCCGTCCCGCTCGGCCAACGCCCGCCGCACCATGGACGCCACGTGCGTGAGCAGCGCCGGATCCACGCGCATCCCGTGCGGCGGCCGTACCGGCCGTGCCGGGGGCGTCCACACGACCTCCACCGGGTACGCGACGCCCTCCGCCTCGACCACCGGTGCCCCGCCCAGCAGCCGGGCCCAGCCCTGCGCGTCGGTGGTCGCCGACGCCGCGAGCAGACGCAACTCGGGCCGCAGCGCCTCTCGTACGTCGACCAGGAAGGCGGCCACGGTGTCCGCGTCCAGGTGCCGTTCGTGGCACTCGTCCAGGACCACGGCGTCGACGCCCGTCAACTCCTGGTCCCGCTGCAGGCGTTGGAGCAGCACTCCGGTCGTGACGACCTCCACGCGCGTGTGCCGTCCCACGACCCGCTCACCGCGCACGGTGTAGCCGACGCTCTCCCCGGCCTTCTCGCCCAGCAGCCACGCCATCCGCCGGGCCGCCGCCCGCGCCGCGATCCGCCGCGGCTCGGCGACGACCACCCGTCGCGCGGGCCCCTCGCTCCCCCTGCCGAGCAGCCCGGCCAGCGCGAGCGGCACCAGCGTCGTCTTGCCGGTACCGGGCGGCGCGACGAGCACCGCGGCACCGCCGGCCTCCAGGGCGGCGTCGAGTCCGGGCAGGGCACTGCGGACGGGCAGCGCGTCGAGGGCGTCGTAGCGGATCACGTTCCCAGTGTCGTACGGCTCGGGAAGCGGCCTCTACGCGCGCGTGCCCGTGTTCCGTCAGTCCCGCCCGCGGTCGCGTTCGCAGACGTAGATGGCCGTTCCCGGGATCAGGTTGCCGCGCAGGGGCGACCAGCCGCCCCACTCGGCGGTGTTCCAGGAGGGCCACTCCGGCTCGACCAGGTCCACCAGGCGAAGGCCCGACGCCACGATGTCGCGGATGCGGTCGCCGAGGGTGCGGTGGTGCTCGACGTAGACCGCGCGGCCCTCGTCGTCCTGCTCGACGTACGGAGTGCGGTCGAAGTAGGAGGCGGAGACCGTGAGTCCCTCGGGGCCCGGCTCGTCGGGGAACGCCCAGCGGATCGGGTGCGTGGCCGAGAAGACGAACCGGCCGCCGGGCCGCAGCACCCGGTGCACCTCGCGCAGCACCAGGGCCGGGTCGGCGACGAACGGCAGCGCCCCGTACGCCGAGCACGCCAGGTCGAAGGACTCGTCCGCGAAGGGCAGCGCGCCGGCGTCGGCGCACACCAGAGGGAACGATCCGCCGATCCGCAGGGCGTGCTGGAGCTGGCGGTGGGAGAGGTCCAGGGCCACCGGACGGGCACCCTGGGCGGCCAGCCAGCGCGAGCACTGGGCCGCGCCGGCGCCGATCTCCAGGACGTCCTTGCCCTTCAGTTCCTCGGCCGGGCCGAGGAGTTCGGCCTCCACCTCGTCGAGGCCCTCGGGGCCCCACACGAACCGGTCGTCGCCGAGGAACGTGCCGTGCTCGACCTGGTAGTCGTCCGCGTTCCGGTCCCACCAGCCGCGGTTGGCGCGGGAACTCTCGGTGACGTCGGCGTCACGTCGGGTGGCTTCCGGTTCGAACGTATCGGGCTCTTGGATGATCGGCTCCCTCGTCGTACTCTTCCGTCACCTCTACGGTGCGGCTGTTCCGGTGGCGTCACTGAAGGGGTGCGTCAGGCCTGCGTGGCCTCGCGGGACACGTTTTGTGCCGGGTATGCGGCGATCCGCCCCGGGTGTGCGCCTTCGCGCATTGACCCTGCCTGGCTGCCCCCGTATGCTACAAGTTGCGCTGCGGGCCTGCGCACCTCAGACGTAGCAGGTTGCGCTCGCATCTGTATGTATGTCCCCTCGGTTTTCGAGGCGCCACCGGACACCTGGTGTTCCGGATCGGCGCTTCCTTGGCTGTCCGGCCTTCTGCAGAGCGAAGCGAAAAAGGCTCTCGGCGTGAGCAGTACCTACGACTTCAATGTCCGTACCGGAGCCCTTTCCCACATGACGAGCAGCACCGAGACCACCGCCACCACCCCGCAGGTAGCGGTCAACGACATCGGTAACGAGGAAGCCTTCCTCGCCGCGATCGACGAGACGATCAAGTACTTCAACGACGGCGACATCGTCGACGGCGTCATCGTGAAGGTCGACCGGGACGAGGTCCTGCTCGACATCGGTTACAAGACCGAAGGTGTCATCCCGAGCCGCGAGCTCTCGATCAAGCACGACGTCGACCCGAACGAGGTCGTCAAGGTCGGCGACGAGATCGAAGCCCTTGTTCTCCAGAAGGAGGACAAGGAAGGCCGCCTGATCCTCTCGAAGAAGCGCGCCCAGTACGAGCGCGCCTGGGGCACCATCGAGAAGATCAAGGAAGAGGACGGCATCGTCACCGGTACCGTCATCGAGGTCGTCAAGGGTGGTCTCATCCTCGACATCGGCCTCCGTGGCTTCCTGCCGGCTTCTCTCGTCGAGATGCGCCGTGTCCGCGACCTCCAGCCCTACGTGGGCAAGGAGCTCGAGGCCAAGATCATCGAGCTGGACAAGAACCGCAACAACGTGGTCCTGTCCCGCCGTGCCTGGCTGGAGCAGACCCAGTCCGAGGTCCGCCAGACCTTCCTCACGACCCTCCAGAAGGGTCAGGTCCGCTCCGGCGTGGTCTCCTCGATCGTCAACTTCGGTGCCTTCGTGGACCTGGGTGGCGTCGACGGTCTGGTCCACGTCTCCGAGCTGTCCTGGAAGCACATCGACCACCCCTCCGAGGTTGTCGAGGTCGGCCAGGAAGTCACCGTCGAGGTCCTCGACGTCGACATGGACCGCGAGCGCGTCTCCCTGTCGCTGAAGGCGACCCAGGAAGACCCGTGGCAGCAGTTCGCCCGCACCCACCAGATCGGCCAGGTCGTGCCCGGAAAGGTCACGAAGCTGGTTCCGTTCGGTGCGTTCGTCCGCGTGGACGAGGGCATCGAGGGTCTGGTGCACATCTCCGAGCTGGCCGAGCGCCACGTGGAGATCCCGGAGCAGGTCGTCCAGGTCAACGACGAGATCTTCGTCAAGGTCATCGACATCGACCTCGAGCGTCGCCGGATCTCGCTGTCCCTGAAGCAGGCCAACGAGTCCTTCGGTGCCGACCCGGCCTCGGTCGAGTTCGACCCGACGCTCTACGGCATGGCCGCGTCGTACGACGACCAGGGCAACTACATCTACCCCGAGGGCTTCGACCCCGAGACCAACGACTGGCTCGAGGGCTACGAGACCCAGCGGGAGGCGTGGGAGCACCAGTACGCCGAGGCGCAGCAGCGCTTCGAGCAGCACCAGGCGCAGGTCATCAAGTCGCGCGAGGCCGACGCCCAGGCGGCGGCCGAGGGCGTCGACACCCCGGGTGCGGCTCCGGCCGCCGCCGGTGGTGGCGGTTCGTACTCCTCCGAGGGTGCGGACACGTCCGGCGCCCTGGCTTCGGACGAGGCGCTCGCTGCCCTGCGTGAGAAGCTGGCCGGCGGCCAGAGCTGATCACCTGAGCAGTAGCTCTTGAACTGAGGGGCCGTACCTTTCGAGGTGCGGCCCCTCGGTCGTTTCCCCGGCCTTGCAGAAACATGTGAGATACATCAGTAACTGCCGTGCCGTAACCGGCCGTTGGCACGCTTCCCCGGTCATTCATGATCGGAGAGGGGAGCCGGACCATGGCAAGCAACCAGAGCCGACGTGCTTTTCTGCGGAACGTGGGCGTCACCGGTGGCGCGGGCACCATGTTCGCCACCATGGGGGCCCTCGGGCTCGCTCCCACCGCGCAGGCCGCCCAGCGGGAGCAGCCCTTCCGCGCCCTGAACGCAAGCGACTTCACGCTCACCGGACGCGGCGCGGCCAAGGTCGTCATCGTCGGCGGTGGCATCGCCGGACTGGCCACGGCGTACGAACTGGGCAAGGCCGGCTACGACTGTACGATCCTGGAGGCCAGGGACCGTACCGGCGGCCGCAACTTCACCGTCCGCGGCGGCGACACGACGACCGACCTCTACGGCAACCGGCAGACCGCCCGCTTCGCCGACGGCCACTACATGAACTGCGGTCCCGCGCGGATCCCGCAGTGGATGATCACCCTCGACTACTGCCGTGAACTCGGCGTCCCCATCCAGGTGTTCACCAACGTGAACGCGGACGCGTACATCTACAACGAGTCCGCCGGCATGACCAAGCCCGAGCGCTATCGCACCGCCAAGGCCGATGTCTACGGCTATGTCTCGGAGTTGCTCGCCAAGGCCACCGACAAGGGCGCCCTGGACAAGGAGTTGACCGCCACCGACCAGGAGCGGCTGGTCGAGTTCCTGAAGGACTGGGGCGAGCTGGGCGACACGCTGAAGTACACGGGCGGTGAGCGGCGCGGGTACACGACCGTACCGGCCGCCGCGGGCACCCCTGGTGTGCTGCTCGGTGACGTCCCGACCGCCTCCGAGGTCCTCGCCAGCGGTGTCGGCCGCTACTTCTCCTTCGAATTCGGCTTCGACCAGGCCATGTTGATGTTCCAGCCGGTCGGCGGCATGGACCAGATACCGAAGGCGCTGACCCGGGCGATCGGCGCACATCGCATCCGTACCGGAGCGGCCGTCTCGAAAATCACCGACAAGGGGAGCGGCGTTTCGGTCACCTACACCCAGGGAGGCCGTACGAAGGTGGTCGAGGCCGACTACTGCGTCGGCGCCCTGCCGCCCAACATCCTCGCCAAGATCCCGCACAACCTCGGCAGCGGCGTACAGGCCGCACTGGAGGCGATCACCCCGTCGTCCGCCGCGAAGATCGGCCTGGAGTACAAGTCCCGTTGGTGGGAGCTGGATCACCGGATCTACGGCGGCATCACCGAGACCGACCAGGACGTCACCCACATCTGGCACCCTTCGTACGGCTTCCATGGTGAGCGGGGCGTCCTCATCGGGTACTACAACTACGACGACAACGCGGACTCGTACGCCAAGCTCACCCCGAAGGGGCGCGAAGAACGGGCGGTGGCCGCGGGCGTGAAGATCTACGGGGAGAAGTACCGCAGCGAACTGGCATCGTCCTTCTCCCACCACTGGCGTCAGACGCCCCACCTGGAGGCCGCGTGGCACGACACCCCCGGCGGCCCCGACGACGTCCGCTACAAGCCGCTCAACGAACCCACGGGACGCGTCTACTTCGCCGGCGACTGGCTCAGCTACACCGACGCCTGGCAGCACGGCGCGTTCTCCTCCGCCCGCAAGGCCGTGACCGCGCTCCACGCGCGCGTGCTGTCTTCATGACATGGACGCCCTCCTGGTGACGCAGGGGAGCGGCGCATGAAAAGCCCGTAAGAGGTGCCTGATCAGGGGCATGGGCGGGAATGCCCATGCCCTGTGGGGCGTTGTGCAGTACGAACACGAGGAGGAGCGGTCACAGTGCTTGATCCGCAGGGTTTGTACGCATGGGAGCCGAAGGGCCTGGCCGTCGTCGACATGGCGCTCGCACAGGAGTCGGCCGGTCTTGTCATGCTCTACCACTTCGACGGATACATCGACGCAGGCGAAACGGGCGACCAGATCGTCGAACGACTGCTCGACACGCTGCCCCACCAGGTCGTGGCCAGGTTCGACCACGACCGGCTCGTGGACTACCGCGCCCGTCGTCCGCTGCTCACGTTCAAGCGTGACCGGTGGACCGACTACGAGGAGCCCACCCTCGACGTACGGCTGGTCCAGGACGCCACCGGAGCGCCCTTCCTGCTGCTGTCGGGCCCCGAGCCGGACGTGGAGTGGGAGCGCTTCGCCCTGGCCGTCCAGCAGATCGTGGAGCGCCTCGGCGTCCGCCTGTCCGTGAACTTCCACGGCATCCCCATGGGAGTCCCGCACACCCGCCCGGTGGGCCTGACGCCGCACGGCAACCGCACCGACCTCGTCCCGGGCCACCGCAGCCCCTTCGACGAGGCGCAGGTCCCCGGAAGCGCAGAGGCGCTGGTCGAGTACCGCCTCATGGAGGCCGGCCACGACGTCCTGGGCGTCGCCGCGCATGTCCCGCACTACATCGCCCGCTCCCCGTACCCGGACGCGGCCCTGACCGTCCTGGAGGGCATCACGGCGGGCACCGGACTGGTCCTCCCGGGCATCGCGCACTCCCTGCGCACCGAGGCCCACCGCACCCAGACCGAGATCGACCGCCAGATCCAGGAGGGCGACGAGGAGCTCGTGGCGCTCGTCCAGGGCCTTGAGCACCAGTACGACGCCGCCGCGGGCGCCGAGAGCCGCGGCAACATGCTCGCCGAACCCGTCGAGATCCCGTCGGCGGACGAGATCGGGCAGGAGTTCGAGCGCTTCCTGGCGGAGCGCGAGGGCGACAGCTAGTCGGCGGTCGTCGGTCACCGGGTGGCCTGTCAGTGACAGGCCGTAGGCTTCTGTCCATGCTGAAGGTCGGCCTCACCGGGGGCATCGGTGCCGGTAAGAGTGAAGTGTCGCGGCTGCTGGTCGGTTACGGCGCCGTGCTGATCGACGCCGACCGCATCGCGCGCGAGGTCGTCGCGTCCGGAACTCCCGGGCTCGCGGCGGTCGTCGAGGCCTTCGGCGAGGACGTGCTCGGTGCGGACGGCGGCCTGGACCGGCCGAAGCTGGGCTCCATCGTCTTCGCCGACCCCGAGAAGCTGGCCGTCCTCAACTCGATCGTCCACCCCCTGGTCGGCAGACGCTCCCGAGAGCTCGAAACCGCCGCGGCCGACGACGCCGTGGTGATCCACGACGTTCCCCTGCTCGCCGAGAACGCCCTGGCCGCGCTGTACGACCTCGTGATCGTCGTCGACGCGAGCCCCGAGACACAGCTCGACCGGCTGGTGCGGCTGCGCGGCATGACCGAGGAGGACGCACGCGCGCGTATGGCCGCCCAGGCGACGCGCGAGAAGCGGCTCGCCATCGCGGACGTCGTCATCGACAACGACGTACCCCTGGAGACGCTGGAGCGCCGCGTACAGGACGTATGGGCCGAACTCGTGCGCAGGGCGCACGCGCCCCAGCAGCCACCCCAGGAATAGCGGGCCTTTCGTCGGGCGTTGAAACGTGCGAGCGAGGGAAGGAATTCGCCGTGCCCGAGAACAGCGGAACGACCGGACGTACTCCGGAGACGCATGTCATCGACTTCCGTGCCGCCGAGCAGCTGCTCGCCGCGCGGGACCCGCGGGGCGCGGTGAAGCTGCTCGACAACGTCATCGACGCGCACCCCGAGAACACCGCCGCCCGCCTGCTGCGTGCGCGTGCCTTCTTCGCCGCCGCACAACTGCGCCCCGCCGAGCTGGAGTTCACCATCGTCCTGGAGCGTGAGCCGGACAACGCGTTCGCGCACTTCGCGCTCGCCCGCACCTACGAGCGGCAGGGACGCACCGACCAGGCCAAACGCCACTTCCGGCTGGCCGCCGCGCTCGATCCCCAGCCGCAGTACCTGAAGGCGGCCCGCTTCGACGGGTAGGCGCACCCCGCGCGGGGCAGGCGGGCACTCCCCGCCGGGTCGGTCAGGGGTGGCGGTTTTCCGGCGGCCGGTACGGCGGGATGTCGGGGCCCGGCTGGTAGTGCGGGCCCTGGCGCATGTGTCTGAGGATCATGGCCATGTCGATCGTGACGACCAGCCACAGCACCCCGCAGGCCGCCGCCCACCCGGGGCGCCCGGCGAGCGCGAACGCCGCCGTGCCGAAGATCGTCCAGACCAACCCCCACACGCTCAGCCAGAACCGCGCCCGCAGCGGACTGCGCGCGGTCGTCGGCTCACTGCCCGTACGCATCGGGATCACTACTCCTCCTTGAAACGTACTCTTCGGGTCGGACGTTCTCCACAGGTAGGAGAGTCCACAGGGAGGGGAAACGCACAGTGCTGCCGGACGCCGAGGAACTGCCCGAGATCCTGCTCGACCTCGCCGTACCCCACGAGGACATCAACGAACTGGTCCGACTGCGCCAGGTGCTGGCGCGGGACACCGACGCGATGCGGCTCCTGGAGGAGTGCGTCGAGGCGCTGGTGAAGGAGATCGGGGAGCACGGCCACTGGCCCCGGCTCACCGAGCTGCTCCTCGCCCGGCTGCCCGAGGTGCCGCCGGAGATCGGCTCCTACTTCTCCGTGTACGTGTTCGTCGCCGCGCTGCCCGCCACGCGCGCGTACCACCGCGGACGCGGCATCCCCGCCGACATCTCCCGGCACACCCTCGCCGACCTGGGACGCAACATCGCGGTCAACCACAAACGGTACGGCGGGGGAGGCGTACCGATCCCGCAGTGGCTCGTCCCGCACTTCCGCGGCGAGCTGTACCAACTGGGGCGGCTGCAGTACGAACGGGCGCGGCTCGGGGAGCGCACCGCGCGGGGGCTCGTCGCGGCCGGACTGGACGTCGAGCCGGGGACACCCTGCCTGAGCCTGCACATCCCCGACTTCCAGGGGCCGCTCTCGCCGGCCGCCTGCGACCGCTCGCTGGAGCTGGCCCGCCCGTTCTTCGCCCGGCACTTCCCCGAGGAACGCCATGCGGTCGCGGTCTGCCACTCCTGGCTGCTGGACCGGCAGTTGAAGCAACACCTTCCGGCCGACTCGAACATTGTCCACTTCCAGGAACGGTTCCGGGTGGCCTACGACGACACGGAGCCGGCCGACGGCGATCCGGTCCAGTTCGTGTTCGGCAACTCCGATCTGCCGGTGGCGACCCTGCCGCGGCGTACGTCCGTGGAGCGGGTCGTCGGGGATCATCTGCGGGCGGGCGGACACTGGTATCTCGGGCACGGATGGTTCCCGCTCTGAGCCAGGACCCGCCATCCGATGCCGACAGGTCGCGCTCCGATGCCGCCCAAACGGTTGCCTGACCAGCCCCAACGGTTGCCTGTCCCAAGGGAATTGACTCGTACGGGTGAACCAGTGCGAGTCAGGAACGGGCGTGCGACACGGGCCGTTGGACGGGCATGCGACTCGAAATGCGTGAGGGGTACGGGGGGACAGGACCCGGGGCGATCACCCCGGACGGCTGCGCGGTGGAGCTGTACTCACGGCTGCCCGTGGGAGCGGAGCCGGACATCATCGCGGCGGCCGTGCCGGCGGGCGCGCGCATCCTGGAGCTGGGCAGCGGGGTGGGACGGGTGACCCATCCCCTCCTGGAGCGCGGATTCAAGGTCACGGCGGTCGACGAGTCCGCCGAGATGCTGGCGCGGGTCCGGGACGCACGCACGATATGCAGCCCGATCGAGAACCTCGACCTGGGCGAGACCTTCGACGTCGTGATGCTGGCGTCGTTCCTGGTGCACGCCGGAGACGCCGAGGTGCGGCGCGGGCTGCTGCGGACCTGCGTACGGCATGTCGCGGCGGGCGGCTGTGTGCTGATCCAGCGGGAGGGCGAGGACTACCACTCGGACCTGCCGCGCGAGCGAGTCGACCCCAGCGGCTTCACCCTGCGGTTGGTGTCGGCGGAGCCGGTCGGGGACGGGGTCAACTCGGTGCGCGCGGAGTATGTGTTCCCGGACGCGGTCTGGACCCAGACGTTCCTGTCCCGGCCCCTGACGAAGGACCAGTTCGAGGAGGCGCTCGCGGAGGCGGGACTGAAGGTGGACAGCTATCTGACACCGGACCGGGTGTGGGTGCGGGCGGTGCCGATGGACTGACGGCCGACAGCCGCGCCGGGTGTCACCGTTGCGTGCCCCGGCGGGTGTTGTGGCGGGCGGTGCCGTGTGCTCCGCGGTGCGGGTCGGGCGTTTCGCCGGGGGAGCCGGAGGCGGGCAGATCGCGCAGCCGTTCCAGCTCACGGCGGTCGCGCTTGGTGGGGCGGCCGGTGCCGCGGTCGCGGATACCGGCCGGGGCCACGGCCTCGCGAGGCGGGGGCGGCGGGGAGTTGTCCACATAGCACTCGGCGGCGACGGGAGCGCCGACCCGCTTGCGGATGACGCGCTTCACGACGACGATCCGCTCCCGGCCCTCGTGTCGCAGGCGAACCTCGTCGCCGACGCGGACGGAGTGCGCGGGCTTCACCCGCTCGCCGTTTACGCGGACGTGGCCGCCCTTGCAGGCGGCGGCGCCCATGGAGCGGGTCTTGACCAGACGGACGGACCAGATCCAGCTGTCGACGCGGACGTTCTCGCCGTTCGAGGGACCGGCGGCCGCGGCGGCGGCCGCGGCATCGCCCTGCGGTTCGGGCGCGGGGCGATGATCGTCGGTCTCGTCGCTCACGTCGCTCTCGTGCACGCCCTCGGAAGCCATGCCCCGATTTTAGTCCCCGGATGACAGCGGGCACGGCCGATGCCGAGGTGCTCGGCCCGGTCCTCACCGGAGCCCGTACGGTGAGGGGATGAACCTGTCCGACCTCGATCGCGGGATCACCGGCTGCCGGGCCTGCCCCCGGCTGGTCGCCTGGCGCGAGGAGGTGGCCCGCACCAAACGCGCGGCCTTCGCGGACTGGACGTACTGGGGCCGCCCGGTACCCGGCTTCGGCCCCGCCGACGCGCCCCTGCTGATCATCGGCCTCGCCCCGGCCGCGCACGGTGCGAACCGAACCGGCCGCATGTTCACGGGCGATCGCTCCGGGGACGTACTGTACGAGGCCCTGTACGACGTGGGCCTCGCCTCACAGCCGACCGCCGTGAGCGCCGACGACGGCCTGGAGCTGTACGGCGTGCGCATCACCTCGCCGGTGCGCTGCGCACCGCCCGCCAACAAGCCCACCCCCGAGGAGCGCGACACCTGCCGCTCCTGGCTCGTCGACGAACTGACGCTGCTGCGGCCGACGTTGAAGGCCGCCATCGTGCTCGGCGGCTTCGGCTGGCAGGCCGCGCTGCCCGCGTTCGCGGCGGCGGGGTGGGCCGTGCCGAGGCCGCGACCGGTGTTCGGGCACGGGGTGCGGGTGCCGCTCGACGGCCTCGACCTCTTCGGCTGCTTCCACGTCAGCCAGCGCAACACCTTCACCGGGAAGCTCACCCCCGCGATGCTGCGGGACGTGCTGCGCACGGCGGCCGGGGCGGCGGGCCTGCCGGCCGCCCGATAACCATTGGCAGGTGGGTCGTGGCAGGCTTTAGGTTCGCCGGATGGGCCTGTATCCGGAGATCGAACCGTACGACCACGGCATGCTCGACGTCGGGGACGGCAACCTCGTCTACTGGGAGACCTGCGGAAACCCGCGCGGCAAGCCGGCGGTCGTGCTGCACGGCGGCCCGGGATCGGGCTGTTCGCCTTATTCCCGGCGCTTCTTCGACCCCGGCGCCTACCGGATCGTGCTGCTGGACCAGCGCGGGTGCGGACGTTCCACTCCGCACGCGAGCGCCTACGACACCGACATGAGCGTGAACACGACGGCTCACCTGATCGCCGATCTGGAGCTGCTGCGACGGCACCTGGGGATCGAACGGTGGCTGGTGCGGGGGGCGTCCTGGGGGTCGGTGCTCGGACTGCGGTACGCGCAGACGCATCCCGAAGCGGTGTCGGAGCTGGTGCTGACCTGTGTCGCCACCGGATCCAACGCCGAAGTGGCCTTGCTGACCAGGGGACTTGGGAAACTCTTCCCGAAGGCGTTCGAGCGGTTCGTCGGTGAACTGCCCGTGGGGGAACGCGACGGGAACCTCGCCGCTGCCTACAACCGGCTCATCGAGTCCCCCGACCGGGCGGTGCGGGAGCGGGCGGCACGTGCGTGGACCGACTGGGAGACGGCGATCATCCCGGCGCCGCCGCGCTCCGAAAAGCGGTACGAGGGCCCGGAGTTCCGGATGTGCTTCGCCCGCACCGTCACGCACTACTTCGGCAACGACCACTTTCTCGGCGAGGGCAACGACGAGGGCGTCGTGCTCCGCGACGCGCACCTGCTCAAGGGCATCCCCGGCACCCTGGTCCAGGGCAGCCTCGACCTCGGCAACCTTCTCGGCATCGTCTGGCGGCTTCAACATGCCTGGCCCGGGAGTGAGTTGGTGATCGTGGACGAGGCCGGTCACGACCTGAGCGCGCCGGGTGTCGTGGAGGCGCTGGTGGCGGCGACGGACAAGTACGCCCGCCGTTGACCGAGTTGGTCAGTCAGCCCAGTTCGTCACCGAAGAGGTGGCGCACCGTGGAGCGGTAGTTCGCCTGGACGTGGCTGAGGGCGTGGGCGCGGGCGCGGTCCGGGTCGCCCGAGGCGATCGCCTCGTACAACTCCTCGTGTTCGGTGAGGAGTTGGGGCCACTCCTCGTTCTGCCGGGTGAGCCAGCGCAGTCGGCCGTCGACCGGTTCCATGACCGAGATCAGCAGGCTGTTGCCGGCCAGGGCCAGGATGCGGTCGTGGAAGCGGGTGTTGACGTCGGTGATCGCCTCGGCGTCGTCGGACCTGGTGGCTTCCGCCGCGCTGTCCAGCAACTCCCGTAGTTCGGCGAGTGCTTGAGGGGTGGCGCGGGACGCGGCGAGCCCGGCCGCGTACACCTCCAGCGCCTCGCGCAGCTCGAACAGTTCCTTGACGTCGGTCGGGGTCAGCCGTCGTACGACCGTGCGGCGCGCCGACTCGAACAGGACGAAGCCCTCCGCGACCAGGGCCCGGATCGCCTCCCGGACCGGTACCCGCGAGACCCCGAAGCGCTCGGCCAGCTCGCGTTCCACCAGCCGGTCTCCGGGACGGAGGCGACCGGCGATGATGTCCTGCCGCAGGGTCGCCAGGACGCGTTCGCGCACCGCCCCGAGGGGTTCGATCTTCGCTGTCATGGAGCTCATGGGGCCATCTTCGCCGACTCCGGGGGTCTTTTACGGAGCGTTAACAGTGGGGACATCGGCCGGAACGGTTGACGGGAGGACTATGACGGCAGTTTGGTATACCAAACGACATCGACGGCCGTCCTGCTCTCTTCATCCACCCCCACCCCTCCTCACACCTCCGTCCCCTTGCCCTGGAGGCCCCGTGTCCCTCGCCGACCGTGCCGAAGCCACCGGCACACCAGCGTTCGTCCCCGACCCCCGGCTCACCAACGAAGACCTCGCCCCCGCCGGCAAGCGCAACTGGAAGGTCTTCGACCTCTTCGCCATGTGGATGTCCGACGTCCACAACCTCGGCAACTACACCTTCGCCGCGGGCCTGCTGGTCCTCGGCATGAACGTCTGGCAGGTCTTCACCTCCCTCCTCGTCGGCTTCGTGCTCATCTACGTCGGCATGAACTGGATGGGGCGGATCGGACAGGCCCACGGCGTCCCGTTCCCGGTCGTGAGCCGCATCAGCTTCGGCGTCTGGGGCGCCAACATCCCGGCCCTCATCCGGGCCGTGATCGCCATCATGTGGTACGGCATCCAGACCTACCTGGCGTCGGTCGCCGTCAACGTGATGCTGCTGGCCGCCTGGCCGGGCCTGGAATCCTGGACTCACCACTCCTTCCTGGGACTTGACGCCCTCGGCTGGGTCTCCTTCGTGTCCCTGTGGCTGATCCAGGCGGTGATCATCAGTCAGGGCATGGAGTCGGTGCGGAAGTTCCAGGACTTCTGCGGCCCCGCGATCTGGCTCGTGATGATCGCCCTGGCCATCTGGGTGCTGGCGAAGGCCGGTTGGTCGATCTCGCTGACCTCCACACCGCACCCGGTCTCGTTCGGCGAGCAGTGGCGCCAGTGGTTCGGAGCGATCGGCCTGATCCTCGCCACCTACGGCACGCTGATGCTCAACTTCTGCGACTTCTCCCGCTTCGCGCCCGACTACAAGACCGTCCGCCGCGGCAACTTCTGGGGCCTGCCCATCAACTCCACGGCCTTCGTGGTCGTTTCGGTGATCGTCACGGCCGGCTCGCTGGAGGTCTGGGGCCAAGCCATCACGGATCCGGCCGAGTTGGTCGCCAAGGTCGGCAACACCTGGGTGATGGTGCTGGGCGCGTTCACGTTCGCCGTCGCCACCATGGGCGTCAACATCGTCGCCAACTTCGTCTCACCGGCGTACGACCTGGCCAACGTCTGGCCGCAGAAGATCACCTTCAGGATCGGCGGCATGATCAGCACGGTCGCCGCACTGGTCGTCACTCCGTGGAACCTCTTCTCGAACCCCACGGTCGTCAACTACTTCCTCGGCGGCCTCGGCGCCTTCCTGGGCCCGCTGTTCGGCGTGATCATGGTCGACTACTACTGGGTGAAGCGTGGCCGTATCGACGTCGACGAACTCTTCGACGCGACCCCCGGCTCCCGCTACTACTACCGCAAGGGCGTCAACCCCAAGGCCCTGTGGGCGTTCCTGCCCTCGGCGGCCGTCGCGGCCGTCCTCGCACTGGTGAAGACGTTCAGCGATGTCGCCCCGTACTCCTGGTTCATCGGTACGGCGCTCGGCGCCGGCCTCTATCTGCTGATCTGCCGCTCCGAGCGAGCCGCCGCCGAACCCGCCCCCAAGCCGGTGGAGGTCTGAGCGGAGTGCGCATCGTCGTCACCAACTGCAACACCACGCAGGAGATGACCGAGGAGATCGTACGAGGTGCCCGGGCCGCCGCAGGCCCGGGCACCACCGTGACCGGACTGACCCCCGCGTGGGGACCGGAGTCGGCGGAGGGCTGGCTCGACAGCTACCTCTCGGCGGCGGCCGTCATGGACCTGCTGCGGACATACGACGGCCCGTCCTACGACGCGGTCGTCATGGCCGGCTTCGGGGAGCACGGACGGGAGGGCGTCCGGGAGTTGGTGGACGTACCGGTCGTCGACATCACCGAGGCGGCGGCCCATCTGGCCTGCCTGCTGGGCCGCCGGTACGGCGTCGTCACCACGCTGGAACGGTCCTGCGGCCAGATCGAGGACAGCCTGGAGTTGGCCGGGGTGGGCCGCAACTGCGCGGCGGTGGTGGGGACGGGGCTCGGTGTCCTGGACCTGGGCGGTGACGAGGCCCGCACGGAGGCGGCGTTCCTCACGGCGGCGGAACGGGCGCGGGCGGCCGGCGCCGAGGTGCTGGTGCTGGGCTGCGCCGGGATGACGGGACTGCAGCGGGCGGTGGGGGAGAAGCTGGGGCTGCCGGTGGTGGACGGGGTGGGGGCGGCGGTGAAGCTGGCGGAGTCGCTGGTCGGGCTGGGGCTGAGGACGAGCAGGGCGGGGAGCTACGCGCGGCCGATGCCCAAGAAACGAGCCTGGGGTGGTGGCCTTTAGCGGCGCGGGGAACTGCGCGACAAGCCACGATGGTGCCGCACCCGCCATACGACAGATCCCGGCACCCCCGTTCGCGGCGTATCCCCCGTCGGGGTGATCCTGCCGAGATCCACCAGGTCACCCGTCAAGGCCGGCGCGAACGCCCCGCACACTCCGGAAAGGACAAGTCCCCACCGGCAGGAACGGAGCCTCCCTTGCCCATGCCGGTACAGCGAGCCCTCCTCGCCACGCTCCTCGCAGGACTCTGCTGCGCGGGGGCAACCCGCGACGTACCGGAACCCTTCTGGACCGCTCCCGACTCCCGAGCCGCGCGACAGGCGGCCACCTGGCGCGAGGACGGCCGAACGGTCGACGCCACGCTGATGGACCGCATCGCCGCCAGACCCGAGGCCGAGTGGCTCAACGGCCCCGACCCCGGCCCGGTCGTCCGCGCCCGCACCACCGCCGCGGCCCGTGCCGGCCGGGTCGCCGTACTCGTGGCGTACTACATCCCGAACCGCGACTGCGGTCAGTACTCACTCGGCGGTGCCCCCACCGCGGCCGCCTACCGCACCTGGATCGACGAGTTCGCGACCGCGCTCGGCGACCGGGGCGCCTACGTCATCGTCGAACCGGACGCCGTCGCCCAGGTGGTCGCCGGCTGCACCAGGGTCGTGGCCGCCGACCGCTACGCCCTGCTCGCGCTCGCCGTCGACCGCCTCAAACGCCAACCGCACACCCACGTCTACCTCGACGCCGGCAACTCCGGCTGGATCCCCGAGGCCTGGCGGCTGGTCGACGCGCTGAAGGCGTCCGGCGTCGCCGGTGCCGACGGGGTCGCCCTGAACGTCTCCAACTTCCAGACGAACAAGTCGAGTTCGGCGTACGGCGACCAGCTCTCCAAGGACCTCGCCGGCAAGCACTACGTCATCGACACCAGCCGCAACGGCAACGGCCCCTACTCCGGCCCCGACGCGTGGTGCAATCCGCCGGGCCGCGCGCTGGGCACCCCGCCGACGACCCGCACGGACAACCCCCTTCTCGACGCCTACCTGTGGATCAAACGCCCCGGCGAGTCCGACGGCACCTGCCGGGGCGGCCCGGCAGCGGGCCGGTGGTGGCCGTCGTACGCCCTGGAACTGGCCCGCAACGCAGAGCCCTGACCTAGGACTTGGGCTCCCACACATACCGCACGTCCGGCTCGCCCTCCTCGTTGCTGCTGCCGTCCGTGAACTCGACGGCGACGAAGCCGTGCCGCTCGTAGAACCGGTGGGCAGGCTTGTTCACCTGGAAGGTCCACAGCTGCAGGCCCCCCGGACTCCGCTCCTTGGCCAACCCCACGAACCGGTCCCCGAGACCGCGCCCGCGCCAGTCCGGGTCGAGGTAGAGCTGCGACAGCAGACCGCCGTTGAGCACCATCAGCCCCACGACTCCGCCACCGTCCGCCGCGTCAGCCACCCACACCTCGCGCAGCGGCACGACGACATCCCGGAAGTACTCACGCACGTCGTCGGCGGACCGGGGGCTGACAACGGTCGGCAGTGCGGCGGCGAAGGACCGCAACCACACGTCGGCGGCGGGACGCGCGTCGGGGGCGGTCGCCCGGCGGAGCGTGACGACGGTCTCGGGGTCGGGATTCACGGCCGCGCCACCTCTTGCGGTACGGACGACGCGAACGGTACGGCTGGTACGACGGCTGTCGCCGTGACCTCCACGAGCTGCCCGGTGTATCCGAGACAGGCCACGCCGACGAGCGTCGACGAGTGCGGCCCCGCGCTGAGCCCGGACGCCTCGACCACCTCCCACACGGCGGACAGCACCGAGGGCTCACTACTCACGACGTATACGTCCGTCGCCACGACATGCCCCAAGTCGCTGCCGACCGCCCGCAGTTGCTCACCCAGATTCACCAGCACCTGCTCGGCCTGCCGCACTGCGTCCCCCTCACCGACCACCTTGCCGTCGGCGTCGAGCGGCACGGCCCCGGCGAGGAAGGCGAGCTTCGTACCGGCTTCGACGACGGTGGCGTGGGAGTACGTGGGCGGTGGGAAGAGGGCGGGGGCGGTGACGCGTTCGAGCACAGGGGCTCCCAGGGGTCGGTCGAACGACAATCGGCGGTCGGTACGGCGCGGAGGGCAGCCGATCACAGGGAGGACGCTGATCGCACCCCAATTTTCAGCCCGTCGCCGTCTCCGGCCAGGAGGAGTGGGACGGCTCTTCCGCGGCTTTCGGGAACACAGCCCCGGCATGTCATTCCGGAGGTGGACCGCCCTCCCCTTCGGACAGCCGGCGTTCGCACTCCTGCGCAAGGAGCGGATACGCCTCGGTGATGGCCGCGTAGAGCCGTCGCCGGAGCAACTTCTCGGCCGCGGCCCGCCCGGCACTTCCGAGCCCGTGCAGAAGGTCGTCGTAGCGAAGCAACCGATGACACAGATAGTCGACCTTCCACCGGTCGAGCGCGGCGGGATCGATGCTCTCGACCGCGGTGGGATCCGCCGACGAGCCCCCTCGCTCGTGTCCCCCGGACTCCCGTCCCCGCTCCTCACCCCGCCGATCGCGGTGCTCGACCGCCAGTGCCGCCAGCTCGTGGGGAGCCAGGCGCGGTACGTCGATCGGCTCGGCCGCGATCCGCGCCAGCACTTCCCGCCGCCTGCGCCGAGCAGCGGCCCGCGCCGCCACGGACCGCCGCGCGGCAGCCGCCGACACGGCCCGGAACTCCTCGCTCCGCTCGGCGGCCTCGACCCGCTCCACGCGGTACAGGCGGGTCCACGCGGCCGCCCGGAACGGCGGATTCACCCGGAACTGATCGGGTCCACCGAGCAGTTGACGCACCATCCCGGCCGTCCATCCCCGAGCGCGCAACCCGGCCAATGAGAGATGCGTACGAGCGGCCCGTGCGTCGTCACCGCCCTCCGGCCCCTGCTCCCGCCCGCTCTCATTCGCTTCGTTCGGTGCCATCGGCCGCTCCCCCGTGGTGACTCTCAGTGACCATTCAAGTGAACCGTGTGCCACTGACAATCGGCCCGACGGGCCTCACGCGACGCCGGGCCGAGGGTATGTCGGGTCTCGGGGGGACTTCGTGAAGCGAAAGAGAGCGCGTCCACCGCGCCCTGCGAACTCATCCGCGTTCCTGGCCATGGCGGCTGGTACAGGGAATCGGACATTCCGGGATCAGGAATTCGTCACATGGGAACGTCGCGTTCGAATGGGATCTCTTGGCTGCGGGCTGACCCCGACCAGTCAGCTCATGAAGGAGCGCACTGTGGAACGTCGACGTCTCTTGGCCGTGCCGGCCGTGCCGGCCGTGCCGGCCGTCGCCACCGGCTGCTCGGCCCAAGCCGGCAAGGCCGAACCGTCCCACTCGGCATCCTCCGAATCGCCCGACGGGGTACACCACGCCGTCGAGGCCTACGTGGACGCCCTCAACTCCCGCAGCGCCGCCGGTCTGATCAAGGTCGGCGGAGTCAAGGACGAGGGTTGGTCCCGGCAGGAGGCCGCGCAGATCCTCGCGGACCGGGGCGGGCAGGAGTGGAAGATCAAGGATGTCCAGATCGACCACGACATGGGTCCTGGCACCGGGTCGGCTTGCCTTCTGGCCGACGGAAAGGCGGGCAAGTCTCTGCGCGACACCTTCACCGTGACACGGGAGAAGGGGGTGTGGCACCTGGCCGTCTTCACCCAACGGCCGAACGGGAAGGACAAGGAGTCCTCCTCGGCCGACAAGCCCGCTTCCTGACACCACGGAAGCGGCCTCCCCGCGCCGCGTTCCGGAAGTCGGGGTCGGGGTCGGACTACCGTGGAGTCTTGAACTGCGCGGAAAGGGGCTGGACTTGGTGGATGCGAAGCTGTCCGCACCCGCGTCGGAGGGTGGCACCGCGTTGGTGACGCGCATGGCGAGCTGCGGCCGGGGGCAGCCGGTTCCCGAGCTGGACGCGCAGGCCATGGGGTCCGTCCAGTGACGGTCGACGACGAGACGTTCCTCGGCGGAGTCGCGGACCTTCTCGCGGAATTGCCGGCCGTGCGAGCGGTCGCTCTGGGCGGCTCCCGCGCCCGGGGCACCCACCGCCCCGACAGCGACTGGGACCTGGCGGTCTACTACCGCGGCCCCTTCGACCCCGCCGCACTCCGCGCCCTCGGCTGGGAGGGGGAGGTCTCGGAGGTCGGCGGCTGGGGCGGGGGAGTCTTCAACGGAGGCGCCTGGCTGACCGTCGACGGACGGCGGGTCGACGTGCACTACCGCGATCTGGACGTGGTGGAGCGGGAGTTGGCGGAGGCGGAGGAAGGGCGTTTCCGGGTGGAGCCGCTGCTGTTTCACCTCGCCGGGATTCCCAGCTATCTGGTGGTCGCCGAGCTGGCGATCAACCGCGTCCTGCGGGGTGAACTGCCCCGCCCCGACGGCTATCCCGCGAAGCTACGGCTCTCCGCCGCCGACCGCTGGCACGGCACCGCCCGCGCCACCCTCGCGTACGCACGCGCCAACCACGCACCGAAAGGCCGCCTCACGGAGGTCGCCGGTGCGCTCGCCGTGGCCGCCGTACAGGCCGGGCACGGGGTGCTGGCGGGGCGGGGGGAGTGGGTGACGAACGAGAAGCGGCTGCTGGACCGGGCCGGGCTGCGGCAGGTCGACGACATCGTGGCGGGGCTGCGCGCGGAAGCGGATGCGCTCACGCGCGCGGTCTCCGACGCGGAAGCCGTCCTCGGGGCGTCGCGCGCATGACGAAGCGGAAACCGTCCTCCAGACGCTGCGCGCACAAGGACGCGGAAGCTGTGTTCCGGGCGTTGTGTTCATAAAGAAAGCCCCCCGACGGCCAACCTTCACACCCCCGAAATACCACCGGCCCGTTCCCCGCGGGTCCCCGAACTACCGTGGACACACAGCCTCAGTCTCCGCCCCGGCCACCGTCGCCCGAAGGCACACCCCGCCCTCGTCAAGACAGGAGCCCCGTGTCCCGCCGAGTCGCCGCACTCTCCCTCCCGCCCTGGCTCGCCCACACGCTCCGCGCCCAGCGCGGGCCGGTCCCCTGGAGCGCGGTCACGCGAGGGGCGCTGTCCGCCGGGCCGCTTCTTCTCGTCGCCGTGCTCGTCGGGCGTACGTCCCTCGGTGTACTGGCCGCGCTCGGTGCGATGCTCGCCGGGATCAACGACCGGCCCGGCAGCCGGCGGGCCTCGGTCAAGCGGCTCGGTGGGCCCGCTCTCGCGGGTGCCTCGGGGCTGCTCGTCGGGACCTATGCCGGTGAGCACGTCGGAGCTGTCGTGCTGACGCTTCTCCTCACCGGGATCGGGCTGGTCGCCGGCGGATTCAGCGCCATCGGGCCGGTCGCGTCCGGCGCCGGTACGCAGCTGCTCGTCGCCTCCGCCATCGGCGCCGGGATGCCCCTGCCCGAACCGGGCTGGCAGCGGGCCCTCGCGTTTCTCGCCGGGGCCGCCTGGCTGGTCGGGCTGCGGCTGGCACTGCCCACGCCCGGGGCCATCGCCGGCGACTACCGCTTCGACGGCGAGCGGGACGCCGTAGCCGCCGTCTACGACGCGATCGCCGCGCTGCTCGACGCCACCGGCGGTCCGGAGGCGACGGCCCGGCGCGCCGCGCTCACCGCCGCTCTCGATCACGCGCAGGACGCCCTCGCCGGGCCCCGGCTGCGGCGGTACGCCAGTTCCGCGGCCGAGCGGCGGCTGCACGGGCAGTACGCCGCCGCGCTGCCGCTGGCCGAGGCCGCGACCGCGCTCGCGTGGGGTGGGGAGGCGGTGTCGGCCCGGGTGGGTGAAGGGCCACGTCGACTTGCCGCCGCCGTGCGCGACAACGCGCACACCGGGCCGCTGCCCGCGCCCAATCGGTCCGCGCCCGCGCTGCGCGCCCTCGACGATGCCCTGCTGCACGCCGCCGACGCCTTCGACCAGGCGGAGGGGAGCGATCTGCACACCCGGAGGCGGACAGCAACTGATCTGCTGCGTACGGCATTCGGGGCCGGAGGGCGTGAGTACGGGCTGCGGGTCGCCCTCTGCTTCGGGGCCAGTGTGGCTGTCGCGCAGGCCCTGCACCAGGCCCGCTGGTACGGGCTGCACGAGCACTGGTACTGGCTGCCCGCCACCGCAGTCTTCCTCGTCAAGCCCGACCTCGGACCGCTCGCCTCCCGGGTGCTGTGCCGGGCGGCGGGGACCGTGCTGGGGGCGCTGCTCTTCGCCGGGTTCGCGGCCGTGCTGCCCCGGCCGGAAGGGCTCGTCGCACTCGTGGCGCTCAGCGGGGCGCTCATCCCGGTCGCCACTCGGCACTTCGCCGCCCAGACCGCCGTCGTCACCGTCCTCGTGCTCTCCCTCGTGATGGTCGGCGGCGAACCGCAGGCCTCCGCCGGCCGGATCGCGGAGACGCTGATGGCCTGCGCGATCGTGCTGATCGTCGGGCATCTGCCGATGCCGGGGAAGCGCGGCGGGGGAGTGCGTGCCCGGCTCGCGGCGGCGGGCGACGCCGCGCACGCCTACCTCGTGCACGTTCTGAGCGAGTCCGGCGACCGCGCCGAGCGCTGGACCCTGCGCCGCGAGGCCTACCGCACGCTCGCCGAGGCCCGTGGCGCCATCGCCGTCTCGGCCGCCGAGCTCCCCGCCCTCGCCCGGCACACGGAGGGCACCGACGAGGTCGCCGCTGTACTCGAACGGCTCGTCGACACCACCACCGCCTGCGCCGTCCACCTCGACGACACGGGACGGCTCACCCGCCGGCACATCGAGCAACTCACCGAGCTGCTGGAGGAGTTCGAGCGGGGGAGGGGGCGCGTGGGGCTGCGCGC
This sequence comes from Streptomyces sp. NPDC050549, assembly GCF_040655035.1. Taxonomy (NCBI): domain Bacteria; kingdom Bacillati; phylum Actinomycetota; class Actinomycetes; order Kitasatosporales; family Streptomycetaceae; genus Streptomyces; species Streptomyces sp. NPDC050549. The sequence goes on from NZ_JBFAJD010000022.1 coordinate 143,085, forward strand.
CATCGAACTCCCGGTCGCCGTATAGCCGACGGCTACTCCACCCGTACCCACACCGGTGCGTGGTCCGACCCCGGTGCTTCGCGCCGTGCCGCCGGATCCGGTCCCACGGACGGCAGTTGGGGTGTTTCCGCTCCGGGCAGTCCCGTCCCCGCCGCCGTCACCCGGTGCACCAGGTGACGGCTGGCCAGAATGTGGTCGATCAGTTCGCGGCGCCCGGAGTTGATGCGGGAGTAGCGCTGGTCGGCCGGGATGAGCGGGGCCACGTCCCACAGCCGGACCGCGTCGCCCTGGTCCGGCCGGTCGTAGCCGGGCGTGCCGATCTCCGAGCCGGGCGGGCCGAGCAGGATCTGTGTGGTGGCTGCCTGGACCTCGTCGTTCATGTCGCCGAGCACGGCCACGTCCCGGGTACGGCCGTCACCGGCCAGCAGTTCGTCGGCCAGCGCCCGCAGCGTCGCCGCCTCGGCGGCCCGCCGGTAGAGGGCGTAGGCGCCGTACCGGGCCCGTTCGCCCTCGTCGTGGGGGAAGAAACGGTTCCCCGGGTACGTCAGCAGCTTCGACTTCAGATGGGCGACCGCCACCGTCAGCGGCCCGGTCGCCGTCGTGACCTCCACCGCCAGCAGGCCGCGGCCCGTGGCCGGTTCCTCGGCGCCCGAGTCGTCGGACTGCACAGGGCGCAGTTGAGCGGGGAACGCGTTCGTGTCGGCGACGATCCGGGGTTCCGTACGGCTGAGGAAGCCGACCCGGATGCCCCGGACGTCCGGGTGCGCGGACAGGGCGAGGTGCCACTCGCCGGCGAGCATCCCGGCCAGATCCTGCAGTGCCTCGGGTTCCCCCACCTCCTGCACGCCCAGCAGGGTCGGGTCCAGTTCCGTGATCACGGCGGCCAGGGAGGCGAGCTTCGCCTCGTAGGCGGCCTTGTCCTTGGGGCCGAACGGGCCGCCGGGGCGGTACAGGTTCTCCAGATTCCAGGTGCCGAGGAGCATGCCGGGCTCCTTCCAGAAGCCTTGGTCCAGAAGCCTTATGAGGCAAGCGTGCTGGTCCGGGGCGGCTCGCGACAGCGCCACGCCGGGATGCGCGGTTCGGCTCACACGGGGCGAGGACGGCGTCGTACGTTGGGAGAGTGAGTGACTCTCCCGCAGATCTGCTGATCACCGGCTGCGCCGTCCTCGTGCACGACGGCGAGGAGCGCGTCGGCTTCGAGCAGGATGCCGCGATCGTCGTACGGGACGGGCTCGTCGCGTCGGTGACGAGCGCGGCGGACGTGGCCGGCCTGGCCGCCGTCGAACGTCTCGACGCGCGAGGGCAGGCCGCCCTGCCGGGGTTGATCAACTGCCACACCCACGCGCCGATGGTCGCGCTGCGCGGGCTCGCCGAGGACCTGCCCACCGAGGAGTGGTTCAACGACGTCGTCTGGCCCGTCGAGTCCAACCTCACCGAAAAAGACGTGGAGTTGGGGGCGCGGCTCGCCTGCGCCGAGATGATCCGCGCCGGGGTCACCTGCTTCGCCGACCACTACTTCTCGATGGACACGGTCGCCGCCGTGGTCGCCGAGTGCGGGATCCGAGCCCACCTCGGCGAGGCCTACTTCTCCTCCCAGGGACCTCAAGGCCGGGAGAAGTCGGTGGAGTTCGCGCTACGGCACCGGGGCGCGGCCGACGGCCGCATCACCACCGCCCTCGCCCCGCACGCCCCCTACACGGTGACCGACGCCGACCTCGCCGCCACCGCCGAACTCGCCCTGGAACACGGCCTCCCCGTCCACCTCCACGCCGCCGAGAACCGCGACCAGACCGACACCAGCCTCTCCCGCCATGGCCTCACACCGGTCGAAGTCCTCGACCGCGCGGGCCTGTTGGGCGCCGACCTGCTCATCGCCCACGGCACCGGCATCACCGAACGCGACCTGCCCGTCCTGGAGCGCGCGAGCGGCCGTGTCGCGGTCGCCACCGCACCCCGGGGATACCTCAAGTTCGGCTGGCCCAGCACCACTCCGATCCGCGCCCTGCGCGCCATCGGCATCGCGGTCGGACTCGCCACGGACGGCGCCGCCTCCAACAACTCCCTCGACGTGTGGGAATCGATGGCCCTCACGTCCCTCGTCCAGAAGTCGACCGAGGGCGACCCGCGCTGGCTGACGTCCCGTCAGGCGCTGCACCACGCCACCCTCCAGAGTGCCCGGGCAGTCGGACTGGGTGACTCGATCGGCTCCATCGCACCGGGGCGGCGGGCGGACCTGATCCTCGTCGATCTCACCGGCCCGCACACCCGGCCCGTCCACGACCTCGCCGCCACCCTCGTGCACAGCGCCCGCTCCGCCGACGTCCGCACCACGATCGTCGACGGCCGCGTACTGATGCGCGACCGCGAGCTGCTGACCCTCGATGTACCCGCCGTCGTAAGGGAGTTGGAGGAACGGCTGCCCGCCCTCGTCGACCGGAGCCACGGCCGGCGCATTCAGGAATACGACACCTGAGCCGCGCCCCGGTCGCCTCTAGGCTGTCCCCCATGGATCTCGCGGACGGCCTTCTCGACCACCCGTACGACGTGTACCGGCGCCTGCGCGACAGCGCCCCCGTGTACCGCATCGCCGGCCCCGACGGCACCCCCGCCTGGCTCGTCACCCGGTACGAGGACGTCCGGGCGGCGCTGGCCGACCCGCGGCTCTCGCTCGACAAGAGGCATGCCACGGCCGGGACCTACAAGGGGTTCGCGCTGCCGCCCGCGCTCGACGCGAACCTCCTCAACATGGACCCGCCGGACCACACCCGGGTCCGCCGCCTGGTCGGCCGCGCCTTCACCCCGCGCCGAACCGAGCAGCTCCGTACGCCCGTTCGGCGCACCGCCGACCAACTCCTCGACGCACTCGGCACGGAGGGCGACACCGACCTCATCGCCTCCTACGCCGCGCCCCTCCCCATCACCGTCATCTGCGACCTGCTCGGCGTGCCCGACCGGCACCGCCGGGACTTCAGAGTGTGGACCGACACCCTCGTCGCGCCCGCCCCGGGGACACCGCCCGAGGCCGGCAAGCAGGCGATCGTCGCGATGCTCGGCTTCTTCACCCAACTCCTCGCCGACAAACGGGAGGAGCCCGGCGACGACCTGCTCTCCGACCTGATCGCCGTACGCGACGAGGGCGACCGGCTCAGCGAGGACGAGCTGATGTCGCTCGCCTTCCTCATCCTCTTCGCCGGGTACGAGAACACCGTCCAGCTCATCGGCAATGCCGTGCTCGCCCTGCTGCAACACCCGGAGCAGATGGCCGCGTTGCGCAAGGACCCCAGCCAACTTCCAGCCGCCGTCGAGGAGTTCCTGCGCTACGAAGGCCCCGCGCTGCTCGCCATCCGGCGCTTCCCCGTCGAGGACATCACCATCGGCGGGGTCACCATCCCCGCCGGCGAGACGGTCTGGGTGTCCGCGTCCGCCGCGAACCGCGACCCCGACCGCTTCCCCGACCCGGACCGGCTCGACCTCGGCCGCGACACCACCGGACATCTCGCGCTGGGCCACGGCATCCACTACTGCCTGGGCGCGCCGCTGGCTCGCGCCGAGACCGAGATCGCGCTCGCCGCGCTGCTGGAGCGCTTTCCCCGGCTGGAGCTGGGGGAGAGCGAGGTGCGGTGGCGGCCCTCGCTGCGCGCGCGGGGGCTGCTCACGCTCCCGGTGTCGTACGCGACGAGTCTCTAGAAGTCTCCGACAGAAGTCTCCGACAGAAGTCTCCGACGAATCTCCGGAAGTTTCCCGCGGCAGCGATGAGTTCCGGTCCGTGCTCCGGTCCACCCCTCAACGGACCGTTGTCACAGGAGGGCCCATGTCGCTTCCGGAGATCGTCTCGCGTGAGCAGTGGCGCGCGGCACGCGAGGAACTGCTCGGCAAGGAGAAGGCGGCCACGCGCGCGCGGGACGCACTCAACGCCGAGCGGCGCGGGCTGCCCATGGTGGAGATCGAGAAGGAGTACCTCTTCGAGGGCGGCGACGGGAAGGCCACCCTGCTCGACCTCTTCGAGGGGCGCGGCCAACTCGTCGTCTACCACTTCATGTTCGCGCCCGAGTGGGAGGCGGGCTGCCGCAGCTGCTCGGCGTTCCTCGACCAGGTCGGACATCTCGCCCATCTGAAGGCGCGCGGCACCACGTTCGCCGCCGTGTCGAGGGCGCCGTACACGAAGATCCTGCCGTTCAAGGCGCGGATGGGGTGGACGGTGCCCTGGTACTCGTCCTTCGGTACGGACTTCAACTGGGACTTCGACGTGACACTCGTCGGGGACGGGGAGCCCGTCGAGCGGCCCGGGGTCAGCTGCTTCCTGCGGGACCGAGACCGGGTTTTCCACACTTACTCGACCTACGAGCGCGGGCTCGACGGGCTCGGCTCGACCACCTCCTTCCTGGACCTGACCGCGCTGGGGCGGCAGGAGGAGTGGGAGGAGCCCAGGGGGCGTGCGTCGGTGCTGGGGGCGCCCGCCGGCAGCGCACGTGTTCTGTACCACGACGAGTACGAGGACTGATACGGAAACCTGTGTTCAAGATGTGTGGCCAGGTGTCGACTATGTCTCAGTACCGTCACTTCGCGAGTCGTTCACCGTACTGTCGGCGTTTAACTCTACGAGGCTTCACGAAGCTCTCCGAGTTCAGCACGACAGGGAGGTACAGGGTGAACGGGCGAACAGTGCTTCAGCGTTTTCCCGCCGGCGGGCCGCGTGGCTCGTGGCCGGCGGAGGAGTTCGCGCAGGCACGCCGTCTCGAAGGGATGCCCGCCGAGGTCGTCATGGACATCGCGACCGACATGTTCCTGGTGATCGTGCGCAGCGCCGACACCGTGGACGTGGCCGCCTGACCCGTCAGCCCGTCTTCGGGGCGGGCGCCTTCGCCGTGAACTGGTCCGCCTGGAGCGCGTACAGCTCCGCGTAGACACCGCCGCTGAGCAGGAGTTCGTCGGGCGTCCCGGACTCCACCAGCCGCCCCTGGTCGAGGACGTGCACCAGATCCGCGTGGCGTACGGACGCCAGTCGGTGGGTGATCAGGACGACTGTCTGGCCGGTGCCGGCCAGCGCGCGGATCTTCTCGAAGACCTCCAGCTCGGCGCGGGCGTCGAGGGCTGAACCGTTCCTGGCCGCCCACTCGGACGTGACCGCCCTGCCTGCCTTCGATGACGACATCGCGCTGCGCGCCCTGACGGCCCTGCGTGACTTCGGGCTGCGGGTGCCCGAGGACGTGGCGGTGATCGGCTTCGACGAGACCGAATACGGTTCCCTGTCGACCCCTGCACTCACCGCTGTCCACATCGACGCCGAAATCCTCGGACGGATCGCGGCCCGCCACGCCCTCGGTATCGACCCGGGTGCTCTGTCGCCCCCGCCCGGCCGGATCGTCGCCCGCGCGTCGGCGTGATCGCCGCAGGCCCGGCTGCAGAACTCCGGCGCCGGACCTCCAGACACTGCTGGACGGCTCCGGCAGGAGCGGATGCCTTTCCTGGTGACGGGAGCCCCGGCACCGCGCCAGGTCCTGGCCGTCGGCCCTGAACTACCGCGCCCACACCGGCGAGAAACGACTGGAAGCCTGGCTGCGCAACCGGCTGTGGCCGAGCCCCGGATGACAAGGACGGGACGTTCGCACCGTACAGCTGAGGGGGTGTCACAGCCGACGTCAACGGTTGCGACACCGTTCCATGATCGTCAGATTCGCCGCTTCCGCATGCCGACCGGTCGCCCCACCGGCCGAATGACGGCGGTGGGGCGACGCAGGCTCCTCGACGGGGGCGGCACTTCCGCGGAGCCCAGGAGCACCTTCCCTTCATCGAACCGTCCGCCAAGGTCACGGGCGTGTCGATGTGTACGCCCATGGAGCCCTCGCCTGGGTAGTAACCGTGCTTCCGCTTGCCGTAGTGGGCCTCGCTCCAGCCATGGAAGGCCGCCAGCACGGCGTGAACCAGTACTCGCCCGTGTCACCGGGCCAGACGATGCCCTTGAGGGTGATGCCGACGGTGACGGCGTGGCCCACGGACCGGGTCTCGGGCTGCGACACGCTGGCGGACATGCCCGTTTCCTCCGCGGCTCGGAGGTGAAGCAGTTCGCAGAGAATCAGCCGCTCGAGGGGTCTGTGGAGTCTACTTGCACTTCCACGTGGCCCAGTACACCTGGCCCTTCAGCGACCCGTCCGACCAGGCGACGGGTGTGTCGATGCGGACCCCGTTGGAGCCCCTGTTCGGGTAGAACCAGTCCCAGTGGCCGAACTGCTTCTTGTCGTAGTGGACCTCCACCCAGCCCTGGGAGTGGCGGACGTACGGGGCGAACCAGTAGGCGCCCGCGTACCCGGGACGGATGGTGTTGGTGATGGTCGCGGTCGCGGTACGGGTGGTGCCCAGGGTCCAGGTCTCGGAGGTCGACGTGCTGCCCTTGATGCCCGCCTCCAGTTCGTCCGAGAAGCCGGCGCTGACCTCCAGGCTCTGCGTGCTCTGGTAGGAGTACGAGCTGTTCGTCGAGTAGGTGTAGGTGACCGCGTAGGTCCCGTTGTCGGTGCCCGCGCAGTTGTTGACCACGTTACTGGCCTGGTGCCGCTTGCCCAGCGCGGTCCACGCGTGCACCTCGTGGTACTGGCACAGGTTGATGCGGGGGCCCTGGCCGTTGCAGGCACCGATCGGGTCCGGGTGGGTGCTGGGGTCCCAGCCGGGGCTGTACGCGCTGGCCGACCCTGCAGAGAAGGGAATCGTCAGCAGAGCAAGGGCCGGCGCCAGCAGGGCCGTACGCCGGAGGTTGCGCTTCAACAACTTCATGGACGTTCTCCTGGTCGTGCACCAGGTGTCGTGTACCTGGCGTCGTGCACGAGAATCGCCGCCGGGGAATTGTTCGGAAAGCCGTTTCGTGGGGCTAATCAATTACCTGACCTGCACAAAGAGATTGTTCACCCGTGTGACACCTTGGCGCCACACACACGGCGGTGTGGAGCGTCCGGTACGTAGGTGTGCCACTGGTCTCGCGCCAGACCGGTGCCTCCGGCCCGCGCGCACCTGGGTCTGCCCGGCCCGGATCGACGACGTACCGCTTGAGTGGGACGTGCGCGCTGCCCGCGTGGGTCGTCGCCATGATCGCGGGCGCCGCCCTCGACGCGTGGCTGGCGGCCCACGACGACCCGGACATCCCGCTGCTCGTATTGGCGGTGGTGGTGGGGGCTCGCCGTGGTGGCGTCGGCGCGGGAGTGAGCATGGCCTGCTCGGCCGTTCCCGCCCCGTCTGCCTGTTTACCCAGGTGGCGGGATTGTTTGGAGTGACGGAAAGGGTTGCTTGAAAACTTCCCGGGGCGGTCAGATCGGGGTGAATTTGCAGACGGCCACATCAGGCGACCTGCCCAAAGGGGCCGTCGGCACGAGCCAAGGAGCAAGAGTTGCCCACCTGGTCCCCCTCCGCTGTTATCAGGCGCCTTGGCGCATCAGCAGTCCTGTCCGCCGCTCTCGCAGGTGCCGTCGCACTCAACGGCCTCTCCCCCGCAACCCCGGTAACCGGCGCCGCCCACTCCGCACCGGCGCGGGCGGTCCAGTTCGGCTCCGCCCACCAAGTGGAGCTCACCGCGTCGCAGCAGCTCCACTGGGAGGTGGAGAACGGCCCGACCGGCAGCAATAACTTCCTGGCCATGATCAGGAACCTCGTGCTGGCCGCCCGGCCCGAGAGTGAACAATCGAGGCGCGGCGTCACCGTCACCGACACCACCCGGACCAACGATTTCGCAGACATCGTCGCCCACACCGCGGACGGCCACGCCGTTCACGTCATGGTCCGGCTCAGCGACTTCTATGTTGTGGCCTTCTACACCCTCGCTCCCAACAATTCCATGGAGTGCTGGGTTCTCGGCCACACGCCCGAGGGGTGCGACGAGATACACAATGGATGGCCCGAGGGCTATGACGCCCTGGCGCGGGCCGCGGACCGGCCGCTCACCGATGTGCGCATCGGGTACTCGCAGTTCGAAGACGCCGTGAGAACTTTCCACAACTCCAGGAGCACCTACCGGGACACCGCCCGGGCGATGCTGACCTTCATCGTGGGTGTCGCAGAAGCCGGACGGATCCTGCCGCTTCACAACAGGATCCGCACGGCCATCGGCGACTGGACTTCATACGACCTCACCACCGAGGACGTCTACGCCCTGCACCACTGGGCAGACGCCAGCGAGGTCTACCGAAACGACCGAGGTCGGGTCAACGTCTATGGCAGGACCTACACCAACGCGAAGAGTCTCGTAGCGCTGTTGATCACCTGTCTTGGCGCCAAGGCAATACAGAACGGCAACCCGAAGACAGAGCTGTAAGAGGGAGTTCTGCGGGTCTCGGCCTGATGTCGGCCTGACTCCGTCTTCGAGGGTGTGGAGCGGATCCTTCAACGGGCCGCTCCCGCTGCCCTCGGGGACTCCCCCGCCCGCCGAGGGCGGGATCCCTCGCCAGCTCGTCGGGGCGCAGTATCCCCGCGGCGGGTACGCCTGCGGCCTGGAGAGCACGGGCGGCGACTCAGGATCGTGCCGGCGGGTGGGCGTCGCCAGGATCGGCTCGACGGCATCGTCGTCCGGCGGGCACGACGACGAAGCGCTCGTCCCGCTGCTCGCGGGCATGCGGACGGCACCGGCCGCCGCTGCCCTCACCGTCTTCGACCCGACGACTCCGCACCGGGGTGGCAGCGCCACTGGAACATCCGCCGTCTGCACGGCACCCCGTCAATCCGGCGAGGTCGCTTGCAAGGTGCTCTCATCGCCGTGGTCGTGGTGGCCGCGTCCGTGCCTGATCAACCCACTCGGACACCCCGGAGGGTCGAGCCGGCAGGGCGGCTTCATACGGCTGAAGTCAGATCCAGGGGGTCGGGCGAGGCATGCAAGGTGAGTGCGAGCTGCTCGAGATAGCCGCGCATGAGTCCGACGAGGTCGAGCGCTCCACCGCTCAGCACCCACTGGAGCTGCAGTCCGTCGCTCATGGCGATGTAGCGCCCAGCGACGGCCTCGTAGTCGACGTTGGCCCTGAGGAAGCCCTGTTCTGCGGTGCTGCGGAACTCTCCTGAGATCGCCCGTACGACTCGGTCGTAGTGGGTGGCGTACAGGTCGTGAGCGGGGCTGGCGGGGCCTGCGGCCTCGGCCGACATCAGGACGAACAGCTCGATGAGTCCCGGTTGGGTGACCATTCGCTCCGTGATGCAGAGCGTCACACGGAAGGGGCGGGTGCCGTCCTCGGGCTTGTGCACTTCCCTGGCCCAGGTGGCGAGCAGGTCGAAGCGGCGGCCGGCGACCGCGACGAGCAGGTGCTTCTTCGTGGGGAAGTGATGCCGCAGCCCGGGCTCGCTGAGACCCACGTCGAGTTCCCGGCGTCGTCCTCCTGGACCTGGGTCGGAAAGGAACGCCGGATCTTCAACGACTCGGTGACCAACTGCGGGCACGGCACGGTCAGTCTGGGGGTCAACGAGTCCTACGGGACCACCCACGGCGCCTCCGTGTCGGTCGGCATGAACGCGGAGTTCGGTTACAAGTCGGTCGGCACCGTGGTCCACAGCTGGCGCGGACGCGGCTGCGACCGTATCTGGTCCTTCAGCTACTACGTCGACGCCTATGCGGACGTCGTCAACCCTGACGGCACCCCCGCCATGGACTACGTCGCCCGCGACAAGCCCGGCAGCTGCTGACAGCGGCTATCCGCGGGCCGACGGCGCCCGGTGACCCGCGTCCCGCGCCATCAGGTAACCGACGCCGCGCACGGTCCTGATCAGCGACTGGTCACGGTCGCCCAGTTTGCGCCGCAGGTAGTAGACATAGGTGCCCACCACGCCGGACTCGCCGTGGAACTCCGACCGCCAGACCCGGTCGAGGATCTGCCCCTTGGTGACGACCCGGCCCGCATTGTCCATCAGGAAACTGAGGAGATCGAACTTCCGGCGCGAGAGGGCGACCTGCGTCCCATCCCGCCAGACCTCGCGGGTCGCCGGATCCAGCGCCACGCCCCCAACGCGCAGCAGCCGGCAGTTGAGGGGGCGCCCGCACCGCAGCAGCACGTGGACGCGGGCGATACCTCCTCCAGCTCGAAGGGCTTGGTGACGTAGTCGTCGGCGCCCATCATCAGCCCGTGCACCTTGGCCTCGGTCCGGTCGTGGGCGGTGAGGAAGAGGACCGGCGCGTCGACCCGGCGGCCCGCAGGGCGCGGTACGTCTCGAAGCCGTCGCCGTCCGGCAGGATCACGTCCAGGACGACGAGGTCGGGGCGTACGGAGACACCGGCCGGGACGGGAGCAGACGCTCGGTCGGGCCGGACTTCCAGGCGCTGGGAGCGCCGACTGTCGTGTTGCTCTCGTCGTCCGGAACCTCCGCCTTGCCGTCCAGCCAGAGCTTGCTGACGCGGTCGGCAAGCCGGCCCTTGAACAGTGACTGCCACAGGCCGCCGGTGCGGTCCTTGGGCTGGGTGAGGGTGCCGCCGTTCAGGGCGCGCAGGGTGCGGCCGAGGTCGGCGGCGTGCGCGGTGAGGGTGGAACGGGCGGACGCGGTGCCGCGGCGTTCCATGACGATCAGCGGCAGTGAGTGCGAGCGCGCGTCGTCCCGGCCGGCGCGGATCAGTTCCGTGATGTCCAACAGTCGCGCGTCCAACGTGCCGGTGGACAGCAGACGTTCGGCATCGGCGGAAATCGGGCTGATGTGCGGGGTCCAGGAACGGGCAGTGCGAACGATATGGAACGGGCCGACGGCCTGTGCGACCGGCGCTGACGGTCGGCGACCGTGACAGCCCCCACGCCTGTGGGTGCGGGGATCATTCCCCACCTGACTGATGTGTGCAACACCTGCTCCTTCGAGACCCGGCCTCACGCCGGGGCGACTGATGGACTGTCAACTGGGTTGTTGGAGAAGGGACGTCGGACCACTGGGGGCCGCTCAGGGCAGGAGTTCGATCGCGTCGTACGACACTCCGGGGCTGAGGTAGGCGTTGCCGCCGGAGCCGCTGACGATGTCGAGGGTCAACTCCTGGTAGGAGTCAGGGGACTGCGTCCAGGCGCCTGCGGGGATGGCGTAGCTGTAGGTGTGGTTGTTGCCCCGGTAGGAGCCCACGGTCAGTGACCGGGTCGCCGGCTCCTTGGCCGATGTGGGGACGGTCGAGACCCAGTCGTTGACCCGGACCCTCGGTCTGCCGTTCGCGAACGCCGTGGTGATACCGATGTTGAGGGTGTGGCCGGAGGCCAGCTGCTGGGCGGTGAGCTTGAAGCGGATCTTCAGGTGGTTGTTGATGTCCGCCCACTGGTAGCAGGGGAAGTCGTCGTCCTGCGAGGCACCTATGGTGTGGACGGACCCGGTCCAGGGCCTGGCCCGGGTGTCGGAAGGGTGCATGGTGGTCATCAGTGAGGCGTTCTTGAGGCCGCGTGGTGTGCCG